>DAORNK010000008.1:250-33237 GCA_035440985.1 Rubrivivax sp. | reverse complement strand
CCGCCCAAGAGTTCATATCGACGGCGGTGTTTGGCACCTCGATGTCGGCTCATCTCATCCTGGGGCTGTAGCCGGTCCCAAGGGTATGGCTGTTCGCCATTTAAAGAGGTACGTGAGCTGGGTTTAAAACGTCGTGAGACAGTTTGGTCCCTATCTTCCGTGGGCGCTGCAAGATTGAGAGAGCCTGCTCCTAGTACGAGAGGACCGGAGTGGACGCACCTCTGGTGCATCGGTTGTCACGCCAGTGGCATAGCCGAGTAGCTAAGTGCGGAAGAGATAACCGCTGAAAGCATCTAAGCGGGAAACTCGTCTCAAGATGAGTCTTGCCGGGGCCTTGAGCCCCCTGAAGAGTCGTTCTAGACCAGGACGTTGATAGGCTGGGTGTGGAAGCGCAGTAATGCGTTAAGCTGACCAGTACTAATTGCTCGTGAGGCTTGACCCTATAACTTTGACGGGTGATTTGATCGTTCGTCGTTATGCCAAGTGGACGCAATCTGCTGACCAGACTCTATGAATTTTGCCTTGCTGCGAAGCGCAGCAGGGTTACAAGTTAAGCCTGATGACCATAGCGAGGTGGTCCCACTCCTTCCCATCCCGAACAGGACAGTGAAACGCCTTTGCGCCGATGATAGTGCGGGTTCCCGTGTGAAAGTAGGACATTGTCAGGCTATTATTCGAAGAGGGGGCCGATCGATTAGATCGGCCCCCTCTTTTCTTGCGTTGTGCACCCGACAGGTGCGCACACCAGCTACTTCAGGTTGGTTAAGCTTCAGAGTTCAGGTCATGGACCGCAACCAAACGCCAAGCTCGGTTCAGGGAACGATGGCGACGCTGCTGCGGTCGGCCGGGTCGATCCTCACCGAGATGCGGGCACCGGGCTGGAACCGGGGCAGATCGACGCTGGAGATGATCGCCCGGGTCGTGGCGGCGTATACCAGCCCATCCGGGGCCTGCACCTCAAGCTGAAGCTCGATAGCCGGGTTGCTGTTCAGACGTCCGCCCGTATCGCGCAACTTCAGGACCGTGGCGCTGGCAAGCGTGCCGGTCTGAAGCGTACGCTGGGTATGCCCGAAATCGTAGCCGTCTGCGGCATCAGGCCGAATCAGAAACAGGTAAGCGGCACCGGCCAGGATCAGCAAACCAAGCACCACGAGTAAAGTGGTTGCCATGTTCTTCACGCCCGCGGTAATGCGCACAGGCCCGCGGACATCAGGGACCGAGCAACAGCACCTTGACCTGGCTGGGCACGATGCGACAGCCGGGACAATTGGTGCTGTTCTGCAAGGACATGCTGGTCAAACGCGTGGCTGGCATCCCCATCAGCAGCGTCATGAAGGCGGCCGTCAGGTGACGCGAGGGGCCCATCACGGTACCTGAGGCAACGCCCAGCGAAATTCCGACGTTGTCGCCATTGGTCATTGGAATGGTGGTGGCCATGTTGTGGGCCGGTGCACCCATCAGCAGAATGGTTGGGCAGTTGGGGATCGCCGTGGGACCCATCGCGATGTTGGGGTAGGGGATCGGCACCGGCACCGGCGCGGGAGGCGCCGGGGTCAGGCAGACATCCGGGAACCCGGTGTCCATGCCCATCATCTGCGTATTGGCGAACATGCTCGCACCCCCTATCCGATGTGAATCTGCCCGCCATCGACCTTCACCAGCGTCTTGGCCGAAGCGATGATCTCCGAGCCGTGCAGGCTCAGCGACTGGGCGGCACGGTAGTCGATCGTTCCGCTGCGGGCCTGGTCGACCCCTTCGACGGTGCGCACGCTGTGACCCGCGAAGTGACTGACCCGGTCAAAGAAACTCTCAAGCAGATTGCCTGCCATCTTGATCTTGCCAATCGAGGCGCTGAGCTCCCGGCCAAAGCTGCTCAGCTGGTCGATCAGGGTCGTGGCGCGGCGTGCTCGTACCACGAGTTCCTCGGAGGCCACACTCAGCCTCCCGCTGACGCTGATCACGGCATCCTGCCCCAGTGCCAGCCGGCTGGGTGTTGCGTTGGCCGTCTCCAGCACAGCGATCACATACAGCGCAGCGGCATTCGGCCCACTGACCAGCACGCGGTCGCCGGGCTGTGCCAGCAGCAGGCAGCTGGCCGCGCGGCGGGCCGGGAACTCGCCCTGCGGCAGCGACACGCGGAGCTGCTCCAGGTCGCCGCCGTCGAGGACCGTGCCGATGGCATGGACGGGCAGTTCGGTGAGCTGCCGGATCAGTTCGTTGGAACGGTCACCCATGTCGGGCTCCTCATTGACTCGAGATTACACGTGGCTGCCAGCGTTCGGCAGCGAGCAGCGAAGCGTCACTCTCCAGCGCACGCAGCCGGTCAGAAAAGGCCGCGCCCTGATCCTGCACTCCGTGCAGCCGGGTGCGGTACATCGACGCACCGCGCAGGTCGGCCTCGCGCAGGTCGGCGTGTGAAGCATCGGCCTCGTCCAGCCTGACATTGGCGAACGAGGCCTGGTGGCAGACTGCCCGCATCAGCAGGCTCTGGCGCATGTCGGCACGGTCAAAACGCGCCTGTTGCACCTGCGCTTCGACAAAGATGGCCTGCGTCAACACGGTGCCTTGAAAGTCGGCGCCGGCAAGGTCGCAACCCATGAAGATGGCATTGCGGGCGTCGGCCTTGGCAAACTGCGTCGCCCGCGCCTTGCCACCCTGGAAATTGCACTGATGCAGCACCGCGCCGCGGAAATCGCAGCCGCTCACATCGGCGCCGATCAATTGGCTCTGGGTCAGATCGGAACCCGCGAACTTCTGGCCCACCAGCTGGCATTGAAGGAAGACCACGTTCTTCAGTTGCGCACCGGTGAAGTTGGCATTGCGCAGGTCGGCTTTCAGCACGACGATGCGGTCCAACAGTGTTGAACTGAAGTCGGGTGCGACCAGTTCGCACTCCAGCCAGTTGGCGCGGTCAGTGCGGCAGCCAATGAACCGCACACGTTCGAGTCTGGACTTGACGAACACGACCAGCCCCAGCTCGGCCTGGGAAAAGTCACAGTCGGTGAACTGGCACTCAGCGAAGTTCGTGTTCAGCGACGCGGCCTTTCTGAGGTCGCTGCCGGCGAAGCTGCAGCGCGCAAAGAGACTGTCCTGCGTACGCGCTTCAGTCAGGCAGGCAGTGTCGAAGCGGCAGTCGAAGAAGCTGGACTGCCGCATGTCGGCTTGTGCGAGCCTGGCGCCGGAGAAGTCGCAAGCGCAGAACACCCCTCCGCCCAGGAGAGCGCCCTTCAGGTCCAGACCTTTTAGGTCAAGATCCCTGGCCTCGGTGCCGGCGTGCACCAGTGCGCAGAGCTGCTCGCGGGTGGGCTGGCTCATGGGGCGCCTGTGGTCGGATACCGCCGCCGCGGATACGTGCGCGCCTTGGTGGTGATCGCGCCTTCCAACAAGGTGTTGGTGTCGGCTGCCGCACGTGCCAGGTCGGCCGCATAGAGGTTGGCCTCGCGGCAGTCTGCGCCTTCGAGCCGGGCATTGGCCAAGCTGCTGTTCATCAGCTTGGCGCCAGCGAGCGTGGCCCGACGCAGATCTGCCTTCACAAACCGGCTGTCGGTCGCCATGGCTGCCGCAAAGCTGGCCGCCTGCAGCTTGGTACCCGAGAAGTCCGACTCGCCGATGCGCGCCCCGTCGAACCGGGCTCGCTCCAGCGAAGCCAGGCGAAAGTTGCAGGTGTGGATCTCGGCACCACGGAAGTCAGCACCGTCCAGCATGTTGGTGCCCACGAAAACCGTCTTGATCAGCCGTGCGCCAGCAAACAGCGCGCCGGGCGCCTTGACCTCCAGAAACGCCGCGCGCTGCAGGCTGGCGCCAGAGAAGTCGACCTTTGACAGGTTGCAGCGGACGAAGGCCGCCCGATCCAGGCAAGTGTTGCGACACACCAGCCCTTGAAGATCGGCATCGAGCAGAACGACGTCGGCCGCGTTGCAGCCCGAGAGGTCACCATCCCTGAAGTCGGCGCCGCCCATCAGGTTGACCTTCTGGAGGTTGGCGCCTACGAATCGCGCCCGGGCGAAGTGTGCGCCGCGCAGGATCGACCCCTCGAGGTCGGCGTTGGTGAAGTTGGCATCGGTCAGGTTGGCGTGCCCGAGATTGGCCTCGCGAAGGCTGGCGCTCACTGCTTGCGCGTGGCTGAAATTTGCGCGCGCCAGAACGGCCTTGTCGAACCGGCATCCCTCGAGCTGGCTGCGGCTGAAGTCCACGCCCTCCAGCAGCGCGCCGCTGAAATCGCAGCCCGAGAAGTCCATGCCGGAAAGGTCGGCGCCGGTGAGGTTCAGCCCGGCGAAGGGACGGCCCTTTTGCAGATGCTGCTCGGCGCGTTCGCGAATGAAGCGTATGTGCTCGGCCGGCAGCGGGTCGATCTGATCCTGCAGGTGGGCGCTGGCCCGATACGCCTCCTTGGACTGCCGTTCGGCCGAGTGCATGCGTTCCCGGAACCGCGGGTCCTCAAGGTATTGGTCCACTTCTGCCGGGTTCTCGCCCTGCCCGACCAGCGTGCGGCGCAACTGCGTCAGAGTGTCGAACTGGCCCTGTGCGGTCATGGTCGGCGGGCCCTTGGGCTTGCTGGAGTACTCCTTTTCGACTACCCCGTAGTCCATGCCCAGATTCGCAAACACCTCACGCCGCTCCAGGTCGGACTTGGCTTCACGGCTTGCCATGTCGGCCTTGCCGGCGTCCGCCCTGGCCTGGACCTTGGCCAGGTGCGCGGGCAGGTCTTCGAGCCGTTTGGGAAGTTCATCGGCCGGGGCGGGCATGCTCGGCGCGTGCCCTTCGTCGGGGTTGATGCCGTAGCTGGTGACCACCGCGCGGGCGCTTTCGATCTCTGCGGTCTGCCGGCGCCGCAGGTTGGCGCTGAGCAGCGGGCGAGGGTCGGCCGGCGGGGCGCCGACAAACTGCTCGACGGTGTAGCGCTCGTGCATGCCGCCAGGCAGCAGGTCGTCTTCCTTGAGCATCAGGAAGTGGCCCTTTTCCGGATCGAGCCGCTGCTGGATGGCCTGGGCATAGTGCCCGATCGGACGGGTTTCGTCCTGCCACTCGGCAGCCGCCAGCAGCAGCTTGATCTCCTCGGCGTCTTCCTCGAAGACTTCCAGGCTGCCGCGCCCTATCAACACAGCGCACTCGCGATGTGGGAAGAAGAGCACGGTGTCGAGCTGGGTCGGGATTTCCTCGCAACGTGGCTGGTCGTCGACCAGCCGGGTGACGAAGCAGCGTGTGACCAAGCCGGGCAAGTTGCCGCGCAGCACACGCTCTTTGGGGTGCAGATTCTCGAACTCCCACGGGGCGACTGGCGAAATCGGCAGGTCCAGCCATTGGTCCTGAGCGCTGACATTGAAATGGCGCCAGTCCAGGTCGCGCGCCAGACCGGGGTAGTCGGACTTGAACCAGGCGTCGTCATAGGTGCCCACCAGCGCCGCGCGCTCCGGGTGCATCGGATCGCGGGCGCCAAAACCTGCCGGACGAATGGGCTTGCCCGGGCGGGATGAGGGGTCGTCGGGGTATTCAACCTGCGGCAGCCGCCACGGCGCTGCTGGATCCTGGGGGCGGACGTGTCCGATGCCGGTTGGGTTGTGGGCGAAGCCATCGCCGCCGTAGGCATGGCGCCATTCGAGGGGCAGGTCCGCAAAGGGCTTGGCCGGGCTGGGTTCCTGGCCCAGCCAGTGGCGCTCGCCTTGGGCCACCAGGATTTTCTCCGAACCGCCAACCCGGGCGCGTACTGCGCAGGCGGCCGCGGGGCCGGCCGGGGGCGTGGCGCGAGCCTGCACGATGTACTCGCCGCGCACTTTGGGCATGCAGGCGTCCAGCGCGGCTCCTGGGCCCAGTTCCTCAGCGGCAAACTGCCACAGCGCGGCCTCGCTCCGCAGGCGCAGAGGCCCCCGCAGCGACACGAAGAGCATCGGCGTGACGATGAAGCGAAAGCGCCCGCGAAACTCGATCGTGCGCGTCAGCAGCGCGACGGCGCCGGGCTTGATCGTCTTCATGCCTGCCGCTCAGGCGATGATGTGGGCATCGGCGGTCTTGATCTCGAACGAGGCCTTCTCGCACTTGAGCACCACGTAGGCCATGTTGACGCCCTTGACCTCGTAGTTCAGCGCGGTCGTGCTATGCGACGTGCCGGTGGTCTCGACCTTGGAGCCGGTCTGCGCGATGGCCACGCCGGTGGCCTGGTAGCTCATGCCGGCGACCGTGCTCTGCGCTCCGAACTTCTGGGTCAGGAAGCCGCCGATCTTGTCGAACATGTTGTCGATCGTGCGGGTGCCCCCTGGCGCCACGATGGTCATGCCGCCTGCAGCCATGATGGTCGTGGGGCCACCGCTCTTCATCATTACCGCACCGCCAACGGTCTGATTCAAGCTCGCACCAACGGTCAGCGTTGAGGTCGAGGCGACCGTCTGAGAAAGGGACCCGGCAACGGTCTCATCCAGACTGGCACCCACGGTGATGGACTGGTTGCCGCTGATCGTGATCGTCTCGTCGGATCCGACGTCAACGGTGCGCTTGCCGCTGATCTCGATCTTCTCGTCGCCGCCCACGGACTCGGTTCGATTGGCGCCGATGGTGATGTCCTCGTTGGCTCTCACCTCTTCAGTGCGGTTGACCCCGATGGTGATCTTCTCGTTGTTGTCCACCGTCTCGGTGCGGTCATGCTTGACGTGAGTGGTCTCGTCGTGGTCGATGGTCTTCTTGCGGTCGTGCCCCACCCAATGCGTCTCGTCGTTCTCGACCTCGATGTCCTGGTTCTTCTCCGCATGCAGCCAGACCTGCTCAGCCCCCTTCTTGTCCTCGAAGCGCAGCGCATTGGCGTTGCCGTAGGCGCCCCCCTTGGTGCTGCGGCTGAGCACCCCGCTTTGCGTCATGTTGGCCGGCAGCTCCCACGGCGGCATCTGCTCGGCGTTGTAGACCCGGCCCGTGATCAGCGGCTGGTCGGGGTCGCCCTCGAGGAAGTCCACCACCACCTCCTGGCCCATGCGCGGGATCTGCACGAAGCCGAAGCTCTTGCCCGCCCAGGGGCTGGAGGTGCGCACCCAGCAGCTGCTCTTCTCGTTCTTCTTGCCGTAGCGGTCCCAGTGGAACTGCACCTTCACGCGGCCGTACTTGTCGGTGAAGATCTCCTCGCCCGCCGGGCCGACCACGATGGCCGTCTGCGGCCCTTGCACGAAAGGCTTGGGCGTGCGCCGCTGCGGGCGGAAGATCTGCGCGGCGGGAATGGCTGAGAAGCTGCAGGCGTACTGGCCTGTGCCCTGGCCCGACTCGTAGCCGGTGACGCTGGCGGTGTGGCTGGTGTGGGTGACCAGGTACTTGGCGTTCTGATCCTCGCGCCAGTGGCGCGTGAGCTCAAAGACATGCCCCGTGGCAAAGGCCTCGGCATTGGTGCTGCCTGACAGCCGCTCGTGGCGCGCGGCCAGCTCCTCCATGCGGTTGTCGGCCAGTTGCTGGCCGTCGGACTTGACGGTGTACTCGCCCTGGAAGTCGAACTGCTCGTAGTCGGCCAGGCTGTGCTCGCGTGGATGCGCGCCGTCGGTGCCCAGCGTGGCCGAAGGCTTCTCGAAATCGTAGCTGGTCAGCGCCACGCGCCCGGTCTGCACCTCGCGCGAAAAGCTCCACTGCCCCACGAACTCCTTGCCCGGGGGCACCTGGCCGGCGTTGCCGTAAAAGGGCAGCTTCTCGCAGCCCGGGGCCGGCTCATGAAAGCTCGGGTCGTCCACCAGCACCAGCTTGTGCGCACCTTCGGAGTGCTCGAAGTACCAGTAGATGCCCTCGTCCTCCAGCAGCCGGGCCACGAAGTTGAAGTCCGTCTCGCGGTACTGCACGCAGTACACGCGGGTGCGGTAGCTGCGGTCGAGCTTGAACTGGAAGTTGGCGATCGGGCCGTGATCGGCGAAGACCTTCTCCACGATCTCCGGCACGCTCAAGTCCTGGAAGATGCGGCAGTCGGCGGTGCGCGTGAGATACCACAGCCAGGGCCGCACACTGGCGCGATAGCCGTAGTAGCGACCCTGGGGCGGGGCGATGCCAAAGCGCATGCAGATGCCGTTGAAGTGGCGCTTGGAGCCATCGGCGCGCTTGAGTTCCACCCCCATGGGCTTGCCCAGCAGCTTCTCCGCGCTGAGGTCGGGCTTGTCGCTGAGCAGGTCCAGCTCGATCTCCTCGAGCGTGCTCAGCCCCGCCTTGGCCGCCAGGGCCTTGAACAGCAGCTCCTGCGGGGGCAACGGACAGTTCAGCTTCAGTGCGGTTGTCATGGCGGGTGTACGGTGGCTGGGCAGGTAAAGCTGCCGGTCGCATGCTGGCCCAAGGGCGGGCCAGCATGCACCGCCGAAAGTCACAAGCTGTGCCGGCCCTGCGCCTCAGGCCTCTCCCCATCCTCCAGAGGTCAGGGTCTGCCAGAGCGACGGCAGCCACACCACCGTGCCATCGTGCGGGTCCTTCAACTGCTCGCCGTCCACCGGCAAGGCCTGCAGCCGCACGCGGTGCAGCGGCTGCGCGGCCGCGAGCTCGATGTGCTCCAGGACCGCGGCCTGCATGCAACGCCCGGCTTGCCAACGCAAGAGAAGCGGCATCGACGAGGGGAGACGCAAACTTGCAACGTCTGCGCTGGACCGTCAGTGCGACCTAAGGCTTGGTTGCCGAGACCAGCCAACCGGCCACTGGCCGCCCGGCCTCATGGCGCAAGACCTCGCCCTGGACGGCCAGGATGCGCAGGCCGGCCGCGGCAATCGCTTCGACCAGATGCTGCTGACTGTGGGCATAGCGGCCGTTGCCCTGCAGTACATGGGGCTCGCGCGCACCTTCGGGAAGGGCCTCGACGGTGAACACCACCAACCCCCCGTGCCGCAGGCAACGGTTCGATGCCGCCATTGCTGCATGCAGGTCACCAAAGTAACAGAGGGTGTCGGCCGAGATCACGGCGTCGAAGCGATCGGGCTGCGTGTCCAGGTAGTGGACGAGTTCGGCCTTGTGCAGCTTGTCGTAGACCTTGCGTGGCACGGCGCGCCGCAACATGCCTTCGGAAAGGTCGCAACCCGCCAGAAAACGCGCCCAGGGCTTGACCAGCGGGCCGCAGAGTCCGGTGCCGCAACCGGCGTCCACGATGTCCAGTGCGGCCCTCGGTTCACCGGCTGCCTCACCCAGCGCCCGGGCAACCAGTTCGGGCGCGCGGTAGTGCAGCATCTCCAGCTTGGAATCGAAGGATCCGGCAAAGGCGTCGAACACCTGTTCCACGTAGGCATCGCTCGCGCGTTCAGGGACCTGCTCGCCCAGGCACGCTGCGAGCTGGTGCCGGGCCACTGGGTTGCCGGGGTCTTCGGCCAGCCACTCCCGGTACAACGCGGCTGCACGGTCGCGCTCGCCCAGAAGAACCAGGGCCCGGATGACCTGGTCGCGGGCTTGCAGGTGGCTGGGCCAGAGGGCGATGGCGCGGCTGCTGGCCAGCACGCCCTCTTCGACAGCGCCGCGGTCCATCAGCACCAGCGAGAGGTTGTACCAACCTTCTGCGAAGTCAGGCACCAGGTCCACAGCCTTGCGGCATGCGGCCTCGGCATCTGCAAGTCGGCCTTGCTTGCGGTAGATCGTGCTGAGGTTGTTCAGCGGCGATGCCGCTTCGGGCTGGTCGCCGGTCAGTTGCAGACTCTTTTCATAGGCTTCGACGGCTTGATCGATCCGGCCCGCACCCAGCAGGATGTTGCCCAGGTTCGACCACATCGGCCCGTGTTCGGGGGCCTGTTCCAGCGCGCGCCTGACCAAAGCCAAGGCTTCTTCGATGCGCCCCTGCCCGTGGCGCAGCACACCGAGGAAGTGCAGCGCGTCGGGTTGTTCCGGCCAGTGGCGCAGGATGGCCGTCAGGGCCCGGTCGGCCTCGGCGTGGCGGGAACTTCGGACCAGATCGATGGCCTGTGCCAGCAGGTCACCCAGCTTGGCCCCCGCTTCGCCGGCCTTCCTGGGCCGCAGCTTCATGCGAAGTGGTAGTCGAAGTTGCCGTCGCGCACCTGCACGTCGACGCCGGCAATGACACGTCCCTGCATCAACCGGGTGAGGAACTCGCGACTGATGTCGGGCAACATGGTGTTGGTCAGGATGGCATCGATCATGCGGCCGCCGGATTCGCTCTCGGTGCAGCGGGAAACGACGAGCTTGACCACATCGTCGCTGTAGTTGAAGGGGATCTTGTAGCGCGCCTCCACCCGCTTCTTGATGCGGCCCATCTGCAGCTTGACGATCTTGCCCAGCATCTCATCGGACAAGGGGTAGTACGGAATCGTCACCAGCCGGCCCAGCAGTGCCGGCGGGAAGACCTTCAGCAGCGGCTCACGCAGGGCCTTGGCCATCCCCTCCGGGTCGGGCATCAGTTCGGGGTCCTTGCACAGGCCGGCGATGAGCTCGGTGCCGGCATTGGTGGTCAGGATGATGAGCGTGTTCTTGAAGTCGATGAAACGGCCTTCGCCATCTTCCATGAAACCCTTGTCGAAGACCTGGAAGAAGATCTCGTGCACGTCTGGGTGGGCCTTTTCGACTTCATCCAGCAGCACCACGCTGTAGGGCTTGCGGCGCACGGCTTCGGTCATCACGCCACCCTCGCCGTAGCCGACATAGCCCGGTGGCGCGCCCTTGAGCGAGCTGACGGTGTGTGCCTCCTGGTACTCGCTCATGTTAATGGTGATGAGGTTCTGCTCGCCACCGTACAGCGCCTCGGCCAGGGCCAGCGCGGTTTCGGTCTTGCCGACCCCCGAGGTGCCAGCCAGCATGAATACGCCGATGGGTTTGCTGGGGTTGTCCAGCCCGGCGCGCGAGGTCTGGATGCGCTTGGCGATCATCTCCATCGCGTGGTCCTGGCCGATTACACGCTGGGCCAGCAGCTGTGGCAGCTTGAGCACAGTGTCGATCTCGTTGGCCGCCATGCGCCCAACCGGGATGCCCGTCCAGTCACCCACCACGCTGGCCACGGCCTGGTAATCCACGGTGGGCAGGATCAAGGGCGTCTCGCCCTGCAGCGTGGTCAGTTCGGTTTGCACCTGCTTCAGTTCGTCGAGCAAGGTCGCGC
Organism: Rubrivivax sp.; assembly: GCA_035440985.1. Classification (GTDB taxonomy): domain Bacteria; phylum Pseudomonadota; class Gammaproteobacteria; order Burkholderiales; family Burkholderiaceae_C; genus Rubrivivax. The sequence continues at coordinate 22,214 of DAORNK010000008.1, read as the reverse complement.
GCTCTTCGGCCGTCAATTCGACGGGCTTGGCGGCTGCGGCCGCGGTCTGCTCCAGCGCACTGCCCGTGCCTTCCACGGGCTGGGCGTCGCCGCGCAGGCGGGCACGCAGGGCCAGCAGGCGGTCCACCAGGCCTTTCTCGGCTTGCCAGCGGGTGTTCAGTGCTTCCAGGCGGGCGCGCTCGTGGTCAAGCTGTTCCTGCACGGTGGCATCACGCTCGCGGGTGTCGATGCCGATGGCCGATTCGCGGCCGATGATGCCGGCTTCGGTTTCCAGCGACTCGATGTGCCGGGCACAGTCGTCCACTTCAGCCGGCGTGGCGTGCAGGCTCACGGCCACGCGGGCGCAGGCCGTGTCCAGCAGGCTCACGCTCTTGTCGGGCAGCTGGCGCGCCGGGATGTAGCGGTGGCTGAGCTTGACCGCGGCTTCCAGCGCTTCGTCCAGGATCTGCACCCGATGGTGCTTTTCCATCGTGCTGGCCACGCCACGCATCATCAGGATGGCCTTGGGCTCATCGGGTTCGTCGACGGTGATGCTCTGGAAGCGCCGGGTCAGCGCCGGGTCCTTTTCGATGTGCTTCTTGTACTCGGCGAAGGTCGTGGCACCGATCGTCCGCAGCTGGCCGCGCGCCAGCGCCGGCTTGAGCAGGTTGGCCGCGTCGCCCGTGCCGGCCGCGCCGCCTGCGCCCACCAGCGTGTGCGTCTCGTCGATGAAGAGGATGATGGGTTTCTCGCTGGACTGCACTTCGTCGATCACCGAACGCAGGCGCTGTTCGAACTCACCCTTCATGCTGGCGCCGGCCTGCAGCAGGCCCACGTCCAGCACCTTCAACGCCACGTCCTTCAACGCGGGCGGAACGTCGCCGCGCGCAATGCGCTGCGCAAAACCCTCCACCACCGCGGTCTTGCCAACGCCCGCCTCGCCCACCAGGATCGGATTGTTCTGACGTCGCCGCATGAGGATGTCCACCACCTGACGGATTTCGTCGTCACGGCCGACGATGGGGTCCATCTTGCCGCCGCGCGCCTGTTCGGTCAGGTCGGTGGTGAAGCGCTTGAGCGCCTCTTGCTTGCCCATCGCTGCAGGGGCGATGGCATCGCTGGCCTCGCCCGGCGCCGCGCCGGTTTCGCTGGCAGCTGCACCCTGTTCCGGTGAGTCCTTCAGCAGGCTGGCAAAGCGGCTGCACAAGTCGTCCACCGGCAGCTTGTCGAACTGCTTCGTGATGCCCGAGAGTGCCCCGCGCAGTTGCGCGGTCTTGAGCATGCCCACCAGCAGATGTCCGGTGCGCACCTGGTTCTCGCCGAACATCAGCGAACCGTACAGCCATCCGCGTTCGACGGCGGTGTCGACGAAGGTGGAGATGTCGCTGATCGACGAAGCCCCGCGGGGCAGACGGTCCAGCGACTGCGTCAGTTCGCGCGCGATGGCGGCCGTGTCCAGTTCATAGTGGCGGATGATGCGGTGCAGGTCGCTGTCAGGCGCATTGAGGATCTGCATCAGCCAGTGCTGCAGCTCCACCAGTGGATTGCCGCGCATCTTGCAGAACACCGTCGCGCCCTCGATGGCCTTGTAGGCCAGCGGGTTGAGCTTGCCGAAAGATGCGGTACGGGAGATGTCAGCCATTGAGGACTCCAGGGCGGCGTAGCAGGAAGTTGGTGGCGGGTCGCAAGCGCAGCAGGCTTCGCTCGCCAGGCGGCGGTTGATGGAGGTCGGGCGTGTGGCCCAGCCAGCCGGTCAGGCCCAGGCGCACATGGCGTCCCAGGCGCGGTGCGGGCTGTTCGCTGGGGCGCAGCTGCAGCTGCAGGTCCCAGCGCAGGCCAGGGCTGGCCAGCAGCTTGACCCAGTCCTCCAGCTGCCGCCAGGCCGGCCCGCCGGGCAGGAATTCCATGTACTGCGCCAGCGTCAGTGGACCCATGTGCAGGCGGAAGCGGTACTGGCGGTCCCACACCTTGCTGCCGGCGTTGGCGCTGAGTCCCAGCGCCGCGCCGGGGTTGGCTGCACGCTCGACACGGTTGCGGGCATGACCCAGCCGGGAGCGGTCGGTACGCTCGATGCTGAGCCACTGGCCCACATGCGTGCGCAGCGAGACGCCAACGCCGAAGAACTGGCGCAGTACCTTGCACAACGCTTCCGGGTGGCGCGCACGTGTGGCAAGCAGCCCGGCCTGGTGCGCCAGAGACGGCGTGGTCAGCGCACTGCCATCCAGGGGCGGCAGGCCCGCCACCGAACCCAGCCATGCGGTGTAGCGGTCATCGGCCGGCCGGTCGAAGTGCACCGTGGGTTGGGCCTGCGCCCAGGCCCTGTAGAACAGGGTCAGCAGGCGGTGGTGGAACAGGTCCAGAAAGTGCGTCAGGGTCGGATCGCCGTGCTGCCGCAGGCGTTCGCGCACGTACTCGGTCACGTGCAGTGGCATCGGGCCTTGCGGGCCCAGCAGGCCGAAGAAGCGCACGCCCAGCCGAGGTGGCCCCGCCGGAGGACGCGCGAAGCTGGCCAGTGCGGCCGGGGCAAAGTCCATCTCCGGCAGTTGTCCCAGCCGCAGGGCCTCTTGCGAGGGGCGGCGCGCCTGGCCCGTGCGTGGCAGTTCCGGGCGCAAGGCATCCACCCGGCGCATCAGCGCGAAGAAGTCGTGCGCCCAGGGTTGGCGTTCGAGATCGTCCAAGAGTGCCTGCAAGGCCTGCTCGCGCCGAACGGCTTCAGGAGTGACCTGGCCCAAGCCGGCACCGGTGGCCGGGTTGGCAGCTGCCGTGGCCGCATCAGGCTGCATGCCGTTCCAGCTGCTACAGGATCGGCCGCAGACCGACACGAGGCGGCCAGGCCTTGATCACGCCACGCTGCACGCTCTTGAGCGTGAACTGCGTGAAGCTGTTGATGGCAGCCTGACGCGCCAGGTAACACTCGAGCAGGCAGCCCATCAGGAAGGCGCTGCTGCCCTGGAAAGCCTGTTCGTCGACCTCCAGGGTCAGTTCGGTTCCGGTACCGAAGCTCAGCGGCCCGGCAAAGGGCAGGCGACGCACCGCGTTGTGGGCCTGCAGCGAGCGCAGGCCGTCGGCCTGATGACCCCAGGCCACGTCGTTGGGAGCGCCGTACAGGCGCAGGCTGTCACGCAGTACGGCGGCTGCGACTTCCGGGCTGTCGCCCAGGGCCAGGTGGTTCTGCGTGACCTGGCTGACCAGCTTCCAACCGATGGCGCCCACGGGTTGGCGTGACACCGGTCGTGTAGGCCCGCGCAGGCACTGCAGGCTCGAGACCGGCCCCGGCAAGTCGATCTGCCAGGCGCGTTCGCCACCGGTGCTGCCTGGCGGCAGCAGAGCGGGCAAGTCGCGGTTGGTGACCCATGCATTGACCGACAGCTGACGCAGGGATTCGCGGTAGGGACCATGGCCGGCGTCCACCAACGACACGAAGACCTCCTCACCCAGGTACGACGGTACACGGGCACCTTGCAGGCGCTGGCGATCAGAGGCGCGGCGGGGTTCGCGCCTCAGCGTGTAGTACCCATGGCCGTCGGCCACCTGGTCGTGGCGGCTGGCATAGAGGGGTTTGAATTCGCGCGGTCCCTCGGTGTCATCCCCGGTTGCCGAGCGTGCCAGCCCGTGCCCGAAAACCGACTGCACGCTGTGGACCTCCAGGTCCATCGGGCGCGTGCGGTCCGGCACGAGGTGGTATTCCCAGGTCCCCGGGCCCAGCGAGACACGGTCCAGCCGGCGCTCGAAGAGGTTGATGGCCGGCGTGCAGAACAGCGCCAGGCTGCCGCTGTCGACCAGTGCCTCCAGGTTGGGATCGCCGCGCGCGAAGGCCACCACCAGATCGACCTCGGTGCAGCAGCATTGGGCCAGACGTGGTGCCAGCTGGTCGATCTCGAAAAAAAGCAGTCGTTGCGGCAGGGCGGCCACTTCCTGCAGCAGCCGGTGTCCGGAAAACGAGCGCAGCGACTCCGGCAACAGGGCCTGGTCGGCTTCGTAGCCCACGGGCAGGATGCTCTCGGGACCGCGCCACTGGTGCCCGGGCTGCGGGCTTGCCATGGGGGGCGTACCCGGCGGAGCCGTTCCGGGTACCGGCATCACCAGACTGCCCAGGGCCGTACCGAGCACGAGCTCGTGCAGCCGGTAAGCCACGTCGTCGGCAGCGCTGATGAACAGACCCAGCCGCTGCAGGCCCAGTTGGTCGAAGCGCAGGCCGCCGCCGCAGCGCAGCCGCAGGCGCAAGCCACCCTTCATGGGGCGTGCCTGTGGCAAGCGGGCCAGCGGCAGGTCCGGCGCAAAGCTGAAGTACTGGGCCTGCACGAGTTCCAGTGGCCACAGCGTGACGTCCATGGCGGTGCGGAACTCGCAGCGGGTGTTCTGCCCGCGCGGCAGCAGGGACGTGATGGTCGTGCCCCGCAGTACCAGGTGGCCGCGGGCCAGATTGGGGTCGGCCACGTCCACGCCCATCTGCATGATGGCCATCGAAGGCACCGGCGCCAGGAAGTTAGGGTACAGCGCGTCCAGCAGCTGGGCGATCAGGCGTGGCTGTTCTGCTTCCAGCTTGAGTTGCACGCGCGCCGTGAGAAAGGCAAAACCTTCGAGCAGCCGTTCCACATACGGATCGGCGACTTCCAGGGCTTCCATGCCCAGGCGGCTGGCGATCTTGGGATGATTGCGGGCGAATTCGCGCCCCATCTCACGCAGGTGGATGAGTTCGTCCTGGTAGAGGCGCGTGAGGCGGGGGTCCATGGGATCGCTGCTGCACGCTCAGATGTCGCGGTTCAGCCGGCCGCTGCTGCCAGCCTCACGCACTTCGACCTGACCGGCTTCCAGATCGAGCTTGGTACGCAGCAAGATCTCCAGCGGGACCGGCTGCGCCCACAGGTGGCCGCGGATCTCGAAGTCGATCATGTTGTGCATGTCCAGCACGCTGCCGGTTTCCAGCGCGTGCACGGACAGGCTTTCCGGCAGGATGCGGGGTTCGAAGTCCAAGATGGCACGCTTGATGGCGCGTTCCAGCAAAGTGACGTCCAACTTGGACACCCGGGTGCCGGACATCGGCGGCAAACCGAAATTGAGCACGCTGCCGGCCAGCGCTGGGTGCTCTTCGGCCCAGCCGCTCCGCGGCTGCGTGGCATTGAACAGCCAGCTCAGATCCCGCAACACGGCATGCCGCAGTTGGCCCTTGGACATGACACGCTGATCGTCGGTCTCCTGACGTTGGCCAGGGGACTCGTCGGTCAGGCGATCCAGCAGGGCAGGCTGGAGGCGGTCGCGGACCTCAGGCGTGGCCATGCTGGGCGATGCCTGGCTGCGTCACGATGCCGTGGCTTCGGTGGTGGTTTCGTCCAGCACGATCTGGCGCACTTGCAGCAGGCCAAGCTCGCCGGCATCCGTGGCCAGCACCCGCTGGCCCAGGCCCTTGTACTGCTCGCCACCCATGGCCATCCACTCCGTCTTGCGCGCCATCTGCAGGTTCATGTCGGGCGAACTGCCGCTGCCCGGATAGCGCGAGGGCACCAAGGCCACCGTCTCGCCGCCATTGATGAACTGGATGTGCGCCGGCACCCAGACCAGGTCGCGCAGGTCGGTGACGGGCTCGATGTCGAGCTGCCGCACGTGGATCAGAGGCAGCCATCCATAACGGCCGTTGATGATCACTTCCAGAACCGGGCCGAGGCGCGAATCGGCATCGGCCAGCCAGGCAAAGGCCTGGCCGTCGATCTGCCCTGGGCTGGCCGGTGCCTGTTCGAACGCCTGCGCGCGCAAGGTCGCGGCCTGTTCGTCGTGGCCCTGGGACTCCAGCTGAAGGGCCTGGGCCAGCAAAGCCACCCAGGCGGTGGGCGGGCCGAATACATGGGGCAGATTCCGGCCGGCAAACACGGCAGCGCGCACCGCTTCGCATTGCAGGGCGGCGCCGTAGGTGTTCACCATCGCCAGCGTGCCGGAATCAAGTTCGCCACAGACCTTCAGTTGATCATGGGCACGTGCCCACTGATCGAGCACGCACAGCAACTGGAACAGGAAGATGCGCAGCTTGGCGTCTGCCGGCCGGCTGCGAACCTGTTGCTGAAGTGCCTTGAGCGCGGCGACGGGATCGCCGGCGGCCAGCAGGGCTTCGGGGGAATCGCCTGCGGCGGCCATCATCATGACAGTTCAATCTCGTCGGCAAACACGGTCGTACCGCCGCGCATGCCGGAACTGGCCTGCGGGGTGTACTGGACCTCGATCTTGCGGAAGGCAATGGCGATCGACTCACGGGGGTGACCGTCGGCGCCTGTCTCGTGGCGCTGGCTCACGACGCGCGCCATTTCGAGCTTGATCGTGAAGTAAATCTCCTGCGCACCCCCGGCGCGGCGCAGCGTGAGCTTGGCTTCCTTGACTTCGTCGTTGGTCGCCAGTGCCGCCATCAAGCCCGTCGTCGCGCGGTCGATGAGCTTGTGGACGGTCAGCACCGAGTAGGAGCGGCGTTCGCTCTTTTCGGTGGCCAGTGCCGAACTGGCACTGAGCCCCCAGGCCCAGCCTTTGACGATGATGTCGTCGATCTGACCCGAGACCGTTGACTCCCCCTTTATCTTTCCCGCACGCTTGGTCTGCACATGCAGAAATGCATCGACAGAGTCTGCGTCATCCAGCGGCATGAGTGGCGGTGGTGCCATGGGGTGTCCTTCGACGAGGTTCAGACGCGAGGCCTTTCCAAGCGGCCACTGCAGAAGTGGGGGAACGGAACCCCAACAGGCGCGCGGGAGAGGATCCTACGTGCCCGAATTCGTCACTCCCGCAGCGACCCGACCCGGCTGATGTCAGGGGAAATCGGATTTCTTCACGTCCCACTTGAACGCGACACCACCGCCCAGTCCACCCTTGTCATCCTGCGCCTTGTAATCGAAGTCGATCCAGCCGTAGGTCATCTGGACGGACTCGATGATGTCACCGCCGGAACTGCCGGATGGGCTGATGCTGTTGATGAAGACCTCCTTCATCGTGACCTTGAGGAAGTCCTTCTGGCCTTCGCCGGACTTGCGGCATGTCATCGTCACGGTATCGAAGTGCACGCCTTGGGCGCACTTCTTGGCCATGATGGGCGATGCCTTGCAGTACAGCTTGGTGAGGTGGAAGGCCATCGGCTCGGCCTTGCCCTTGCCGCTGCCGCCGCCTGCAGTCTGCGACTGGTTGACCACGCCCCAGCCCCAGGAGAGGACTTCGATTTCGCCCTTGTGGTCCTTGTGGGTGGCTTCACCATCCACGCCGGTGAACTTGATATGTGTGTCGATTGCCATGGTGGGTTGCTCCTTGAGATTGCTTGATGCGGATGCCTTGAGATGACAGGAAGGTCAGTCAGGGAAGAGTCACTGCTTCTGGGATGGCAGTTTGGACACGAGACGCAGCGACACTGTCAGACCTTCTAACTGATAGTGCGGCCGCAAGAAAAACTTCGAGGTGTAGTAACCGGGATTGCCCGGGACTTCTTCCACCACGACTTCTGCAGCTGCCAATGGCTTCTGCGCCTTGGTGGACTCCGACGAGTTGGCAGGATCGCCGTCAACGTAGTTCATGATCCAGTTGTTGAGGAACTTCTCCATGTCGGCGCGTTCCTTGAAGCTGCCGATCTTGTCCCGCACGATGCACTTCAGGTAGTGGGCGAAGCGGTTGCAGGCAAACAGATAGGGCAGGCGCGCGGCCAGATTGGCATTGGCGGTGGCGTCGGGGTCGTCGTACTCGGCTGGCTTCTGCAGCGACTGCGCGCCGATGAAGGCGGCGAAGTCGCTGTTCTTGCGGTGCACCAGCGGCATGAAACCGTTCTTGGCCAGCTCGGCCTCGCGCCGGTCGCTGATGGCAATTTCCGTGGGGCACTTCATGTCGACGCCGCCGTCATCGGTCGGGAACGTGTGCGCCGGCAGGCCTTCGACGGCGCCGCCGCCTTCGACACCGCGGATGGCCGTGCCCCAGCCGTAGAGCTTGTGCGACCGGTTGATGTTCACCGCCATCGCATAGGCGGCGTTGCACCAGGTGTACTTGTTGTGGTCGCCGCCGCCGGTTTCTTCTTCGAAATTGAAGGCCTCCACCGGGTTGGTCTTCACGCCATAGGGCAGGCGCGACAGAAAGCGTGGCATGGCCAGGCCCAGGTAGCGCGAATCTTCGGATTCGCGCAGCGAACGCCAGGCTGCGTACTCGGGCGTGCCGAAGACCTTGGTCAGGTCACGCGGGTTGGCCAGTTCCTGCCAGGAGCCCATCTGCATCACGGTGGGGCTCGCGGCGGCCAGGAAGGGGGCGTGCGAGGCCGCGGCGATCTTGGACATCTCGCCCAGCATCTCCACATCGGGCGGGGTCTGGTCGAAGTAGTAGTCGCCAATGATGCAGCCGAAGGGGTGACCGCCGAACTGGTCGTACTCTTCTGTGTAGATCTTCTTGAACAAGGGGCTCTGGTCCCAGGAGATGCCCTTGTAGCGCTTGAGCGTCTTGGCCGCCTCCGACTTGCTGATGTTCAAGACGCGGATCTTGAGGTTCTCGTCCGATTCGGTGTTGTTCACCAGGTAATGCAGGCCGCGCCAGGCGCTTTCGAGCTTCTGGAAGTCGGCGTGGTGGATGATGGCGTTTACCTGCTCGGTGAGCTTCTTGTCGATTTCGGCAATCATGGCCTCGATCGACATCAGCACGTCGCTGCCGATGAGCTTGCTGCCGGCCAGTGCCTGCTGTGCCAGGGTCTGCACAGCCTGCTCGACGGCAGACTTGGCTTCATCGCTCTTGGGCTTGAATTCCTTGTTCAGGAGTGACGCGAAATCGTTGCCCTGGAAGGTGACGCCCTGCAGGGCGGTGGAGGATTGGGAGCTCTGGTCGGCCATGGCGGTCTAGCTTTCTCGTGGACGTAGCGGCTGAGAAGGGGTTCTGGATGGTGGCGGCTGGGTGGTCAACCTTCGCTGGGGGGTGCCTTGGCGGCCGCCAGCGACTTGAGCAGGGCCTCGTCCTTGATGACCTTGGCGATCAGTTCCTCTGCGCCGACCTTGCCATCCATGTAGGTGATGAGGTTGGCCAGTTGCTGGCGCGCTTCCAGCATCTGCTTGAGACCATCCACCTTGGCCGCCACCGCCGCAGGGGAGAAGTCGTCCATGTTGTCGAAGGTGATGTCCACGGCGATGTTGCCTTCCCCCGTGAGCGTGTTGGGCACCTGGAAGGCCACCCGCGGCTTCATCGACTTCATGCGCGAGTCGAAGTTGTCCACGTCGATTTCCAGGAATTTGCGATCGGCAACCGGCGCCAGGGGATCTGAGGGCTTGCCAGACAGATCGGACATCACGCCCATCACGAAGGGCAATTGCACCTTCTTCTCTGCGCCATAGAGCTCGACGTCGTACTCGATCTGCACACGCGGCGCCCGGTTGCGGGCAATGAACTTCTGACTGCTGGTGGCCATGGGATGCTCCGTTGGGATCCGCGATTTGCGGTGGCTGTGGTCTGTGGGGTCAGGTCTGATCGGTCGGTCCGGCCAGGTTTTCCACCTGCGCCAGGCCGTCGGGTGCCAGATCCCGGATGATCTCCAGGAAGCTCTTGTTCATCAAGCGTTGCGCACGCCGGATGAGAATCGGTGCCGGGTTGGCCGGTTCGTGACGTTCCAGCCATTCGCACACGCGCTCGAGCTCACGTACGGCATCGGCCCGGCTGCTGATCGTGCCGGTGGCCGCAGCGCCGGCGGCTGCTCGCGGCGCATTGCCGTCGGCGGCGACCTCACGGCTGGAGTCGCGGGCGTCGTCCCTGCCCTCGGGGGATAGCCGCCGGATGGCCTGCGTCAGGACCTGAAGCAGTTGGACCAGCGGGGCCAGTTCGACGGTATTGGCAGCGCCGAGTTGCTCGTCCAGCTGTCGGACCAGATGGGTGGCGGCCTGGGTGGCGGCGTTGGCCTGCTCGGCAAGTGCCGGGTGCTGTTCCAGCAGCGCCTGCAGGGCCTGCAGCACACCGGATTCGGTGGGCGTCGGTTCATCGGGGCCGGCCACGGCCTTGCCCAAACCAAGTTCCAGATCCCGCAAGGTGAGGCTGCCGCGCACGGGCGCCAGCGCCATGCTGCGCAGGTCGGCCAGCACGGCGTCGCTCGCCGCCAGCGGTGCCAGCGCGCTCAGGCGCATCGTCGGATCGTTGTTGTCGCTGGCGTCGAGTTGTGGGTGCACGCTGTCCCACAGGCCCAGCAGCAGCCCTTCCAGCAGTCGCAAGCCTGCCACCGCGCCGCCTAGGCCATGCAGCCTGCAACCGCAGCGCAGCAGCCAGACCGCAATGCGCAGGTCACGCGTCGTTGCGGCCAGCGTCAGCGCCTGTTCCTGTACGGCAACCCAGTCGGGGGGTTCGGCCGGGTAGACCTTCTCGCCGTACTGCCGTTCGGGTTTGCCCGCGCCTGCCGATTCCAGGGCGGCAAAGGGTGGTTCGTAGACCAAGTCCGGGCCGCTGGGCGCATCAGCGCTCAGCGGCTGCAGCAAGACTACGGGTTCGAAAGGCAGGGAGGGCATGCTCGCCAATGGCAGAAGGTGCGCAGGTGGCCAGGGCCGACCCTGCTGGAAACGTGCTGCGGACTCTAGAAGCCAAGACCGGGGTCGGCAGCGTCCGAAAGTCATCTGACCCCACACCGGGGGATCTGCGATTTCGGCAATCCGACGTGGGCAGGCTCAGCCCAAGGCCGCGCGCATGGCGTCGAACAGGCGTCGTGGCTGGACGGGCTTGAACAGCACCGGGTCTCCACGTGCCGCCAGCAGCTGAACGGCCTGGCGCGAGGTATCCCCGGTCACGATCACCGCCGGCACGGCGTAGCCGCAGAGACGGCGCACGCTTTCCACGACGGCCACGCCGTCCGGCGCGCCGGGCTGCGGGCTGAGTTGCAGGTCACTGAGCACGAGGTCGACGCGGCCCTCCAGTGCCACCACCGCCTGTTCCGCTTCGGCGGCACTGGCCGCGGTGATGGTCTGGTAGCCCCACTCCTGCAGCAGCACACGCAAGCCTTCGCGGATCGGCTCTTCGTCCTCGACGATCAGCACCATCTGCGGTGTGTCCACGGCCATTGGCCGCGTGTCGGCGGGGGCCAGATCGTCCTGGATGCCAGGCAGCGTGCCGATGGCGATGCCCACGCGGAACATCGTGCCCCGACCGGGCCGCGAAGCCACCTCGAGCCGGTGTCCCAGCAGCACCGCCAGGCGCTTGACGATGGCCAAGCCCATGCCCAGGCCCTGACTGCGGTCGCGCCGCCCCGGCGCCACCTGGTAGAACTCCTGGAACACGCGGGGCAGCTCGCTGGCTGCCATGCCTGTGCCCGTGTCCCAGACCTCCACGTTGACGTGCGTGGCGGTGCTGCGTGCCACCACCACCACGCCGCCCTGCGTCGTGTACTTGATTGCGTTCTGCACCAGGTTGCCGATGATGCGCTCCAGCAGCTGCGGATCGCTGGTGACGGACTTGCCGCCGGTGGAAAAGCGCAGACCCAGGCCAGAGAGCTCGGCCTGCCCCGCGTACTGCATCTGCAACCGCCGAAACAGGTCGCGCAGCGGAAAGGTGTGCATCAGGGGCGTGGCGTTGCTGCCATCAAGCCGCGAGATGTCCAGCATGGAATTGAACGAGCGCTCCAGGTCTTCCACGGCGCGCAGGAAGTTGCGCACCAAGGGCTCGTCGGGTGTGTACTGCAGGCGTTTCTGGAGCGTGGCCGCAAAGAGCCCGAGCGCATGCACCGGCTGTCTCAGGTCGTGGCTGGCGATGGCCACGAAGCGGCTCTTTTCCTGGTCGGTGCGCAGTGCCGTGTCGCGCTCGGCCTCCAATGCCCTTGCCCGGGCGTCCAGGGACAGCTGGCGGCGCAGGTCGCGGCTGAAACTGCGGTGTCGCGACCAGCCCGTAACCGCGCAGGTCAGGCTCGCCAGCAGGCCTGCCGTCAGCCAGATGGCGACGAGGCCAGAACCCACCCCTGCGCCCGCAGCGGCCGCCAGTGGTAGCCAAGGTGTAACCAGGGTCAGGCGGCGCCACGGCGCGAGCAGGCTGGCGCAGCCCAGCGCCCACAGCATGGCCAGGGCGGCCGATGCAGGCCGTGCATCCGGCAGGCCGATCCAGCTCGGAACGAGCAGTAGCAGGGCGCCGCTGGCCAGTAGCGCGGGCCAAGCCAGATCGGGTGGGGCAGGATGACGTCGCGGCAGGGCGATCAGCGCAACGGCCACCACCAGCACGGCCAGACCCCAGGGTGCCGCGGGCCAAGACCAAGCGCCGTGCCACAAGGCCCAGGACCCCAACGGGCACAGGGTCAGCATGGAACTGCCCACGAGCCACAGCTGGCCCACTGCGGCCTGACGCCCTCCTTCGCGCAACTGGCGACGCACTGCCGTGCGTTGCTGCGCAGCCGGCTCGGCGTTCGCTGCGTCGCCGGCCGGGCTGCCCTCCACGGCCACGTAGCGGGCCACGGCAGCGCTCACCGGAACAGGCTGATGAGGTGCGCGCGTGAGCGCACGTCCAAGGCCAGGAGCAGGGACGAGACGTAGTTCTTCACCGTGCCCAGCGAAAGCTGCGTCGAGTGGCTGATCTCCTGATTGGTGCAGCCCGACAGCACGAGTTCCAGGATTTCCAGATGGCGCGGGCCGAGCTCCGCCACCCGGTCGTACATGGCTGATGCCGGCATGCGGGGAAACAGTCCCGCGCCGGCAGCGCGCGCGCCCGGTCCCTGCACGGGCCACAGCAGGCCGCCCAGGCTCTCGCGCAACTGGGACGCGACACCACTCTTGCCGATGTACCCCACCGCGCCCAGGGCCCGTGCCTGGCGCACCACGAACTCGTCCTGAGTACCGCTGAAGACGGCCACACGGGCGGCGGGGTGCGCCTGGAGAAACAGGCGCAGGCCCTGCAAGCCCTTGCAGTCGGCCAGATTGAGGTCCAGCAGCACGGCGTCGATGCCCGGCGTTTCGGCGTACAGGCGCACCGCGTCCTGCAGGGTCTGCGCTTCCAGCCAGTCGATGGGCATCTCGAACAGATCGCTGCACGATGTCTTGACGCCCAGGCGGACCAGTTCATGGTCGTCGACGAGCAGGACCTTGCGGCGAGGTTTCATGGCAGTTGGGGCAGGGTGGTGCGCGGATGTCAGGGGCGCCGAGGCGCGACGGGTACTGTGCAGCAAGCCACGCGGCCCAAGCCGGGCCGGATTACCTTAGTCACGACGGCAGCCGGCAGGCCCTGACTATTCTTCGCCATGCACGGATGGGTCCGTGACGAGAGATGGCGTTGTGCTGATACGCGAAACGGGACTTGCGCCGCAGCGGCGGCATCTGCTGGGCATCGGTGTGGCCGGCGCCGTGGTGCTGCTGGGCGCGGGCTGCTCCAGCGCGCCGAAGGTGGCTTCGGTGGCCGGAAGCATCCAGGCGGCGGCCGATCTGAATCCCAGCGTGAGCCAGCGGCCTTCCCCGCTCTTGCTGCGTGTGTACGAACTCAAGACCGCGGCCGGTTTCAACCAGGCCGACTTCATGGCGCTGTACCAATCCGATGCCGCCACGCTGGGAGCCGACATGGTCTCGCGCGAGGAGTTCACCCTGCAGCCCGGCGAAACACGCCCCTACAACAAGCAGCTCGGCCCCGAGACGCGATTCCTGGCGGTATTCGCCGGCTTCCGCAACCTCGAAAAGGCCCGCTGGCGCGTGGCTGTTCCCGTCGAGGCGGGCCGTGCGCAGAAGGTCCTGATCCGCGCCGAAGCCTTGTCGGTCGCGGCCCTGGTTTCCCCCTGAGCGCAGGCCTGGCGATGAAGTCTTCGGATCGCACCGCTTGCGGTGACGGGAGCGCGTCTTGACCACCCGTCATCGCGTCATCTGGTCGCAGGGCATGTTCCTGCAACCCCACCACTTCCAGCAGGAAGAGCGTTTTGTCGAGCATCTGGTCGACACCCGGGTGCGGGCAGCAGAACCCTACGCCTGGGGCTTTGGTGAGCTGGTCATCGACGAAGCCCAGTTGGCCCTGGGCCGGATGGCCTTGGCGCGCGCCAGTGGCGTGCTGACCGACGGCACCCCGTTTTCGATGCCCGATGGCGACGCACTGCCGGCGCCGTTGGCGGTGGCTCCGGACGTGCAGTCCGAGATCATCTACCTGGCTGCGCCGCAGGCCCGGGTGGGTGTCACCGAGGTTGATTTCGGCGATGGTGCGGCCGACGCCATGAGCCGCTACAGGGTCACCGATCAGGAACTGCGCGACCACACCAACGCCACCGATGACCCCGAGCCGGTGCAGACCGGGGCCGTGAGCTTTCGCCTGCTGCGGCAGCGCGACCTGACCGACGCGTACGCCGTGCTGGGCGCGGTGCGCGTCGTCGAGCGCCGCGATGATGGTCAGGTCGTGCTCGATCGTGGCTACATTGCGCCGCAGACGCGGATCGAAGCCAGCGGCCAGCTCTCGACCACGGCCACGCTGCTGCACAGCCTGGTGCAGCAGAAGGCGCGCACGCTGGCTTCGCAGATGGGGCAGCTCGGCCACGGCGTTTCGGAGGTCGCGGACTTCATGATGCTGCTGGTGCTCAACCGGGCCGAGCCGGTGCTGCGGCAGTTTGGTGGCGCGCCCAGTGTCCATCCCTGGCCGTTCTACCTGGCCTGCCTGGAACTGGCGGGCGAATTGGCCACCTTCTCCGCCGCCCAGCGTCATCCCCCCGAGTACCCGGTGTACCGACACGATGACTTGCAGCGCACGTTCGCGCCGGTCATCCAGGATCTGCGCGAACTGCTCTCGGCGGTGATCGAACGCCATGCCGTGCAGATCGAACTGGTGGATCGCACGCATGGCGTTCGCACGGCCGTGATCCACGACGCGGAGCTCCTGCGCACGGCCGGTTTCGTGCTGGCCGTGCGTGCGCAGCTGCCGGCCGAGCAGGTGCGCCAGCGCTTTCCTGCGCAGTCCAAACTCGGGCCGGCCGATCGCCTGAAGGACCTGGTCAACCTGCAGCTGCCGGGCGTGGCCATGCGCAGCCTGCCAGTGGCCCCGCGTCAGTTGCCCTTCCATGCCGGCAGCCACTATTTCGAGCTGGAACGCCAGGGCGATCTGTGGAAACAGCTGGAACGCACCGGCAACCTGGCCATGCACGTGGGGGGCGACTTCCCCGGCCTGGAGCTCGAGCTCTGGGCCGTGCGCCAGCCCTGAGCGTCGGTGAGTCATCATGGCCAACGAACAACCGCCCATCAACGACCCGTTCGGGTCGATGGACGGCCAGCGGACCTTCATCAAGCCCAACCCGGGCGGCTGGGCCACGGGACGGACGCAGATCCAGGCACCCGCAACGGCGCCGGCGCTGCCCGAAGCGCCCAACGTCGCCCATGGCCTGAACCCGCTGCTGGCCGAGGCCAACCCACTGCTCATGCTGGTCCCGCGCCTTCGTCACACACGGCAGGTGCTGGACCCGGCCGCGCTGCGTGCTTCGCTGGCCCAAGGGGTGCGCGACTTCGCCAAGGCAGCGCAGGACCGCGGCATTGCGCCCGAACGCGTGATGGCCGCGCGCTACGTGCTGTGCACGATGGTCGACGAGGCCGCCTCCGACACGCCCTGGGGCGGCGGCGGCCTGTGGGGGCGGCACAGCCTGCTGGTTGAATTCCACAATGAAGTGTTTGGCGGCGAAAAGGTCTTTCAGCTGATGGCGCGCCTGGCCGAAAAAGCCGATGCCAACCTGGACCTGCTGGAGCTGATCTACGCGGCGGTGTCGCTGGGCTTCGAGGGCCGCTACCGGGTCATCGAAGGCGGGCGTGTGCAGCTGGATGCGGTGCGCACCAAGCTGGCCCAGATCATCCGGCAGCAGCGCGGCGCCTATCCCGCCGCGCTGGCTGAGCACTGGCACGCGACGCCCGCACCGGTGCGCAAGGTGCTGAGCTGGTTGCCGCTGGCCGTGACGGCCGCGGTGAGCGTGCTGCTGCTGGGGGGGCTGTATGGCGCCTATTCCTGGTCGCTCAGTGGCCGCGCTGACCCGGTCTACGAACAGATTCAACGCCTGCGCCTGGCGCCCCCGGTGGCCCCGGTGGCCCAGCCAGCAGCCCAGCCGCGCGTCGCGCAGTTCCTGCAGCCGGAGATCAAGGCCGGCCTGGTGGCGGTGCGCGATGAAGTCGACCGCAGCGTCATCACGATCCGAGGGGATGGCCTGTTCGCGCCGGCCAGCGCGAGCCTGGCCAGCGACCGCGAGGCGCTGATGAAACGCATCGCCGAGGCGCTGACCGGGATCGCCGGCCCGGTGCTCGTCACCGGACACACGGACAACACCGCGATGCGCAGCCTGCGCTTCCCGTCGAACTGGCATCTCTCGGACGAGCGGGCTCGTGTGGTGCGCGACCTGATGGTCCGTTCCGGTCTGGCGGCCGAGCGGGTGCGTGCGGAAGGCCGTGCCGACGGTGAGCCTGCTGCCCCCAACGACAGCGCAGCCAATCGTGCGATCAACCGCCGTGTGGAGATCACCCTGGTGACCGCCAAACAAGGCGGCCAGACCGCTCCTTCCACGCCGGCGCCGCCGCCAGCCGCGCCTGCGGCTTCCCGCTGAGCTCGCCATGAAAAAGCTCTTCGGACTGATCTTCAACCGCTGGGTGCTGCTGGCCCTGCTGATGCTTTTCATGCTGGCGGTGATCTGGGTCGTCGGGCCCATGGTGGCCATCGGCGAGTGGAGGCCGCTGGATGGCGTGACGGCGCGCTGGATCGTCAGCGCCGTGCTGGTCGGTGTCTGCGCGGCGTGGCTGGGTTGGCGGGCCTGGCGGGCGCGGCGCGGCAACCAGAAGGTGGTCGAGCAGCTGATGGCGGCGCCGCCAGCAGGCCCGGCCGCACCGGCCGAGAGCGCGGATATGGCGGCGGTGCGCGGGCGCTTCGAAGCAGCACTGCAGACCCTGCGCAACGCTCGCTTTGGTGCCGAGGCCGGCGGCCTGCCCACCAAGCCGTCCTGGTGGCAGCGCACGCGCCAGTCCTTGAATGGTCGCTTCCTCTACGAGCTGCCCTGGTACACCATCATCGGCGCCCCCGGTTCCGGCAAGACCACCGCGTTGCGCAATGCCGGGCTTCGGTTCCCGCTGGCCGGTCAGATGGGTGAGCAGGCGGTACGCGGCGTGGGCGGCACCCGCAACTGCGACTGGTGGTTCACCGACCAGGCGGTGCTGATCGACACCGCAGGTCGCTTCGTCACCCAGGACAGCGATGCCGCCAACGACAAGGCCACCTGGGGTGGTTTCCTGCAGTTGCTGAAGAAGTCCCGACCCCGTCAGCCGCTCAATGGCGTGCTGGTCACGGTGGCCGTGTCGGATCTGATCGCCAGATCGGCTACCGAGCGCGCCCGGCACGCCCTGGCGGTGCGCGCCCGCGTCCAGGAGTTGCACGAACAGCTCGCGGTGCGGCTGCCCATCTACCTGCTGGTCACCAAGAGCGACCTGATGTCGGGCTTCGCCGAGTCGTTTGCCGCGCTGGACAAGGAGCAGCGCGCCACGCCCTGGGGCTTCACGGTCGGCCTGGACGGGCCGTCGGCGCAGGCCGCGTTCGGCGCCGAATTCGACGCCCTGCTGCAGCGCCTGAACGATGGTCTGGTGGACCGCCTGCAGGCCGAACCCGATGCCCAGCGGCGTGCCCGCATCTACGGTTTTCCGAACCAGTTCGCCAGTCTGCGGGAAGTGCTGCAGGAATTCGTGCAGCAGGTCTTCTCGCCGTCCGCCTTCGAAGCCAACCCCATGTTGCGCGGCGTCTACTTCGTCAGCGGCACACAGGAAGGTTCGCCGATCGATCGCGTCCTCGGTTCCGTGTCGCGGCGCTACATGCTGGAGCAGGCCGTGCTGCCGGCCCAGCAGTCCAGCGGGCGCAGCTTCTTCCTGGCTCGTCTGTTGACCGATGTGGTCTTTGCCGAACACGGCTTGGCCGGCACGCACCGTGGCTGGGAGCGGCGGCGCGGTGCGCTGGCGCTGGCGGGCTATGCCCTGCTGGCCTTGCTGGCGGTGGGCATCGGTGTGGCCTGGACCGTCAGCTGGAGCAACAACAAGGCCTACATCGAAACGGTCGCTCAACGCGTCGAGGTGGTGCGCAAAGGCGTGCAGGAAACGCCCAATCGTCCCACCGCCGACTTGCGCCCCATCGTGCCGGCGCTGGACGCCACGCGCAGCCTGGCGGCGGCCGGCAACGCCGATGGCAGCGTGCCCTGGTCGCTGGGTTTTGGGCTGTACCAGGGCCGCAAGCTGGACAGTGCTGCGCGCCTGGCCTACGAGCGCATGCTGGTGGATGCCGTGCTGCCGCGCCTGGCCATCCGCGTGGAGGAGCAGCTTCGCGCCGGTGATCAGCCCGAGGCGCAGTACGAGGCGCTGAAGGCCTATCTGATGATGTACGACCCGGAGCGGTTCGAGCCGGAGTCGCTGAAGGCCCATGTCGAGAACGACTGGGACGTGCGCCTGTCGCGCGAGCTCAGCCCCGAGCAACGTGAAGCGCTGACACGCCATCTGGACGGCCTGTTGGCGCAGGGGGCCACCGTCTCGCCCATCCCGCAGGACAAGGCGCTCGTCGATGCCACGCGTACGCAGCTCTCGGCCGTGCCGCTGGCGCAGCGTGTCTACAACCGCCTGCGCCAGCGTGGGCTGGGTGCGGATTTCCCGGAGTTCACGGTCGCCAAGGCCGGGGGTGGCAATGCGCCGCTGGTTTTCGTGCGTGCCAGTGGTCTGCCGCTGACGCGCGGCGTGCCGGGCTTGTTCACGTTCAACGGCTACCACAAGGGCTTCCAGTCCGTGGTGGGTGAGGCCACGGCCCAGCTGGCCAGCGAGCAGGGCTGGGTGCTGGGCATCGCGGCGGTGGACACCAAGAGCCCGCAGGCGGTCCAGGCCGCGTCCCGTCTGCCCGATGACGTGCGGCGCCTGTATCTCATCGAGTACCGTGACCTCTGGAAGAACTTCATCGCCGATGTGAAGCTGGCACCGATGACCAGCATCAGCCAGTCGCTGGAGCGCGCACGCTTTCTCTCGGCGCCAGACACCCCCTTGTTGCCCCTGCTGCGGGCCATGTCGCGCGAAACCACGCTGCTGGCCGGGCAGAGCGTGGCCGATGTCGCCGAACAGGGTGCGCGCAAGGCGGCTGAAGCGCTGCAGAAACGGGTGTTCGGTGCCACTGGCGCCAAGATCGTGACCACCGGGGCGCCTACTGACCGCATCGAGAGCATCGTGGACAACGAGTTCGAGTCCTTGCGCCGCCTGGTCACGGCGCCCGAGGGCGGCAAGGCGCCTCTCGAAGGGGTGATCGCGCGGCTGGGCGAACTGCAGGTGCTGCTCACGGCCGTGGATTCCGCGCTCAAGGGTGGCGGAGCGCCACCGCCTTCGCCATTGCCCAACCAGATCAAGGCCGAGGCCGCCAACGCTCCCGAGCCGGTGCGGTCCATCCTGGAGAACCTGGGCAGCACCAGTTCGCGTGTGGCGTTGATGCAGCTTCGCGAGAGCCTCTCGCGCGATGTGCGGGCGCAGATCGGCGAGTTCTGCAACCAGGCGTTGACAGGCCGCTATCCGTTCGATGCCAGTTCGGCGCGCGAGATCACCCAGGCCGACTTCGCTGCCTTGTTCGGCCCCGGCGGCCGCTTCGATCAGATGCAGCAGAAACTGGCACCGTACATCGACACCAGCACACGTCCCTGGAGCTTCCGGGCCGTCGACGGCGTGCCCCTGGGCAGCGACGTGGGCAGTCTGCCGCAGTTCCAGCGTGCGCAGGTCATTCGCGAGACCTTCTTCAGCGGAGGCAGCGCAACGGCGACCACGCGGCTGGAGTTCAAGCCCGTCGAGATGGATGCCGCGCTGCGCGAATTCGTGCTCGACGTGGATGGCCAGATCGTGCGCTATGCCCATGGCCCGCAGATACCGGCCACCGTGCAATGGCCCGGCCCGCGCGGCACCGGCGTCGTGCGCGTGATGGTGCAGCCTGCCGGCAGCACCGGCATGGTCAACGACGGACCCTGGGCCCTGTACCGGCTGTTCGAACGCGTGAGCTTCGCTCCCGGCAGCGAGCGCGAGAAGTTCCGCGCTACCTTCGACATCGATGGCCGAAAGGCGGTCTTCGACATCACCACCAGCAGCGTGCGCAACCCGTTCCGCCTGAGCGAACTGCGCAGTTTCTCCTGCCCCAACGGCCTGTAGCCCAGGTCGAGTACCGCAGTGCACCGATGAACCGGCAGGAAGCGCCAGGCTGGTATGGCAAGGTGGCCGCCCTGGGCGACTTCGCCTCGCGCCGGCTTGACCACGACTGGGTGCAGGCCTGCGACCGCTGGCTGTCGGATTGTGTTTCCTCCAGCCAGGCCCAACTGGGCGACCAGTGGCTGCAGGCTTACCTCAGCGCCCCGGTCTGGCGTTTCGCGTGGGCGCCCGGCCTGGCCGGACCGCACTGGTGGTTTGGCGTGCTGATGCCCAGTTGCGACAACGTGGGGCGCTACTTCCCGCTGGTCATTGCGCAGTCGCGTGAGCATCCGCCGCTGGACCGCATCGGGCTCGACCACCTGGACCTGTGGTGGACGCACATGGCCCGTGCCGCGCTCAACACCTTGCTGGAGGAGCACTCGCTGGACGCCTTCGAGTCCGCCCTGCATGCCGCACCGCCCTGGCCGGGTGGCAGGCACCTGCCGGCGCTGGCACCGCTGTCGGCGATGCTGGCCTCGCCGGGCGCGCACGGGCGCCAGGCGGTGCCGGCAGGCGCCACGCTGGGCGAAATGGCGCATGCGCTGGCGGCCGGTGAACTGCAGCAGCAACTGGCCCGCACCAGTTTCTGGTGGCCCTTGTGGCCTGCCGGTGGCGCCAGTTCATGCACGACGGTTGCCGGCCTGCCGCCGCCGCAGGCCTTTGCCAACATGCTGACCGGGGCCTGGTAGAGGACTTGCGCCCCGCTCAGCCGCTCCCCGGCATGAAACGGGGACGCGTGTCGTCGGCGCCGGGATGGGTGACTTCGCCCGGATCGCCGACCCAGACGGCGATGGCGCTGAAGTTGTCCTGCCGTGGTTTGCGATGGGCCAGGATCTGATCGCGCATGGCCTGCAGCCAGGTCTCCGGTGTCAGAGCGCTGGCCAATGTCCGGGCCAGCGCCTCGGGTTCGAAGTGATCCCACCAGCCGTCGCTGCAAAGCAAGAAGGCGTCGCCTTCCAGCAGCTCGACCGGGCGCACCACGGTGTGCGGCTCGACTTCGTCTTCGATACCGAGGGCCGCGATGAGCTGGTTCTTCTGCGGGTGCGTGCTCAGCTGATCGGCCGTGATCACACCGGCCTGCAGCAGGCGCTGAACCACGCTGTCATCGGTGGTGACGACGTCGGTGCGGCCGTGGCGAATGCGGTACAGCCGCGAGTCGCCCACATGCGTCCACAGGGCATGTGCGGCCGCAGGGTCTATCCACAGCACGACGATCGTGCAGTGCATGCGCGACTGCGGTGCATCGGGCGGCTGGTGGTGCTGGAGCTCGGAGTGCGCCAGATACACCGTCTGGCTGAGGTTGTGGGGCGAAAAGGCCATCGTCTCGTCGCGCAGCATGGCTTCGATCCGTGACACTGCCCGCTGTGCGGCTTCAGCGCCGCGGCTGTGGCCACCGGCCCCATCGGCCAGGACGGCATAACAACCGCTGCGCGCCACGCCATGGCGCAGGTCGTCCTCGTTGTGGCTGCGCGAGCCCGGCTCGCTGCAACTGGCCATCTGGATGCGGATCATGAACCCTTGCTGTTTTGTCGCAACTGGGCGACCTGTTGCTCATAGGCCGCGAGAAAGGCCTTGCCGAAGAGATTGTGGAAGTCCTCTTGCGCTTCTTCGCGGATGGCGTCGTGGTGCTGCAGGTACAGATCCCAAAGCTTGGCCTTGCGATTGATGGGCAGCACGCTGTCCAGCACGGACTTGCCGCTCAGCTTGGCCTCGAGCTGTTCGGGTCCGAAGCGGTCGAGCATGCCGCTGATGGCCGCGCGCATGCCCGCCACGGTGCCGATGGAGTGGCCGACCAGATCCTGCATGGCGTCGTCCATCGCCGCCGAGCCATCCAGGAAGCCGCGCATCGCCGGTTGCAGCAGGTACTCGAGCCCTGT
>DAORNK010000008.1:0-218 GCA_035440985.1 Rubrivivax sp. | reverse complement strand
ACGCGCCTGGATCACGGTGACATCGGCTCGCAGTTCGTGCTTGGTGCTGGCGCGCACGGCCATCAGGCGCAGCGTGCCATCCACGGCGCTGCGCAGGATGCGGCCCAATTCGCGCATGCGCTCTTCGGCAGCGCCCGGTGGCAGCGGCATCTGGATCTCGGCGCCCTGGCACAGCGCGGCCCACAGGCGCTGGGCGTCGGGCTCGTCCACGGCAGCCG
>DAORNK010000007.1:0-33736 GCA_035440985.1 Rubrivivax sp. | reverse complement strand
CCACGCCCACCGGGCAGGTGTTGAGGTGGCACTTGCGCATCATGATGCAGCCCTCCACCACCAGCGGCGCGGTGGCGAAGCCGAACTCATCGGCGCCCAGCAAGGCGCCGATGACCACATCGCGGCCGGTCTTCATCTGGCCGTCGGCCTGCACGCGGATGCGCCCGCGCAGGCGGTTCAGCACCAGCGTCTGCTGCGTCTCGGCCAGGCCCAGTTCCCAGGGCGTGCCGGCGTGCTTGATGCTGCTCCAGGGCGAAGCGCCCGTGCCGCCATCGTGCCCGGCGATGACCACGTGGTCGGCCTTGCACTTGGCCACGCCAGCGGCCACCGTGCCGACACCGACTTCAGAAACCAGCTTGACGCTGATTGCCGCACGCGGGTTGGCGTTCTTCAAGTCGTGGATGAGTTGGGCCAGATCCTCGATGGAGTAGATGTCGTGGTGTGGAGGCGGACTGATCAGGCCCACGCCCGGCACGCTGTAGCGCAGGAAGCCGATGTATTCGCTGACCTTGCCGCCGGGCAACTGGCCACCTTCGCCGGGCTTGGCACCCTGGGCCATCTTGATCTGGATCTGATCTGCACTCACCAAGTACTCGGTGGTCACCCCGAAGCGGCCCGAGGCCACCTGCTTGATCCGGCTGCGCAGGCTGTCGCCAGCCTGCATCTCGTAGTCGGCTTCGATGACCTTGCTGCCGATCACGTCCGAGACCTTCGTGCCGGCGACGACCTTCACGCCTTTCAACTCGTTGCGGTAGCGCGCCGGATCCTCGCCGCCTTCGCCGGTGTTGCTCTTGCCGCCGATGCGGTTCATCGCGATGGCCAGCGTGCTGTGCGCCTCGGTGCTGATCGAGCCCAGGCTCATCGCGCCGGTGGCAAAGCGCTTGACGATCTCGGCGGCCGATTCCACTTCCTCCAGCGGCACGGCCCTGGCCGGGTCGACCTTGAACTCGAACAGGCCGCGCAGCGTCATGTGCCGCTGGCTCTGGTCGTTGACGATCTGCGCGTATTCCTTGTAGGTGTCGAACTGGTTGGCACGCGCGCTGTGCTGCAGCTTGGCAATGGCGTCCGGCGTCCACATGTGTTCTTCGCCGCGAGTACGCCAGGCGTACTCGCCACCGGCATCCAGCATGGTGGCCAGCACGGGATCGTTGCCGAAGGCGGCCAGGTGCATGCGCAGAGCTTCTTCGGCGACTTCGAACACGCCGATGCCGCCCACCTGGCTGGCCGTGCCGCGGAAGTACTTCGCGACAAAGTCCTTCTGCAGCCCGATGGCTTCGAACAGCTGAGCGCCGCAGTAGCTCATGTAGGTGCTCACGCCCATCTTGGACATGATCTTGGAGAGGCCCTTGCCGACGGCCTTGACGTAGTTGTAGATGGCCTTCTCGGCACTGAGCGACCCCGGCAGCGTCCTGTGCAGGTCGGCCAGGGTTTCCATCGCCAGGTAGGGATGCACGGCTTCGGCGCCGTAGCCGGCGAGCACGGCGAAGTGGTGCACCTCGCGGGCGCTGCCGGTCTCGACGACCAGGCCCGCGGTGGTGCGCAGGCCTGCGCGCACCAGGTGGTGGTGCACGGCGCTCAAGGCCAGCAGGGCCGGGATCGCGATCTGGGTGCGACCCATGCGGCGGTCGGTGACGATCAGGATGTTGTGCCCGGTCTTGAGCGCATCCACCGCCTCCGCGCACAGGCTGGCCAGCTTGGCTTCGACGCCCTCGCGGCCCCAGGCCAGGGGGTAGGTGATGTCCAGCTCGTAGGTGCGGAACTTGCCGCCGGTGCGCGCTTCGATGCCGCGCAGGCGCGCCATGTCGTCGAAGTCCAGCACCGGCTGGGTCACCTCCAGGCGCATGGGCGGGTTGACGGCGTTGATGTCCAGCAGGTTGGGCTTGGGGCCGATGAAGCTGTTCAGGCTCATCACGATCGCTTCGCGAATCGGATCGATCGGCGGGTTGGTGACTTGCGCGAAGAGCTGCTTGAAGTAGTTGAAGAGGGGCTTGTTCCTGTCCGACAGCACGGCCAGCGGGCTATCGTTGCCCATCGAGCCGGTGGCTTCTTCGCCGTTGGCCGCCATCGGCGCGAGCAGGAACTTGATGTCCTCCTGCGTGTAGCCGAAAGCCTGTTGGCGATCCAGCAGCTTCTCGGCAAACGGCTCGGGCTCGGCGCTGGCCTCGATCGAATCGAGCCGGATGCGCACGTTCTCGATCCACTGGCGGTAGGGCCGCGCGTTGGCGTACTGGTTCTTCAGCGCTTCGTCGTCGACGATGCGGCCCTGTTCCAGGTCGATGAGAAACATCTTGCCCGGCTGCAGGCGCCACTTCTTGACGATCTTGCTCTCCGGCACCGGCAGCACGCCGCTCTCGCTGGCCATCACCACCAGGTCATCGTCGGTGACGATGTAGCGCGCCGGGCGCAGGCCATTGCGGTCCAGCGTGGCGCCGATCTGCTTGCCGTCGGTGAAGACCATCGCCGCCGGGCCGTCCCAGGGCTCCAGCATGGCGGCGTGGTATTCGTAGAACGCACGGCGGCGCGCGTCCATCAGTTCGTGGTTCTCCCAGGCTTCGGGGATCATCATCATGGCCGCGTGGGCCAGCGGGTAGCCGCTCATCGTGAGCAGTTCCAGCGCGTTGTCGAACGTGGCGGTGTCGCTCTGGCCTTCGAAGCTGATCGGGTAGAGTTTTTTCAGGTCGTCACCCAGCACGGGGCTCTTCATAACGCCTTCGCGGGCGCGCATCCAGTTGAAGTTGCCCTTTACGGTGTTGATCTCGCCGTTGTGCGCCACCATGCGGTAGGGGTGCGCCAGCGGCCACTCGGGGAAGGTGTTGGTGGAGAAGCGCTGGTGCACCAGCGCCATCGCGCTCACTGTGCGTGGGTCGGCCAGATCCTTGTAGTACACGCCCACCTGATCGGCCAGCAGCAGGCCCTTGTAGATGACCGTGCGGCAGCTCATGCTGGGCACGTAGTACTCGCGGCTGTGCGTGAGCTTGAGCGCCTGGATCGCCGCGCTGGCGGTCTTGCGGATCACGTAGAGCTTGCGTTCCAGTGCATCGGGCACGATGACGTCGGCGCCGCGGCCGATGAAGATCTGGCGGATCACCGGCTCCTTGGCCCGCACGGTGGGGCTCATCGGCATGTCGCGATCCACCGGCACGTCGCGCCAGCCCAGCAGCACCTGGCCCTCGGCCTTGACGGCGCGCTCCAGCTCCTGCTGGCAGGCCAGGCGGCTGGCGTGTTCCTTGGGGAGGAAGGTCATGCCGACGCCGTACTCCCCGGGCGGCGGCAGCGTCACGCCCTGGGCGGCCATTTCGGCGCGGTAGAAGTCGTCCGGGATCTGGATCAGGATGCCGGCGCCGTCACCCATCAGCTTGTCGGCGCCCACCGCACCCCGGTGGTCCAGGTTCTCCAGGATCTTGAGCCCCTGCTCGATGATGCCGTGCGCCTTGACGCCCTTGATGTGTGCGACGAAGCCGACGCCGCAAGCGTCGTGTTCGCGAGTGGGGTCGTACAGGCCCTGTTGGGCAAGGGCGTCGGGTTCGGAGTGCTGGGTGGGGTGCGACGACATGGCGCGCTCCTTCATGGGCTGGGCAGACGGGCCGGGAGAGTACCGCACTGCAGCATCGCGGGCAAGAAGAACAAACGGGGTCTGACCCTATTTATTGACGCTCAGTAAAGAGTGACTTAAAAAATGGGGACATACAAGCTGACGATTGACGCGAAGGGTGCAGGCACAAGCCATGCCACCTTGGGGCTCAGGGGGCAGAGCTTGTGAAGACATGAATCGCGGGCACGATTCATGTCTTCACAAGCTCTGATCGGCGGGGACGACCTCGCGGCCGAGGCGCCACTGGCCGACCACTGGTCTTGGCGATCTGGCTGAGGAACACGGGGCTGCCTATGGCCCAGCCACCCAGCGCAGCCGAACGCAGGGCCTGGGCACGGGCCGAGGCGACCCCGGCCGCCAGCCTCTGGCGATAGGCCTGTTCCCGGTCGAAGGGCGTATTGCCCAAGGCCCAGTACTCGGGCGGATCGACTACGGTGGCCAGTGTGCGCCCGCCCGCGCGCTGCCCGGCGGTGGTGCGCGGTGGGTCCGTCGCGGTGCCTTCCAGGCCATCGATGAGGCACAGCACCTCCAGCAGCACCGCGCCGGGTTCCACCACGGCACACCGGAACCGGCCGTCCCACAGCGAGCCCGCCCGCCCGTGACGTTGGTTGTAGGCGCTCACGTAGCGGCGGCCCACGGCCTGCATCATCTGGCTCAGGCCCTGGCTCGTGACGGGCGTGCACAGCAACTGAAGCTCGTTGTCCAGCAGTGCGATGGCATGCAATTGCACCTGCTCGGCCCTGGCGGCCTGTGCCATCAAGCGGGCCAGCAGCTCACGATCGGCCGCTTGGGCCAATGCGACCTGGCCGCTCTGGCCACGCTGGATGACGTAGTGGGCCTGCCCCGGCACGACCAGACGCGTAAGGCGGGCCATCGTGCAGGTGTCTGCCTGGTGGCTCAGCGATCGAAAAGCCGCCGCCCGGTGAGGCGATGGTGTTCGCGCTGGGCAAAACGGTCGGTCATGCCGGCGATGTAGTCGGCCACCGCCCTGGGGCGGTCCTCGGAAGCCGCATAGTCGGCCGGCATCTCGTGGGGCGCATCGACGTAGGACCGGAAGAGATCCGCGACCACCGTGCGTCCCAGGTTGGTCATCTGCATCACCTGAGGGTGGCGGTACAGCTCGGCGAGCAGGAAGCGCTTGAGTGCAGTGAAGCGCGATTGCACTTCTGGGCTCAGCATCGCCAGGGGCGGACAAGTCGCGACCGCGGCCGCGTCGGCGGGTGCATGGCGCTGGATCGCTGCCTGCGTGGCGGCGACCAGGTCGCCGATCTGGGCCGAGAGCATGCGCCGCAAGGTCTCGAACAAGGCCCGCCGCCCGGGCTGGGTGGCCAGTTGGGGGTGATCTCGCAGCACCTGCGCGTGCCACTGCTCGAACAGAGGCAGGGCATCGAGCTGCTCCAGCGTGATCAGACCCGAGCGCACGCCGTCGTCGATGTCGTGCGCGTTGTAGGCCAGCTCGTCGGCCAGGTTCACCACCTGCGCCTCCAGGCTTGGCTGGCTGCCGTCGATGAAACGCTGGGCCGGGCCGCCGGGTTCCTGCGCCGCCAGCCGTTGAGCCTGCCGGCGAGAGCAGTGCTTGAGGATGCCGCAGCGTGTCTCGAGTGTGAGGTTCAGGCCATCGAACTCGGGATAGCGGGCCTCGAGCCGGTCCACGACCCGCAGGCTTTGCAGGTTGTGCTCGAAACCCCCGTGATCACGCATGCACTCGTGCAATGCGTCCTGCCCGGCATGACCGAAAGGCGTGTGACCCAGATCGTGCGCCAGCGCGATGGCTTCCACCAGGTCCTCGTTCAGACGCAGTGCCCGGGCCGCCGAGCGTGCCAGCTGCGCCACCTCCAGCGAATGCGTCAACCGAGTCCGGAAGAGGTCGCCTTCGTGGTTGATGAAGACCTGCGTCTTGTAGACCAGTCGCCGGAAGGCCGTGCTGTGCACGATGCGGTCGCGGTCGCGCTGGTGTTCGTTGCGCGGCGGGGAAGCCGGCTCCGGCACGCGCCGGCCTCTGGTGCGGCGTGGGTCGCAGGCCCAGGGGGCGAGCGCGTCGAGATTCACGCCGGCGGGCGCTGGGCAGCGGTGCGGCGATGGATGGCTTCGCGCACCAGCGCATCCGGGGCGGCACGCACGCAGGCCTTGCCAGGCGCTTCGATCAGCACGAAGCGCATGTCGCCATCTTCGGATTTCTTGTCCAGCCGCATCAGTTCGAACCAGCGGTCCATCTCGATGAAAGGCGCCTGCACCGGCAAGCCCGAGCGAATCAGGATCGATTCCAGATGCTTTGCGTAGGTGGGCTTCAGCAGGCCCAGGCTGACCGAGAGGTCGGCCGCCATCGCCATGCCGCAGGCCACCGCTTCGCCGTGCAGCCATTGCCCATAGCCCAGTGCGGCCTCGATGGCGTGCCCGAAGGTGTGGCCGAAGTTGAGGATCGCCCGCAGGCCGGCCTCGCGTTCGTCCTCGCCGACGACGCGGGCCTTGATTTCGCAGCACCGGCGCACGGCGAAGGCCATGGCCTCGGGGTTGCGCGCGAGCAGCGGCTCCAGGTTGGCTTCAATCCAGCCGAGGAAGGCATCGTCGGCAATGGGCCCGTACTTCACGACCTCGGCCAGGCCGGCACGCAGTTCACGTTCAGGCAAGGTGCCCAGGGTGGACATGTCGCAGATCACGCGCGCCGGTTGGTAGAACGCGCCGATCATGTTCTTGCCCAGGGGATGGTTGATGGCCGTCTTGCCGCCCACAGATGAATCCACCTGAGCCAGCAGGGTCGTGGGCACCTGCACGAAAGGCACACCGCGCATGTAGCTGGCCGCTGCAAACCCGGTCATGTCACCCACAACGCCACCACCCAGCGCGAAGAGCACGGTCCTGCGATCGCAGCCCTGGCCCAGCAGGTGATCGAATATCAGATTCAGCGACGACCAGTCCTTGTATTGTTCGCCGTCGGGCAGCAACACCCGACTGACACGTCGATACAGGGGCGCGAGCGTCCGCTCAAGCGTGGCGCCATGGTGCGCATGCACCGTGGGGTTGCTCACCACCACGGCATGACCTGCACGCGGCAGCCCTTGCCAGGCTTCGCCTTGCGCGAGCAGGCCCGTGCCGATCAGGATGTCGTAATGCCCGCCCGGTGTGGCGACGGCGACCAATGCGCGGGCGGACGTTGGGGCGGGGCTCATGGGCGCGGAGTTTACGGCCGCACCCGCGCCGATTCCGCTTCAGGGATCCGGATGCCCTATCGACGAAGGGACCTGTGAGGGGTCCACCAGACCGGCCAGTTCGAGCTGCATCAGGATGATGCTCATCAGCGCGGGGACCGATGGGCGAACGGCCTCGACCACGAAGTGGGCGGTGCGCCGGTACAGCGGATCCCGGTCCCGGTACAGATCGCGCAGGCGCCGCAGGGGGTCTTCCACCTGCAGCAGGGGCCGGTGGGTGTCGTGCCGCAGCCGGCGGTGCAGCTCTTCCGGCGTCGATCGCAGGTAGAAGACGTGGGTGCGTGAACGCAGGGCATCGCGATTGGATGGCCGCAACACGGCGCCTCCACCCGTGGCAAGCAGGATGTCCGGCTGCGTGGTGAGCTCGTCGATGACGGCCTGTTCCTGGTCCCGAAAGGCGTCTTCCCCCTGCTGGGCGAAGTAATCCTTGATGGGCATGCCGATGCGCCGCTCGACCTCCGCATCGCTGTCCACGAACCGAAGGCCGAGCTGACGCGCCAAGTGACGCCCGACCGTGGACTTGCCACTGCCGGGCATGCCGACGAGGGCGATGCTCACCCCAGACGGCTTACTGGACCTGCGAGCAGATGGCGCCCGCCTTGGGTGTCAAGCCGAAGGGGCTGGCAACACCGGCTGGCGGATTGGTCTGGTTGCTGAAGTCCTCAGAACTTCCGGAAACAACGAAGACCGCATCGGTACGCGATTCGGTCCCGGTGACGGTCGCCGAAGCCGTGAGGCGCAGTTCCACCCAGGGGGCGTAGGACTCGGCATAGGTCAGCGAGATCGTCGCCCTGCCGTTCACGGTCTGCACCGAACCCGGCGACACGGCAATCACGTTTCCTGGCCACAGGACGCCGTCGCCGTTGTCGTCTTCGTTCACAGGGGCTGCATCGAGAGTGCCATCTTCGTTGGCATCTTCGTTCCGGCAGGACCAGATCGGCGTGGCGTATGTCCAGACCACTCCGTCGAACCTCAACTTGCCGGTGCGGTAGGCGTTGGGAATGGCCTTGATGGTCAGGGTCACACCGTTCTGTGGATTGCCATTGGAGTCTGTGACGTAGACCACCCAGTCCTTGCGGTAGGTCTGTGTGTCCAGGTTCGAAATCGTGTTGCCCGTACCCAGCGCGATGAACAGCGAAGTCTGGTTAACGGTCAGCGTTGCCGTGCCGGTGACCGCCGGGGTGCCGGCGACCGTGGCGCGCAGCACCACACCATTGTTGGCCGTGCTGCCAGAACCCGAGCGATAGGCCACACTGGCCTGGCCGCTGCTGTCCGTGGTGGCCGTTGCCTGCAGCAGGTCGCCACCGCTGGGGTCTTCCTGGCGGGCGAAGTTGATCACCTGGCCTTGCACGGGATTGCCGGCCGCGTCGGTCACCTTGGCCACCACCTGCGCCTGGTTCCCGCTGGCGATGCTGGCATTCGGGCCGATCGCGGTCGGTGTCACCTGAAGCACCAGTTTGGCAGGAACCGTCGCAATCACGACCAATGGCAAGGTCGTGCTGGTCGTGCTGCCGTCGACGGATGCCTGCACGGTGACGGGGCCGGCTGAGTTTGAACTCAGGATTGTTGAGGCCTGGCCGTCGGCGTCGGTCGTCACATCAGCCGTTGTCAATGTGCCACCGGTCGCTGCAAAGTGAATCAGCTTGCCGGCCTGGGGGACACCGCCGCTGCGCAATCGAACCTGCACCGGCTGGGGTGTGCCCACCTGGACCGTCGATGACGGAACCGGGGACACGAAGCTGAAGTCTTCGCCGCTGACCACCAATGCGGGTGAAGGTGAAGCCGTCGCTCCAGCACCCGAAAAGACCACGGCATCGGTACCCGCCTTGCCGGCCGTGTATCTGAAGCGGATCTGGCCGCTGTTGTTGGTCGTGCTGCCGCTGGTCGCGACCAGACTATTGCCCAGGGGGCTGGCACCGGACACCGATACCCCCGGCACTGCGTTGCTCTTGGAGTCGGTGATCACCACGTCGATGTTGGCCGAAGTGCCCAGGATCATCGAGGAGGGCCCTGAAAGCGTCAGCCTGGTGCCGGTGATGGGGAGGGTCAGCGTGCTGGTCACGGCGCCGGAGGAAACCACGATCTCCGCGCTGCGGTTGCTGCGGTCGGCCCCTGCTGCAAAGGTCGCCTCGGCCACACCGGCGGCGCTGGTCTGTGTGCTGACGCCCGTCAGGGTGCCCGTCGAGGCGCGGAAGCTGACGGTGGCGTTGGGCAAGGCGTTGTTGTTGACGTCCTTCACGAAGGCGCGGATGAGAACCCCGTCGCCCCCGGTGCCCACCGTAGTGGCCGCGGAGAGGACTTCGATGGAACTTGGGATGGCAGCCGCAGGGCTGTCGACGACCTTGAGGACCGCGCTCTTCTTGATGCTGCCGACAGATGCGGAAACGTTCAGGTCCCGATTGGTCCTGTCGGTTCCGATGCTGACCTGGGCTTGCAGACGGCCTGTTGCATTGGTCACCGAGCCCGCAGTACCCAGGATGGTCAGGACACCGCCATTGTCGACCGCCATCACGACATCGGCGCCGCTGATGGCATTGCGATTCACGTCCAGTGCGGTCACGGTCGCCGTCACGACCGCTGCCCCGGAATTGGCAATCGTCGGGGAGGACAACTGCACTTCCAGGTCGGCCACCGACGCCGTGCCCGACCCTGGCGTGGTGGTTCCGCCGGTATTGAAGGGCGGAGTACCTGAATTGCCACCGCCGCCGCCGCACCCGGCCACCAGCGACACCAGCAGAAGCGCGAACAAGTGTTTCAAGGTCATCATTGTCAGGATTCCTGCGTCGGCCAGGTGCTCAGCGGGCCGCCGAGCGGTCGGTCACGATCTTGGGTGTGATGAAGACCAGCAGTTCGGTCTTGCGCGTGCTCTTTGTTCGGCTTTGGAACAGGTAGCCGATGATCGGGATGTCACCCAGCAGCGGGACCTTGTTGATGTCGTTCTGTTCGTCTTGCGTGAAGATGCCACCGATGACGACGGTGCCGCCGTTCTCCACCAGGACCTGGGTCTGCACCTGCTTCTTGTTGATGGCAGGGCCGGCCGAGGTGAGCGCACCACGGCTGTCCTTGTTCACGACGAGGTCGAGAATCACGTTGCCTTCGGGCGTGATCTGCGGTGTGACCTCCAGGCTCAAGGTCGCCTTCTTGAACGCCACCGAGGTGGCGCCGCTGGACGTGGCCTGCTGATAGGGTATCTCTTCACCCTGTTCGATGCGTGCCTTGGTCTGGTCAGAGGTGATGATGCGAGGGCTGGACACGATATTGCCCTTGCCTTCGGCCTCGAGCGCGGATATCTCCAGATTCAGGAAGCGATTGGCGGTGGCGCCGAACAGCGACAGGGCAAATGTCGCCACGCTGGCCCCGCTCGAAACATTGGTGGCCGGGAGATTGACGAACTGCGAGTCAGGGGTGTAACTGGTGCCGGTATTGGGAGTCTGGCCGGTCTGTACGCCTGTGTTCGAATAGTTGCCGCCAATAGCCAGGTAGTTGTTGCCGCCGACGTTGTAGCCTGGGACGCCTCCTCGTAGGCCGCGCAAATCGGTACCACCCAGCTTGACACCCAGCGACCGGCCAAAGCTGTCGTCGGCTTCGACGATGCGGGCCTCGATCAGGACCTGGCGCACGGGGATATCGATCTTGGCGATCAGTGCCTGGATCTCCTCGAGCTTGCTGGGTATGTCGGAAACGAACAGCTGGTTGGTGCGAGTCTCGTAGATCACGCTGCCGCGAGGCGAGAGGATGCGGTTGGTCTGCCCGCCCGCACCGCCACCTGTGCCCGGTGCCTGGCCGGTCAGACCCTTGGCGACTTCTTCCGCCTTGGTGTAGTTGAGCTGGAAGGACTGGGTGCGAGTCGGTTCCAGGTCGGCAATCTTTTTCTTGGACTCCAGTTCGACCTGTTCCTTGGCTGCCAGTTCGTCCTTGGGTGCGATCCACAGCACGTTGCCGTTCTTGCGCACGCCCAGACCCTTGCTCTGCAGAATGATGTCCAGGGCCTGATCCCACGGAACGTCCTTCAGGCGCAGGGTCACGGTGCCGGTGACGGTGTCGCTGGTCACCACGTTGAAGTTGGTGAAGTCCGCGATTACCTGCAACAGCGCGCGCACCTCGATGTTCTGGAAGTTCAGGCTCAGTTTTTCGCCCTGGAAGCCAGGGCCCTGGGTGAGCTTGTGCGGGTCGATCTTGACGGGCCGCACTTCGAGGACGAACTGGTTGTCGGTCTGATAGGCGCTGTGTTCCCAGGCGCCCGTGGGCTCGACGACCATGCGCACCCGGTCGCCGCTCTGGAACGACGAAACGCTCTTCACCGGTGTCCCGAAATCGGTGACGTCGAGCCGGCGACGCAGGTTGTCCGGCAGTGTGGAGCGGAGGAACTCCACCACCAGGGTCTGCCCCTGTTGGCGGATGTCCACGCCCACCTGCGTGCTCGGCAGGCTGACGATCACCCGCCCGGCGCCGTCGGGCCCGCGGCGGAAGTCCACATCGCGCAACGCCTGCGAAGTGACGTTCTGTGCCGGGGCAAACTGCACCGGCTGGTCGGCGGCGGCCAGCGCCGGGCCCGACACGTCCAGGACCAGCAGCAGCGCCTTGCCTTGAACCTGCGCACGGTAGCCCGAAGCCTGCTTGAGGTTCAGCACGAGTCGCGTACGGTCACCTGCCGTGGCCACCGCCACCGAACGCAGGTTGCCCTGATTGACCTCGACCGTGTTGCGCCCCAGCGCGTTGCTCACGCCCGGCAGGTCGATCGCGATGCGCGGCGGCGACTGGACGGAAAAGCCATTGGGCACGCTAGCCAGCGGCTCGGACATCTCGATGCGCACGACCTCGGTGCCCGCCTGCTGGCTGCTGGTGATCGACTGGATCGCGTTCTGCGCCCACGCCGCAGGGGCGAGCAGCAGGGCGCCGGCGGCTGACAGAGCGGCAACGGCGGCTCGCCATTGGGACATGGTCGGGTTCTCCTGATGTGAGCTCATCGCGCCCTCTCTTGAAGCTGCAGGGTGGCGGGGCGTTCGATCCACTCGCCCGCTGCGTCTTGCACGATCTCACGCATGGCGATCTCGGTTTCGTCGATCTTGGTGATGCGGCCGTAGTTCTGGCCCAGGTAGTCCCCCACCTTCACCTGATAGAGCAGGGCATCCACGCGCAACAGGGCGAAGGGCCTGCCCTGCTTGTTGACGCTGCCCACCATGCTCATGCTGTCCAACGGATAGGCCTCCAGCGGCTCCTTGCGGCGGTTGAGCTGGGCCGACAGCAGGGAGTTCGGCTGACGTGCCTCCTGCTTGAGCGCGACGGTCAGCTTCTGCTGGCTGAACGGCTCAATGGCCTGCGCCGACGCATAGGGCTGGGGGTCGAACTTCTTGGGTGCCTGGATCGGCGAGACGCTGGGTTTGACATCGCGCCGTTGCTGTTCCATCCACTCGCGCAGTTCTTCATGCTCCGCGCTGCAGCCGACCAGCAGAGCCGTCAGCAACAGCCCGGCGACGGGGATGAGAGTGTGGATGCGGCGCCTCATTTCTTGGCCTGTGCTGCGGTTCGGGCCGCTGCGGCTTGCCGCTGTTCGGCAATCTCGGCAGCGTCCAGGTAGCGGTAGGTGCGAGCGGTGGCTTCCATCGACAGCAGCGAGTCCTTGGACGACATCGGCGCGATGCCCAAGTTCTGCAGGGTGACGATGCGTGACAGGTTGGCGACGTCGGCCGCGAAGGAGCCCACGTCGTGGTAGCGGCCGGTCACCCGAATGGCGATGGGCAACTCGGCGTAGTAGTCCTTGACCTGCACCTGGCCCGGTCTGAACAGCTCGAACTGCAGCCCCCGGCCCAGGCCAGCCTGGTTGATGTCGGACAGCAGTGCGTCCATCTCGGCCTTGCCCGGGAGTTGTTTCTCGAGTTGGGTCACGTACTCCTGAACCTGCAGCTTCTGCTTGCGCAACTCGCTGAGATTGACGGCCTGTGCGAGGCGATTGCGGTAGGTTTCCTTGAGCGTGGGTTCTTGCGCGCGGACGGCCTGGAGTTCGTCGTCGGCCGATGAAATGAACAGGAACCAGCCACCCACCACCACGGCCGCGGCCGTCAGCAGCCAGGCTGCGGCCTTGGGCATCAGCGGCCATTGCCCTGGCTCGTTGGGATTGAGGTTGCGGAACTGCGAAGCAGCGCCGTCGAGGTAGCTGCTGATTTCGAAACCGAAGGAGGATGCTTTGGCCATGGCGCCCTCAGGAAGACTTTGCCGGCGCGGCCAATGCCGCCCCAGAGGCGGGAATGCCGACCGGCGCCGGCGCTTGCGGCTGCTTGAGCGTCACGCGCATCGAGAACTGGTACAGGCGGCGTTGCTCCCGGTTGGCGGTGGTCTGGCTGATGGCCGTGATCTCGACCAGTTCCGGCTTGGTCAACCAGGCCGAGTTGTAGAGCATGTTGCGCAGCAGTTCGGCCACACGCTCGTTGGTCTGCGCAACACCGTTGATGGCCACGACCTGACCGTTCTGCCGGATGTTCGTCAGGTACACGCCTTCGGGCGTCTGCCGCACCAGTTCGTCCAGCAGATGCACGGGCATGTTGCGATCGGTCTGCAGGTCTTCCACCGCCTTCTGGCGCGCCTTCAGCGCTTCGATCTCCGTGCGCAGCGTGGCAATGTCCTTGATCTGCGCATCCAGCCGGGCAATCTCGGCGTTCAGGAAGCTGTTGCGCGATTCCTGTGCCGAGGTCATCTGCTGCAGCACGGAATACCACAGACCGACGACGACCGCACCCAGGAGTGCGAAGGCGCCCAGTCCGACGAAGAACGACTGCTTGCGTTGCTTTCGCTTGGCCTCGCGGTGGGGCAGCAGGTTGATGAGGATCACTGCAGGAACCTCCGCATCGCCAGGCCGCAGGCGGTCAGGTAAGAGGGCGCCTCACGCCGCACGCGGCTCTCGCGGACCGCTGAACCGAGTTGCATGTTCTCGAATGGATTGACCACGTTCGATGCAAAGCCCGTGAGATCGGTGACGCGTTCCTTCAGGCCCGGCAGGGTGGCGGTGCCACCGGCCAGCATCACGTAGTGCACCTTGTGGTGCGGTGTGCTGGTGAAGAAATACTGCAAGGCCCGGCCGATCTCTTGCGACAGGCTGTCGACGAAGGGGGCCAGGATGGCCGATTCGTAGTCTTCGGGCAGATCCCCGCTGAGCTTCTTGGCTTCGGCTTCCTCGAACGAGAAGCCGTACTGGCGGGAAATGAGCTGCGTCAACTGCGAGCCGCCAAAGGCCTGGTCGCGGTCGTAGAGCATTTCGTCGTCGCGCAGAACCTTCAGGCTGGTCGTGTCGGCTCCGATCTCGAACAGCGCCACGAGTGCATCGCGCCCTTCGTTGGGCAAGGCCGAGACCACGCGACTCATGGCCAGGCGGGATGCGTGCGACTCGATGTCCAGCACCATGGGCTTGAGCCCGGCCGCTTCGGCCAGGCCCTGGCGATCCTGCACGCGGTCCTTGCGGCTGGCTGCGATCAGGACTTCGACGTCGCCCGCAGAGGTCGGACTCGGGCCGATGACGCAGAAGTCCAGGCTCACTTCATCGAGCGAGAACGGGATGTACTGATTGGCCTCGGACTCGACCTGCAGTTCCATCTCTTCTTCGCGCAGGCCGGCGGGCAGCATGATCTTCTTGGTGATGACCGCCGATTGCGGCATCGCCATCACGACCTGCTTGCTCTTGGTGCCGCTCTTGCTGATGACCCGCTTCACGGCGGCGGCGACTTCGTCGAATTTCTCGACCTGGCCGTCGGTGATCCAGCCCTTCTCGAAGGGCTCGGACGCAAAGCGCTCGAGAACGTATTCACCGCTCGGGGTTTGGTCGAGTTCCACCAGCTTAACGCTGGACGAACTGATGTCCAACCCGATCATGGGCGGGTGTTTGCGACCCAGCAATGTGTCCAGAAAACCCAAGTCAGCTACTCCCCAGCCACAAGAACAATCGGCAGAAACGGCCCGACAACAGCCCCGAGCTTGTTAAGAAGTTACTTCAATGCTAGCAGTAAAGCCCTTGTGCAACAAAGATAAAAGGGCCCCCATTGCCCATCGTTCGTTGCCATTGGTGGACGAGCTGTGACGCAGTTGAAACAACCCGCAAGCCTGCTCGCCATGCCCCGGGGGGCGGCTGGCACGCTTGTGTGGAGAATGTCACGAGCAACGGATCCCGCTCTTCGAGCGCTGCAGTCAAAGTGACTCGGCACCCCCTTTCTATAATCTTTCGGCCCCAACACCGGGTTCTTTATGTCCCCTGCTGAGCCCGTGCAAGATTCTTCGGCTGCGACGGAATCACCAGCCAGACCTCCCAGCCGGAGTTGGGCTGCCGCCGCGGGGCGGGGCGCGATGCTGCTGGCGGGGTTGCTGGGCGGCGGCCTGCTGATCCTGGCGATGCTGGTGGCGCTGGCCCTGGCCGTGGCCTACCCAAACCTGCCGGACATCAACAGCCTGGCCGACTACCGGCCCAAGCTGCCCTTGCGGGTCTATTCGTCCGACGGCGTTCAACTCGGTGAATTCGGCGAGGAGCGCCGGACCTTCGTACCCATCACCGGGATTCCCCAGGTGATGAAGGATGCGGTGCTGGCGGCCGAGGATGCGCGCTTCTATCAGCATGGCGGCGTGGACTACAAGGGGGTTGCCCGGGCAGCATTGGAAAACCTGCGCGATGCGCGCAGCCAGGGCGCTTCGACCATCACGATGCAGGTGGCGCGCAACTTCTACCTGTCGACGGAAAAGACCTTCACGCGCAAGATCTACGAGATCCTGCTCGCCCTGAAGATCGAGAGTCTGCTGTCCAAGGACCAGATCCTCGAGCTGTACATGAATCAGATCTTCCTGGGGCAGCGCGCCAACGGCTTTGCCGCCGCGGCCGAGATCTATTTCGGCAAGAAGCTCGGTGAGGTGTCGGTGGCCGAGGCCGCCATGCTCGCGGGCCTGCCCAAGGCGCCTTCGGCCTACAACCCGATCGCGAATCCGCGCCGTGCCACCCAGCGCCAGCGCTACATCATCGACCGCATGTTCGAAACCGGGTTCATCACCGAGACGCAGCACGAAGAGGCGCTGGCGCAGGTGCTGCGGTACCGCACGCAATCCGAAGGAGCCGTGCATGCCGAATTCGTGGCCGAGGCTGCGCGCCAGCTCATCTTCGCCCAGTACGGCGACGACACCTATACCCGCGGCCTGAATGTCTACCTCACGGTGGCGGCCGCTGACCAGATCGTGGCCTACAGGGCCCTGCGCAAGGGTCTGATGGACTATGAGCTGCGCCAGGTCTACCGGGGCCCCGAAGCCTACGTCGACTTGCCGGCCGACGCCGACCTCATCGATGCCCGAGTGGCCGAAGCCCTGGCCGAACACCCTGACAACGACGAACTGCGCTCGGCCGTCGTGCTCGAAGCCACCCCGCGCAAGGTGGTGGCCCTGCTGCAATCGGGCGATTCGATCACCGTGACCGGTGAAGGCCTGCGTCCGGTGACCTCGGGTCTGTCCGACAGGGCTGGACCCAAGGTACAGATCCGCCGCGGAGCGGTGGTCCGAACGCTGCGCAATGCCAAGGGCGACTGGATGCTCACCCAACTGCCCGAGGTGGAAGGGGCGATGGTGGCCATCGAACCCCGCACGGGCGCCGTGCGGGCCCTGGTGGGCGGTTTCTCCTTCGGCAGGAACAAGTTCAATCATGCGATGCAGGCCTGGCGGCAGCCGGGGTCCAGCTTCAAGCCCTTCATCTATTCGGCGGCACTGGAGAAGGGCTTCACGCCGGGCACCGTGGTCAACGATGCGCCGCTGTTCTTCAGCGCCGAAGAAACCGGCAGCCAGCCCTGGGAACCGAAGAACTACGACGGCAAGTTCGAAGGCCCGATGCCCTTGCAGACCGCGTTGGCCAAGTCCAAGAACATGGTGTCGATTCGTGTCCTGAAGGCCACCGGTCCGGACTTTGCGCAGGAGTGGATCGAGAACTTCGGTTTTGAGCGCGACAAGCACCCGCCCTACCTGACGATGGCGCTTGGCGCGGGGTCGGTCACGCCGCTGCAGATGGCCAGCGCCTACAGCGTGTTTGCCAATGGCGGTTTCCGGCCGCCGCCCATGCTCATTCAGCGTGTGACCGACAACAAGGGGCGGGTGCTGATGGAAGCCCGACCGCCCGAACTGGACGAGAGTCTGCGCGTGCTGCCTGCCCGCAACGCCTTCGTGATGGGTACCCTGCTGCAGGAAGTGGCGCGCAGCGGTACGGCGGCGCGCGCACAGGCCTTGCTCAAGCGCGTGGACCTCTATGGCAAGACCGGCACAACCAACGACTCGATGGATGCCTGGTTTGCCGGCTTCCAGCCCGGACTGACGGCGGTGGTGTGGATCGGATACGACAATCCGCGCAAGCTGGGCGATCGGGAAACCGGCGGCGGCCTGGCCTTGCCGGTCTGGATCGAGTTCATGCGCCATGCGCTGAAGGGTGTTCCGGTGGCCGAACTGGAGCCGCCCGAGGGTGTGGCGCGGGAAGGCGACCACTGGGTGTTCGAGGAGTTCAGCGCTGGCCGCGGCGTGCGTGCGGTGGGACTGGAGGACAAGGTTCCCGGCCCAGCCAGCGAGGACGAACGCAGCGGTATCCTGGATCTGTTCCGGCGCTGAGCTCAGAACTTCAGCGGTCTGCCCGCCTGGCGGCTGGCGTGTTCGGACAGCGACGCCAGCAACTCGCTGCCATCGCGCGTGTCGCGCCACTGCCCGCCCACCCACCGGTAGTGGTAACCGCCACCGCGCGCGGCCATCCACACCTCGTGCAGGGGCGGTTGGGTGTTCAGGATGATCTTGCTGCCATCCGGAAAGCTCAGCTCCAGCAGACCACCTGTGCGCTGGCTGTCGATGTCGATCAGGTCCTGCTGCAGCCAGCGATCGGTAGTGGCTTCGATGGTGGCCAGCAGCTCGCGGGTGACGCGCTGATAGTCCGCGTCGCTCAGGTCCGAGTCCGTGGGGGCCGAGCTCATAGAATCCTCTGCATGCATGACCTGTTGACAACGAGTGTAGCGGTGCGCTGGCTCACCCCCCTGGCATCGGGGCTGTGTGCCCTGCTCCTGGCCGGCTGCGGGCAGAAGGGCCCGTTGACCCTGCCCGCCGCCAATGCGGCTGCCAGCGCTGCCACCGCCTCGGCACCCACCCGATGAGCCTGCCAGGAGCGCCTTTCCTGGTGCGCGAAGCCGGGCAGTTGAGGTTGGAAGGTCACGCGCTGAAGGAGTTGGCGCAGCGTTTCGGAACGCCGTTGTATGTGTATTCACGCGCGGCGATGCGGGCGGCAGCACAGGCCTACGAAGATGCCCTGCAGGGGCGCGCCCACCTGGTGTGCTACGCACTCAAGGCCAACTCCAGCCTTGCCGTGCTGCAGACCTTCGTGCAGGCCGGGTGCGGTTTCGACATCGTCTCGGGTGGTGAGCTGATGCGCGTGATGGCCGCCGGCGGCGACCCCGCCCGGGTCGTCTTCTCGGGTGTCGGCAAGTCACGCGCCGAGATGCGTCTGGCGCTGCAGGCCGGCGTGCGCTGCTTCAATGTGGAGAGCGTGGCTGAACTGGCCTGCCTCAACGAAGTGGCCATCGCGATGGAGCGCCGCGCGCCAATCAGCCTGCGTGTCAACCCGGACGTCGACGCGGGCACCCACCCCTACATATCCACGGGCCTGAAGAGCAACAAGTTCGGCATCCCCCATGGCCAGGCGCTGGGCGACTACCTGCAGGCCGTCGCGATGCCCGGCATCGAAATCGTTGGCATCGATTGCCACATCGGATCGCAGATCACGCAGGTCGGGCCTTTCGAGGACGCACTGGATCGGCTGCTGGATCTGGTGGATGCGCTCGAGTCGGGGGGCATTCGCTTGCAGCACATCGATGTGGGTGGCGGTCTGGGCATCGTTTACACCGACGAGCAGCCACCCCCGGTAGCCCTGCTGATCGGGCGGCTGCTCAAACGCCTGGACGAACGTGGGCATGGTCAGAAGGAAGTGCTGTTCGAACCCGGTCGCTCGCTGGTGGGCAATGCTGGCGTGCTGTTGACCGAAGTGCTGTACACCAAGCCCAGCGAGGCCAGGAACTTCTGTGTCGTCGACGCCGCCATGAACGACCTCATGCGGCCGGCGATGTACGAGGCCTGGATGGCCATCGAGCCCTGTGTACAAAGGGCAGAGCCGGGTTCGCTGTGGGATGTGGTCGGGCCGGTCTGCGAGTCCGGCGACTGGCTGGGCCGCGATCGCAACCTCGCCGTGCAATCGGGCGATGTCCTGGCCGTGCTGTCCGCGGGCGCCTATGGCATGAGCATGGCCAGCAACTACAACACCCGCCCGCGAGCTGCCGAGATCATGCTCGACGGCCCTCGCGTGCACCTGATACGCGAGCGCGAGGACACACGTTCCCTCTTTGCGGGCGAACGCCTCATCGACGCCTGAAGCCCGGCCCGTTCACACCTGCAGGCGGCCTTCCTGGACGGCGTGGCAGGCCACCTGCACACCATGAAACAGCGTCAGCGCGGGGCGCTCCGACGAGCAGCGCGCATTGGCGTGGGGGCAGCGGGGGTGGAAGGCACAGCCAGCGGGTGGGTTCAGCGGATTGGGCACTTCGCCCTGGACCGGTGTGCGTGCGCGGCCGCTCATGGCGATGTCCGGAATGGCATCCAGCAGCATCCGCGTGTAGGGGTGGTGGGGGTGGCCGAACAGCACGGCCTTGTCGGCGAGTTCGACCAGCCGGCCCAGATACATCACGCCCACCTGGTCGGACACGTGCCGCACCACGGCCAGGTTGTGGCTGATAAAGAGATAGGTCAGACCGCGGCTGCGCTGCAGGTCCTTCATGATGTTCAGCACCTGGGCCTGCACCGATACGTCCAGCGCCGAGGTGGGCTCGTCGCAGACCAGGAACTCGGGTTCGGTGGCCAGGGCGCGCGCGATGGAGATGCGCTGGCGCTGGCCGCCGGAAAACTGGTGCGGGAACTTCTCGCAATCGGCCATGGCCAGGCCCACTGAAAGCAGGAGCTCTC
This sequence comes from Rubrivivax sp., assembly GCA_035440985.1. GTDB lineage: Bacteria > Pseudomonadota > Gammaproteobacteria > Burkholderiales > Burkholderiaceae_C > Rubrivivax. Next base: position 13,948 of record DAORNK010000007.1, on the reverse strand, counting down.
CGACCTTGGCGCGCCGTTCGCCGGCGCCGCCGGCCAGACCGTGTTCGCGCAACGGCTCGCCCACGATGTCCAGCACCTTCCAGCGTGGGTTGAGGCTGGCGTAGGGGTCCTGGAAGATCATCTGCATGCGGCGCCGCAGCGTGCGCAGTTCACCCGCGTCGCGCGCGGCATCAGTGGCCTGCCCATCGAAGCGAACCTCCCCGCGGGTGGGTTCGTGCAGACCGACCAGCAAACGCGCCACGGTGCTCTTGCCACAGCCCGATTCGCCCACGAGGGCCAGGGTCGCGCCGCGTTCGATGCTGAAGCTGACCCCATCCACCGCATGCACGAATTGCCGCGACTTGCGCTCCACCACGCGGTTGAGCCAGGGCGCCGAGACATCGAAAGTCTTGGCCAGATCCCGCACCTGGACGAGGGGTTGTGTCGTCATGAACCCGCCTCGGTGCTCGATGCCTCTTCGACCAACCAGCAGGCCGCGCGCGTGGCACCGGCCTCCAGCAGTTCGGGCCTTTCGCTCCTGCAGCGTTCGATGGCCTGCGGGCAGCGCGGGTTGTAGGCACAGCCAGAGGGGATGGCGTTCAGCCGCGGCATGGCCCCGTCGATCTGCAGCAGGCGTTCGCGGTCCATCTCCATCGAGGGAATCGAGCCCATCAGGCCTGCCGTATAGGGGTGGCGCGAGCGATGGATCACATCGCCCACCGGGCCTATCTCGGCCACGCGCCCCGCATACAGCACGGCCACGCGGTCGCAGGTCTCGGCGATCACGCCCATGTCGTGGGTCACCAGCATGACCGCCGCACCGTGTTCCTTGCACAGGCGCTTGAGCAAGGAAATGATCTGCGCCTGGATCGACACATCCAGCGCGGTGGTCGGCTCGTCGGCCACGATCAGCTGCGGCTCGGCGGCCAGCGCAAGGGCGATCACCACCCGCTGGCGCATGCCCCCGCTGAACTGGTGCGGGTACTGGTCGATGCGCTGGTCCGCCGCCGGGATGCCGGTTTCCTGGAGCAGCCGGATGGCCCGCTGGCGGGCTTCATCGGCGCCGACTTCGAGGTGGGTCTGGATCGTCTCGATGAGCTGCCGGCCGATGGTGTACAGCGGGTTCAGCGAGGTCAGCGGGTCCTGGAAGATCGCACCGATGCGCCGCCCGCGGATCTTGCGCATCTGCTCGTAGGGCAGGTGGTCGATGCGCTGGCCGGCCAGCAGGATCTGGCCCGCGGCGATGCGACCGGGTGGTTCCAGCAAGCCGATGATGGCTGCGCCGGTGAGCGACTTGCCGGCACCCGACTCGCCCACCACACCCAGGATCTCACCCGGTTCGATGTGAAACGAGATGTCGTCCAGGGCCAGCAGCGTGCCGCGGCGGGTCGGAAACTCGACCCTCAGGTTGCGGACTTCGAGCAGCGGTGCGGTCATGGTGATCAGCGCAGGCGGGGGTTCAGCGCATCGCGCAACCAGTCGCCCAGCAGGTTCACGCTGAGCGCGATCAGCACCAGCATCAGCCCCGGGAAGATCGTGATCCACCATTCGCCGGAAAACAGGAAGTCGTTGCCGATACGGATCAGCGTGCCCAGGCTGGGGCTGGTGGGCGGCACGCCCACACCCAGGAAGGACAGCGTGGCTTCGGTGATGATGGCTGCGGCCACCTGGATGGTGGCCAGCACCAGCACGGGCCCCATCACATTGGGCAGCACGTGCTTGAACATGATGCGGTGTGGCGGCACGCCGATCACGCGCGCTGCCTGCACGTACTCCTTGTTGCGCTCGACCAGTGTGGAACCGCGCACCGTGCGCGCGTACTGCACCCAGCCGCTGAGCGAGATGGCCACGATCAGCACGCCGAAGGCCAGCGTCTCGTGCGCATGGGGGAACAGCGCTCGGCCCACGCCGTCGATCAGCAAGGCGATCAGGATGGACGGAAAGGACAACATCACGTCGCAAACGCGCATGATGAAGCCGTCCACCTTGCCACCGGCAAATCCGGACAGCAACCCGAGGCCGACGCCGAACACCATCGACAGCAGCACCGAGGTGAAACCCACGAACAGCGAGATGCGGGCGCCGTAGAACAGCGCCGAGAGGATGTCGCGCCCCTGGTCGTCGGTGCCCAGCAGGTAGGTCGGGTTGCCGCCTTCTTCCCACGCCGGCGGTAGCCGGGCATCGGACAGATTGAGCGTGGCCAGGTCGAACGGGTTGTGCGGAGCGACCCAGGGTGCGACGACGGCGCAGAACGTGCACAGCAGCGCGATCAACGCGGCCAGGATGGCCATCGGTGAGTTGCGAAAGCTGAACCAGACGTCGCTGTCCAGCAGACGGGCCAGCAGACCAGGGGCCGTTGCGGGTGCGGTGGGGGGCAATGCGTTCATGCCGATTGGTGCCCTCAGTGGCCAGCGGTCGGTTTTTCGAGGCGCAGCCTCGGGTCGACGGCGAAGTACAGCAGATCCACGATCAGGTTCACGGCCACGAAGATCAGCGCGATCAGGCACAGGTAGGCCGCCATCACCGGGATGTCCGCAAATTGCACCGCCTGGATGAACAGGAAGCCCATGCCGGGCCACTGGAAGACGGTCTCGGTGATGATGGCAAAGGCGATCAAGCTGCCGAGTTGCAGGCCGGTGATGGTGATCACCGGCACCAGCGTGTTCTTCAGCGCATGCCCGAAATAGACGGTGCGGTCCTGCAGGCCGCGGGCGCGCGCGAACTTCACGTAGTCGGTGCGCAGGACTTCCAGCATCTCGGCGCGCACCAGGCGCAGGATCAGCGCCAGCTGGAACACGCTCAGGGTGATGGCCGGCAGCACCAGGTGCATCCAGCCGTCCACCGTCAAGAGGCCCGTGGCCCAGCCGCCCAGGGCCACGGTGTCACCGCGGCCGAAGCTGGGCAGCCACTTGAGCGTCACCGAGAAGAGCAGGATCAGCAGGATGCCGATCAGGAAGGTGGGCAACGACACGCCCAGCAAGGACGCCGTCATCACCACTTGTGAGCCGAAGCTGCCGCGCTTGAGCGCTGCATAGACGCCCAGCGGCAGCCCCACGGCAAGGGCAATCACGCCGGCGGCCAATGCCAGTTCCAGCGTGGCCGGGAAACGTTCGGCAATCAGTGTCGAGACCTGCCGCCCTTGCCGCAGGCTCAGGCCGAACTCGCCGCGAACCGCGTTGCCGATGAAGGTGGCAAACTGGACCGGAAAGGGCTCGTCAAGACCCAGGTCGCGGCGCAACTGATCACGCTGTTCCTGCGTCGCGTCCTGGCCCAGCAGGCTGGTCACGGGGTCGCCCACGTACTGAAACAGCATGAAGGCGATGAAGGCCACCGTGAGCATCACGATCACGGCCTGCAGCAGACGTCGAAGAATGAAGGCCAGCATCGGAATCGGGTTGGGGCGCTGGAAGAACTGGGCGCCCGTTGCAGCTAAGGTCGAGTCGTGCCGGTCACGTGGCGGCAGCGGCCCAGGCGATGATCAGCATTTGGCGCGTCCGCCGCAAACGTGAAGACCCCAAGGCCAGATACGGCAGCCCATCGCAGGCCGGCGCTTCAATCGAGGACGACAGGCCCGTACCAGGCTTGAGCTGCGGAGCGCGTGTTGTCGCTGTCGGTCATCAGTGCCACCGACTGCAAGGCACCCGGCGGCTCACCAAAGGCCAGCCGGAAGTCGGCCGCCAGGTCGCGCCGGTGCTCGCGCCAGCGGCGCAGCTGGCCATCGCCGGAGTCGACCACGATCTTGCGGATGCGATCGCTGCGCGGGTTGACGATGACGGTGCCGACCGGCGCCTTGGCGTCCCACACGTACATCAGGGTGGCGTAGGGCGGCTTCTCGCCCGTCAGCGCCTCGGCCAGATCGAACATCATCCGGGTGCGCGCGGGCAGTGCTGCATGATTGCCATCGAAGCCGAACATCACGCGGGCCGGAGCATCTTCGCGGCTGGCATCGGCCACGCTGGCGTCGCTCATCACGTCCTGCACCCACCAGGAGAACCGCACGCCGCCGATCTGCTCCGGCGCGAGCTTCAACCTGCGGCGCCACATGCTGGCCGACTGGACGGATCGTGCCTCGATGGCCATGCGTCCGTCCTTCTGGCTGGCCTCGTACTGCGTGGCGGCCTTTCCGGGCAGGCTCACCGGATGCCAATCCAGTCCGGAGTCTGGCGTCGGTTCCGGTGTCAAGGACGCGCAGCCGGTCAGGACCAGCACCAGGGTCGGCCAAAGGGCGAATGGCTTCATGTGCAGAGAAGGGTCGGCTGGCAATCGCCAACAAAAAACGGCTGCCCGAGAGCAGCCGCTGGTTGTGAGCAGGGCCTGGACCGAACCAGGCCCGCTACGCTCGATCAGAACGAGTGACGGATACCCAGTTCGTAGCCGGTGGACTTGAAGCCACCAACGCCGTTGGTCTTGCCGCCGCCGCCGGCCACGAAGCGCAGGCCGGCGTCGTTGTCGACTTGCGAGGCGTGCACATAAAGGGCGGTGCGCTTGGACACGTCGTACACCACGCCGACAGCGATCTGGGTCGCGTCACGGTCGATGGGCTTCAGGTTGGTCATCCCGTAGCTGGCCTTCAGCGTCATCGCGCCCAGCGGAACGGTCAGGCCACCCATGTAATTGACCAGCTTGGCAGAACCGGCCTTGTACTCATGGTACTGACCGAACAGGGTCATGAAGCCCATGTTGAACGACGCACCGACGTTGAACGCCTTCATGTCGGCCGTGCCGATGGCGTCTTGCGTTTCGCCATAGGCAACCGCCACGTTCACCGGGCCGGCGGCGTAGCCGATACGGCCACCCATGTACTCGTTGCCGACGGCGCCTTCGCCGAGGGCCAACTGCACCTGACCATACAGGCCGCCGATCGAGGGCAGGAAGTAGCCCAGGGTGTTGTCAGCGCGGACCAAGGTGGTCGACGTGCCACCGAGGACGTTAACGCCAGTCGAGCTGCCGCCAGCGCTGCCGTTCTGCACCGCGCCTTGCTGGACCATCAGGTTGGTCTGCGAGCCAACGCCGTTGGTGCCGAACGGATCGAACACCGTGTGGTTCCAGAACGTCGGGGTGTAGTCACGACCGAGGCGGATTTCACCGAAACCGCCCATCAGGCTGACGGTGGAGCGGCGCTGCCAGGTCTGGCCGCCGGACTGGCCGACGTCAGCACCCACGGCGCCTTCGATCCAGAAGCCAGCCTTCAGCCCACCGCCCAGATCTTCAACGCCACGGAAACCGAGGCGGCTGGACGAGTTGCCGTCCTGGGTGAGGGTCGTGCGGGTGCCGATACCGTTGTCCACGCCGCGAGCGGCCAGGTCAACGATGCCGAACAGGGTGACCGACGACTGGGCAGAAGCCACGCCGGCGAACGCAGTCAGCGCGGCCAGGGCGAGCAGGGATTTTTTCATTGCGACTATCTCCTAGGTTGAACAAGAGGTCCCGATCGGGGAGGTCACCCGGTAAGGGGCTGATCAGGCCAACCTCCGCGGTGGAAGTTGAACGTATTGCACCAGACCCCTTCGCCGAATGCCAAGGTTTGGCCTTCAAAAGCACCCTGGTTGTTGTCTGCCAACAACGTCATCGAGCCGTGCAGGGTGCTGTGGCTGGAGGCGTATTCTACGCAAGCATGAGCCCTGTCGACCGACTCCTGGCGCGCGCGGATCAAGCGCTGCGCACCCTCAGCGGCGCGGTGCATGCCGCCCGCCCCAACCCCGCCGGCCCCATGCGGGGGGAGGACCTGGCACCGCAGGAGCGCCGGCTGGCCGGCGCGCTGATGCGCGTCAACCATGTTGGCGAAGTCTGCGCCCAGGCCCTTTATCAGGCCCAGGCCCTGACGGCACGCACCGAAGCACTGCGCCGTCAGATGGACAGGGCATCGCGCGAAGAAGGCGATCACCTCGCCTGGACCCAGGATCGACTGGCGGAACTGGGCGCGCGGCCCAGCCTGCTCAATCCCCTCTGGTACGCAGGGGCCTTTGGCATCGGTCTGCTGGCCGGGCGCCTGGGCGACAGCATCAGCCTGGGGTTTGTGGTGGAAACCGAACGCCAGGTCGAGCAGCATCTGGCCAGCCATCTGGACCGCCTGCCGGCTGCGGACTCGCGGTCGCGGGCCATCGTGGCGGCGATGAAGGACGATGAAGCCCGCCATGCCGACGAGGCCCAGGCGGCAGGTGGGCAGGTCCTGCCGGTTCCAGTGACCTGGCTGATGCGGGGTGCCGCGAAGGTGATGACGACCACGGCGCACCGGCTCTGAGCGGCCCGTGGCCCGCCAAAGCCGGCCGCGTCCATGAAGAGGCGCACCTGTGGCTGGGCCACACCGGCTGGAGCTTCAGGCTTCGATCACTTCGAAGCTGGTCGCGATCACGGCCGTCTTGCCCAGCATGATGCTCGCTGAACAATAGCGTTCGTGCGAAAGGGCGATGGCGCGCTCGACCGCCGCTGCTGGCACGCCCCGCCCACTGACCACGAAGTGCATCTGGATGCGGGTGAACACCTTCGGATCCTGTTCGGCGCGTTCGGCACTGAGCCTGACCTGGCAGCCTCGCACGTCATGCCGGCCGCGCCTGAGGATCAGCACGACGTCGTAGGCCGTGCAGCCGCCGGTGCCGGCCAGCACGGTTTCCATCGGCCGCGGAGCCAGGTTGTGGCCGCCGCCATCGGTCGCACCGTCCATCGTCAGCAAGTGGCCACTGCCGGTCTGGGCGGCAAACCCCATGCCGGTGCCCGGCATCCAGTTGATGGTGCATTCCACGGTGAATGTGCCCCGGTATGTGGCCAGCCTACAGCCGGCTCGGTGGATTTGAGTGAAGCCTCTAGGAAAAAGCGGGCGAGTCCGGCGACCTGCATATTGCGGCGCAGCATGCCGGTGTTAGACTGACTCGCAAGGGTGATCAGTGGTGATCGCCGATCGATTGTCTCCTCCACCTCCATCAACGGTGGATTCCACCCGGGGCCCCCAAGGTCCCGGGTTTTTTTTCGGTGCGCGGTTCGGGCGCGGTCGTATCATCCGCGGCCCTCATTCGCCCCGCCCAGACCATGCCTGCAGGCAGCCCCCGATCAGCCGATGTGCCCGCTGCGCGCCCGGCCCGCCCGAGTGCGCAGCGCATCGCGGCCGATTACCTCAAGCGCATCCTCACTGCGCGCGTCTACGACGTGGCGCGCGAAACCGCGCTGGAGCCCGCGCGCAGCCTGTCGCGCCGTCTGTCCAACCAGGTGCTGCTCAAGCGCGAGGACCAGCAGCCGGTGTTCAGCTTCAAGCTGCGGGGCGCCTACAACAAGATGGTGAACCTGCCGGCCGATGCACTGGCCCGCGGCGTGATCTGCGCCAGCGCCGGTAACCATGCGCAGGGCGTGGCGCTGTCGGCCAAACGCCTGAACTGCCGGGCCGTGGTGGTGATGCCGGTCACCACACCCAAACTCAAGGTCGATGCGGTGGCCGCGCTGGGTGGCGAGGTGCAGCTGCACGGCGACAGCTACAGCGATGCCTACCAGCAGGCGCTGCAGATCCAGCAGGCGCAGGGCCTGACCTTCGTGCATCCCTTCGACGATCCCGACGTGATCGCCGGCCAGGGCACGGTGGCGATGGAGATCCTGCGCCAGCACCAAGGGCCGCTGGACGCGGTTTTCGTGGCCATTGGTGGCGGTGGCTTGATCTCAGGCGTCGCGGCCTACATCAAGGCCGTGCGCCCCGAGGTACGGGTGATCGGTGTGCAGATGGCCGATTCGGACGCCATGCTGCGTTCCGTGCAGGCCGGCAAGCGGGTTCAGCTGACCGACGTGGGCCTCTTCTCGGACGGCACGGCGGTCAAGCTGGTGGGTGAAGAGACCTTCCGCGTGGCGCGCGCCTTGGTGGACGAGTTCGTGACGGTGGACACCGACGCCGTCTGTGCGGCGATCAAGGATGTGTTCCAGGACACACGCAGCATCCTGGAGCCTGCCGGCGCCCTGGGCGTGGCCGCCATCAAGCAGTACGTGGCAGCTCACAAGCTCAAGGGCCAGACGCTGGTGGCCATCACCTGCGGCGCCAACATGAACTTCGACCGTCTGCGCTTCGTCGCCGAGCGGGCCGAATTCGGCGAGCAGCGTGAGGCCCTGTTCGCGGTGACCATCCCGGAAGAGCGTGGCAGCTTCCGGCGCTTCTGCGAGTTGATCGGTCCGCGCAGCGTGACGGAGTTCAACTACCGCATCTCCGACGAGCGCGTGGCCCATGTCTTCGTGGGGCTGGCCATCCAGCGTCGCGACGAGGCCGAACGCATCGAGCGGCAGTTCGTCAAGCAGGGCTTCGCCAACGTCAACCTCACCGACGACGAACTGGCCAAGGAGCATGTTCGCCATATGGTGGGTGGACGCAGCGCGCTGGCGCACGACGAGCGCCTGTTCCGCTTCGAGTTTCCGGAGCGGCCAGGTGCCCTGATGCGCTTCCTGGCGGCCATGCATCCCGGCTGGAACATCAGCCTTTTCCACTACCGCAACCAGGGCGCCGACTACGGCCGGATTCTGGTGGGCATCCAGGTGCCACGCGGCGACGAGGGCGGGTTCGACGACTTCCTGCGCTCGCTGGCCTACCCCTTTGTCGAAGAGACGGGCAACCCGGTCTACGGTTTGTTCCTGCGCTGACCTAAACTCCACGCGCCATGGTTTCCGGTCGCTCCCTGGTCAGCCCCACCTCCAGCCCGGCGCTGGAACGCGCCCTGGGCGAAAAGCTCCAGCGGCGCAAGGAAGCCGGTGGCAGTCTGGGGGAACTGGAGCCGCTGGCCATCCGGCTGGGGTTGATGCAGAACTCGCTCAAACCGCGTCTGCACGATCCGCAATTGCTGGTGTTTGCCGCCGATCACGGCCTGGCGGTCGATGGGATCCAGCCGCCCGGCGCAAAGACCGGGCTGGCGACCCGGACGACGCACGAAACGGTGCGCATGCTGCTCACCAACCAGTTGCCGCTGACGGTCTTTGCGCGGGCCCAGCAGATCGAGGTGCGGGTGGTGGATTGCGGCGTGGCCGAGACGCTGCAGCCCCACGAACGGCTGCTGATGCGCAAGATCGCCCACGGCACCCGCAACACCCGCGCCACTTCGGCGATGAGCCTGGAACAGGCCCATGCCGGGATGCGGGCCGGCATGGAAATCGGTGACAAGCTGCGTGGCAACGCCGTCGTACTGGCCGGCGTGGGCGTGGGGGCGCACGAGAGCGCGGCGCTGGTGTTGTCGCGCCTGACCGACAGCCCCGTGCGTGATCTTGTCGTCACCGGCCCCGAGATGTCGGCCGAGCACCTGGCGCACCTGATGGTCGTGCTGCAGGGTGCCCAGGGCCGGCATCGCGAAGTCGTGGAACCGATCGAAGTGCTGGCGGCCTTTGGCGGCTACGAGGTGGCCGTGATGGTGGGCGTGATGCTGATGGCCGCCAGCAAACGCCACCTGCTGATCGTCGACGGCGTGCCGGCCTGCGCCGCGCTGATGCTGGCCGCCCGCATCGCGCCGGCGGTCACCGACTACTGCATGTTCTGTCGCAGCCACGGCCATCGCGGCCTGGATCAGGCGCTCAACCTGTTCCGTGCTTCGGCCCTGCTCGAACTGGGCATGGAGAGCACCGATGGAACGGGCGCCACGCTGGCCTGGCCGCTGGTCAGGAGCGCCGCCGCCCTGCTCACCGAAGTGGCCGACGGCGAAGAGGCGGGCCCGACCCGACCGGGCGATCTCGTGGACGTGGGCATCGCCGAACCCTTCGAGCCCGAGCCTCAGCCCAAGCCCTTGCCTTTTGGGGATGCGCTTTACTGAGCAGAGGCCGCCCACGCGAGTCCGGAAGGACTTGCCTGGCTGTGGCGTCTACTCCGTGGGCACCGGCCTGCTCTGATGGCTCGTTGGCGGAGGCGGGGCCGACTCGGTCAGGTCGGGGCGCCCCGACCCTGCATGCGACCCCTGCGGGTACGCAGGCGCCGGCGTCGGTGGGATGGCTGGCCGCTGGCTCGGCAGGTAACGCGGTGGCGGGCTCGCGGCACCAGCGGATGGCAGGCTGCCAGTGGCCGCCGCGGCCAAGGGCGCCACGCTCAAGCCGAACTGGGCGTCGCCATCCTTGAGGCCCAGCATGGCGCCGCGCGCACTGACCGACTTCAGCACGTGCGTGCCCTCGACCACGGCCCCGACGCGATAGGCACGGGGTGGCTTGCCATCGACGGCAATCAGCGCCAGGCCCTCGCGGGCGGCCTGGGTGGCCTTGGGGCTGACCACGCCGATCAGCGAAAAACGGGCATCGATCGCAGGGGGCGGCGCGGCCGCAGCCACAGGCGCCGGTGCATCGGCACCCAGCAGCCGAGAGAGGTCGCCCCGCAAGGCCACGCCGGGCTCGGCGACCTGCGCCTGCGATGGCACCGGCAGCGGCCGGCTGACGAGCTTGAACCCCCAGTACAGGGCGCTGCCGGCCACCAGGGCCCACACCCACAACGTCCACCAGCGTGCCGACATCGCGCGATTATCATCCAGCCACCTCCCCGTCCGCCGCAGCGGATCCGCCGTCACAGCCATGAAATCCCGGACCTCGATGCGCGATGAGCGCGGCTTCACCCTGATCGAACTGCTCGTGGTGCTGGTCATCATCGGCGTGCTGGGGGCGCTGGTGGTGCCCAATCTGTTTTCCAGCCTGGACGACGCACGTGTCACGGCCGCGCGCACCGACATCAACACGCTGGTGCAGTCCCTCAAGCGCTACAAGCTGGACAACCAACGCTTTCCCACCAGCGAGCAGGGGCTGGACGCCCTGGTGCGCAAGCCCACGGCCGGCCCGCCGCCGGTCAACTGGAAGCCCTACCTCGACAAGCTGCCCAACGACCCCTGGGGTCGGCCCTACCAGTACCTCAACCCCGGGGTGAAGGGCGAGATCGACGTCTTCAGCTTCGGTGCCGATGGGCAGCCGGGCGGCGAAGACAAGAATGCCGACGTCGGCTCCTGGCAGTAGGCGCAGGCGTGGCCCGATGCGGGCCGCCCACCACGCTGCCGGGCGTGGATTCACGATGATCGAGCTGCTGGTGGTGATTGCCATCCTGGCCGTGGCCGCCAGTCTGGTGGCCTTGGCCCTTCCGGATGGCGAGGACAGCCGGCTCGAGGAGGAAGGTGCCCGGCTGGGTGCCCTGCTGGAAATGGCGCGGGCCGAAGCGCGGGTCTCGGGCGCCGCTGTGCGCTGGGTGCCCCGACGCGATGACATGCCGGCCACCGACGCCCGTGGCGAGCCGCTGCAGTTCCGCTTTGTCGGTCTGCCGACGAGCCTGAAGCTGCCTACGCGCTGGCTGGACGCGCGCATCCGGGCCGAGGTGGCTGGCGCCGGCATCGTGCTGGGGCCCGAGGCGATCCTGCCGGCGCAGCGCATCGTGCTGAGCCTGAATGATCGACGGCTGGTCCTGGCCAGCGATGGCCTGAGTCCCTTCACCGTGGCCCCTGCGGCCAGCACGTCCCCGTGACGCGCTGCCATGGCTTCACGCTGCTGGAGGTGCTGGTCGCACTGGCCGTCACGGCCATCGCATTGGGGGCCGGTTTTCGCGCGGCCGAAACCATCGTGCAGAACGCCACCCGCCTGGACGAGGTGATCGCCGCCCAGTGGTGTGCCGACAACCAGCTGACGGCGCTGCGCCTGGCGCGGGGATTTCCGGGCGTGGGCGATGCGGACTTCGCCTGCGAGCAGTTGGGTCGCAGCTACCCGGGCAAACTGATCACGCGCCCGACGCCGAACCCGAGTTTTCGCCGCGTGGACGCGGTTGTCAGCAACGAACAGGGGCAGCCGCTGGTGACCCTGTCCACGGTCTTGCCGCGCCCATGAAGCGCCGTCGTCGCAGCGCCGGATTCACGCTCGTCGAGGTGCTGGTGGCCCTGTTCGCGATGGCCTTGCTGGCAGGCCTGGCCTGGCAGGGGTTGGACAGTGTGCTGCGCGCGCGCGAAGCCAGCCGCGAGGCGATCGACCACGCGACGCGCCTGGCCACCGTCGTCACCCAATGGGAACAGGACCTGCGCGCCGTGCACGACACCGGTGTCGTGCCGGCACTGGCTTTCGACGGCCAGACCCTGCGCCTGACCAGGCGGGTCGAGGGCGGGATCGGCCTGGTGGCGTGGTCCGTGCGCTCGGGTCAGTGGCAGCGCTGGGCCAGCGTGCCGATGACACGCGCCGGCACGCTGCAGGAGACCTGGCTGAGCCTGATGCAGATGCAAGGCAGCGAGCCGGGCCACCTGACGGTGGCCCGTGAAGCCAGCGAGTGGCAGATCTACTTCCACCGTGCCGCCGAGTGGAGCAACGCACAGTCCAGTGGCGATCTGGTGGCGTCGCCGCCGGCGTCGGCCGCCAGCGGTGCGGCGGTGGTGGCGCGCGAAGTCCTGCCCAATGCGGTGCGACTGGTCCTCACGCTGAGCGGCCGCAAGCTGACACGCGACGTCGCGCTCGGGCCACAGGGATCATGAAGAGCGGCGGGCCCGTCATACCACAGCGGGGTGCGGCCCTGCTGCTGGCGATGGTCATCGTGGCACTGGTGGCCACCGTCACCGCGGGCATGGTCTGGCAGCAGACGCGGGCCGTGCAGGTGGAAGCCGCCGAGCGCGCGCGCGCGCAGGCCGGCTGGATCCTCAGCGGTGCGCTGGATTGGGCGCGGCTGATCCTGCGCGAGGACCTGCGCAACAACCGGTCCAACGCCCAGCCGCACGACTCGCTGGACGAGCCCTGGGCCACGCCGCTGGCCGAAGCGCGCCTGTCGACCTTCCTGGCTGCCGACAAGGACAACAACGTCGATGCAGGCCCGGAAGCCTTCATTTCCGGCAGCATTTCCGACGCGCAGGCCCGCTTCAACCTGCGTGGCCTGCTGGCCAACGACGGCAAGGCGCTGCCGCCGCAGCAGGCTGCGCTGGAGCGCCTGTGTGGCCAGGCCGGTGCACCGACGGACACCGCCCAGCGCATCGTTCAGGGCCTGCAGGCAGCGCTGTTTCCCGAGGCGGAAGCCACCGCCAGCACCGCTGCCGGCCCGCCGCTGCGGCCCGGCCGCCTGGCCGACCTGGCCTGGCTGGGCATCGATGCTGCCACCCTGGCCAGGCTGGAGCCTTTCGTCGACATGCTGCCAGTGGCCACCCCCGTCAACCTCAACACGGCGCCGCGCGAAGTCATCGTCGCCGCCATCGATGGCATCGATCCCGGCAGCGCCGAGCGCCTGGTCCAGGCCCGCCAGCGCAAGCCCTTCCGCACACTGGACGAGGCCCTGGAACAACTCCCCCAGGGCACGAAGCTCGATGCGAATCGGGTCAGCGTGACCAGCAGCTACTTCGAAGTGGCGGGGCGACCGGGTGCTCGAAGAGCGATCGCTGCTGGTGCGGCGCGAGAACCAGGTCGATGTATTGCGCCGCGAGAGACAAAGCTTCACGACCGCTGGCCGTTGAATGAGGCACATTGCGGGCCAGAATACGCGGTTGAACACACCGCCTACAGGGTTTCGTCTGCACGCATGTCATTGCTCGTGATCCAGCTTCCGCCGCGCGACCGCCTGGGTGCGCGCGGCACCGGCCCCGAAACGGCAGGCCATGTGCGCCTGCCCGCCGAGTGGGACTTCGTATCGAGCGCCGATGGCCGCAGCGTCGGCCAGAGCGGGCGTGCCGCGCTCGCACTGTTGCCACGCGCCGACAACGTGGTGCTCCTGCTGGCCGATACGGACGTCAGCTGGCACCGCGTCGACTTGCCCAAGGCGCCGGCCGCTCGCCTGCGCGCCGCGCTGGCCGGTGTGATGGAAGAAGCCTTGCTGGACGACGACGAGGCCATGCACCTCGCCCTGGGGCCTGGTGCGGTGAGCGGGCGACCCGGCTGGGTCGCGGCCACGCACAGGCCCTATCTCGCGGCTGCCTTGGCGGCCCTCGAAGCCGGGGGCCAAGGGGTGGCCCGCGTGGTCTGCGCGGGGGTGCCCGGCACGACCGGCGTTCGAGGGCACTTTCATGCCGAGTCCGGTGATTCGCAGGCCGCGCCCTGGCTCACG
>DAORNK010000006.1:17968-36245 GCA_035440985.1 Rubrivivax sp. | reverse complement strand
GGTCCAGCGCCGCCGTCAGACGGCAGTCGGGGGCCGCCAGCACGGCTTCGATCAGCATGCGGCCCATGCGGCCGCCGGCGCCGGCGATGGCGAGCCTGACCATCGTCAGCTGGCTTCCAGCGGCGGATATGGGCGCACCGGGCCCATGGGCTCGGGCACCGGGGTCTCGCGCGGCGGCGGCAGCGGCAGTGCCTTGCGTTCGTCTTCGCTGAGCTCGAGCTTGGGTGCGCGCGGATCCTTGATGCGGCTGATCGAAGCCACGAAGTCGCGCTCGGAAGGCAGGTCGGGTGCTTCGATGGACCTGACGAGGTTGTTCTCGAACAGCACGACCACGCTGCGGCGCTGCAACTGGGTGTTGGGGCGGCGCAGCGCGAAGATGTAGTCCCAGCGGTCGGCGTGAAACGGGTCGGCCACCAGCGGCGTGCCCAGGATCTCGCGCACTTGCAGCCGGCTCATGCCGGGCTTGATCTGGGCGGCTTGTTCCTTCGTCACGGCGTTGCCCTGCACGATGTCGATGCGGTAGGGCGTGATGGAGCCGATCAGGCTGTCGGTGCGTTGCAGCGATTCGCAACCGGTCAGCCATGGGCCGATGACCAGGGTGCAGGCGATCAAGGGAAGACGGCACATGGGCAGGCTGAAACGGCTATCAGGGGGCAGGCCTTGCAGGCCCGGCTTGCGGGAGGCGTCGGCAGCATGGCCGGCGGGGTCAAACCACCGGACCCGGCCCGCTGGCTATGATCAGCACATTCTAGCGGGGCAGTGCCCGGGCCGACCGGGCAGGAGAGGCGATTGAAGCACGCCGACGAAATCAAGAGCAGCGGCCTGAAGGCCACGCTGCCGCGCATCAAGATCCTGGAGATTTTCCAGCGTGCGCAGCGCCGCCACATGACGGCCGAGGACGTCTACAAGGCCTTGCTCGGCGAAGACGCCGACATCGGCCTGGCCACCGTCTACCGGGTGCTGATGCAGTTCGAGCAGGCCGGCCTGCTGCGTCGAAGCAATTTTGAGTCGGGCAAGGCCGTCTTCGAGCTCAACGAAGGCCGGCACCATGACCACCTGGTCTGCCTGGATTGCGGTCGGGTGGAGGAGTTCTACGACCCCGAGATCGAACAGCGCCAGCGCACCGTGACCACCACGTTGGGTTTTGCGCTGCAGGAGCACTCGCTGTCGCTGTATGCGCGCTGCACCAAGGCCGACTGCGTGCACCGCGGCAAGTAGCCGCGCCGGGGATCGCCACAAGCTCAGGCGTCCGTTTCGTTGTCCATCGCCTCCTGGTGGCGGCGGATGAATTCCTGGTAGGTGTCGATGCCGCGCAGCTGCAGCACCGTGTTGCGCACGGCGGCCTCCACCAGCACGGCCAGGTTGCGCCCGGCATCCACCGCGATCACGACCTTGCGCACGGGCAGATCCAGGATGTCTTCGTACAGCGGCTCGTAGGGCAGGCGCTCGAAGTCGCGTTCCAGCGTTTCCTTGCGTACCAGGTGCACGATGAGCTTCAGGCGCATCTTGCGGCGTACCGCGGTCTCGCCGAAGATGGCCTTGATGTCCAGCAGACCGATGCCGCGCACTTCCAGCAGGTTCTGCAGCAGCGCCGGGCAGCGGCCCTCCAGCGCGGTCTGGGTGATGCGGTAGATGTCCACCGCATCGTCAGCCACGAGACCGTGCCCGCGCGACACCAGTTCCAGGCCGAGTTCGCTCTTGCCGAGGCCGGATTCGCCTGTGAGCAGCACACCCAGGCCCAGGATGTCCATGAACACGCCGTGGCGCGTGGTGCGGTCGGCGAAGTGCTGGCCCAGGTAGCCGCGCACCAGGTCGATCACGTGGCCGGCCGATTCGTCGGTGACGAACAACGGGATCTCGGCGCGGTCGCACATCGCCACCAGGCGGTCGGGCGCCTTCTGTTGGTCGGCCACGATGATCACGGGCGGCTCGAGCGTGACGATGCGGGAGATGCGGCGTTCCTGGTCCTCCTGCGGGGACGCGGAAAGGTAGGCCACTTCGCGCCGCCCCACGATCTGGACGCGGTAGGGATGGATGTAGTTGAGATACCCCACCAGATCGGCGGCGGAGCGGGCGTCGCGCACCGCCGCATCGTCGAACTTGCGCTCGGGATGGGCGTGGCCGGCGATCCACTCCCAGCGCAGGGCTTCGCGGTGCGCCTCGAAGAGCGCCTCGGCACTGATCGTGGTTGGTTTCACGGGGTGGCCTCGGCAGGGCTGGCGGCGCGGCGGCGTCCGGGCCGGATCCCTGCCTGCACTGGATGGGGGCTCGGCACCTTCAGGCCACGGACTTCAGCGGCTCCCAGTCGGAGATCAGCTGATGGACGACGGCGGCATCGGGCTCGGTGCGCAGGCGTTCGCGCAGTTCACGATCGGACAGCATCTCGGCGATCTCGGAGAGGATCTCCAGGTGCCGCTGCGTGGCCGCCTCCGGCACGAGCAGGAAGATCAGCAGCGCGACCGGTTCGTCGTCGGGGGCGTCGAAGGGAATGGGCTGCTGCACGCGCAGCACGGCGGCCAGCGGGTTCTTCAGACCCTTGATGCGGCCGTGCGGGATGGCCACCGCATGGCCCAGGCCGGTGGACCCCAGGCGTTCGCGGGCAAACAGGTTGTCGGTGACGATGCCGCGGGCGATGGCGTGCTGGTTCTCGAACAGCAGGCCGGCCTGCTCGAAGACACGCTTCTTGCTGGTCGCATCCACATTCACCAGCACATTGCTGGCGGGCAGGATCGCGGCGAGACGGTTCATCAGGGCATTCCCGTGCGCAAGGCCGAGCTGCCGGCCACGCGGTCGAAACGGTTACATGAGCGAAAGATCATAGCAACGCCCTTCGAGCTGGGTACCTGGTCCAAGACACTGAACCGAGTGGGTTTGAACAATTGTGCGGCGCCGCAACAACAGCCGCTTCCGGCATGCGAAACGGCCCCGTGGGGCCGTTCTTGCGGTTGCCGGGCCGGCGTCAGCCCACGTTGGCGCCCTGCCGCTTGGGCGACTGATGGTGGTGGTCCTGCAGGCGATCCTTGTGACGCATGACCTGACGGTCCAGCTTGTCCATCAACTGGTCGATGGCGGCGTAGAGGTCTTCGTGGGACTGTTCGACGAAGATGTCGCGGCCCTTGACGTGCAGCGTCACCTCGGCCTTTTGTCGGCGTTCCTTCTCCTTGAGCTTCTCGACGGTCAGCAACACCGTGACATCAACCACCTGATCGAAATGCCGCGTCACGCGATCCAGCTTGGTGAGTACGTACTCTCTGAGTGCCGGCGTGACTTCGAGATGATGGCCACTGATCGTCAAGTTCATCAGAACCTCCTTACCGAGGGGGGGACAGTGTGGCCGGCATCGGGTCTGCCCGCCACGGGGAATGCAACTTGGGATGGGGGGAGCGAAGGATGCGGTGCGTCTGCCGTGGCGGGCAAGTTCGCCCCAGTGTGCACCCGTTGACCAGGGCTGACAAGCGGGACGACGCGCGCCGAATGGGGGCATGCCGTGAGGTGTTGCCGCCGCTGGCCTGTGCCTGCAGGGACGTATGCTGCGAGGCTGGACAACGCCGCGCCCGGAAGGCTCGATGACCGCCACCGCCGATCTCTTCATCCACAACGCCCGCTTGCCGGATGGCCGCCAGGGCGTGGGCCTGCTGGCCCGCAAGGGCCGCATCCAGGCAGTCGATGTCGGCCTGCAGCCGCCCGACGGCGTGCCGGTGGAGGATGCTCAGGGCTGGCTGCTCACCCCGCCCTTCGTCGACGCCCATTTCCACCTGGACGCCACCCTGAGCCAGGGCCTGCCACGCGCCAACGCCAGCGGCACGCTGCTGGAAGGCATTGCGCTGTGGGGCGAACTGAAACCACTGCTCACCGAAGAGGCCATCGCCGAGCGCGCGCTGCGCTACTGCGACTGGGCCGTTGCGCGGGGGTTGCTGGCCATCCGCTCGCATGTCGACGTCTGCGACGAGAGGCTGCTGGCGGTGCGTGCGCTGCTGGAGGTCCGGCGGCGTGTCGCCCCGTACCTGGACCTGCAACTCGTGGCCTTTCCCCAGGACGGCTTGCTGCGCGCGCCCGGGTCGCTGGCCAATCTGAAGCGGGCGCTGGACCTGGGCGTGGAAGTGGTGGGGGGCATCCCGCATTTCGAGCGCACGATGGCCGAAGGCGCGCACAGCGTGCAGCTGCTGTGCGAGCTGGCCGCTGAACGGGGCCTGCGCGTGGACATGCATTGCGACGAGAGTGACGACCCGCTGTCGCGTCACGTCGAGACCCTGGCCTGGCACACGCAGCGCCTGGGACTGCAGGGGCGCGTCACCGGGTCCCACCTCACGTCCATGCATTCGATGGACAACTACTACGTGAGCAAGCTGCTGCCGCTGATGGCCGAAGCCCGACTGCATGTGGTGGCCAATCCGCTGATCAACATCACCTTGCAGGGGCGGCACGACGGCTACCCCAGGCGGCGCGGCCTGACACGTGTGCCGGAACTGCTGGCGGCCGGCGTGAACGTGGGTTTTGGCCACGATTGCGTGCTCGATCCCTGGTATGCGCTGGGCTCGGCCGACATGCTGGAAGTCGCGGCCATGGGCCTGCACGTGGCGCAGATGACGTCCACCACGGGCCAGCGCCAGTGTTTCGAGGCCGTCACCAGCCGCAGTGCCAGCATCCTGGGGCTGCAAGGCTACGGGCTGGAGGCGGGTTGCCGGGCCGACTTCTGCCTGCTGCAGGCGCACTCCCCCGAAGAGGCCATTCGTTTGCGGGCCCAGCGCTTGCTTGTGGTGCGTGGCGGCCAGGTGCTGTCGCGCATGGCGCCGGCGACGGCGCAACTCAACCTGCCGGGCCGGCCGGCTGCGGTGGACTTCACGCGATGACAGCATCGTCAGCAGCGGTAAGACCGTGCTGGCTAGAATGAATCCGACCCAGGGACGAGACACCAACGACTACACATGAAACTGATCGGTTCGTTGACCAGCCCCTACGTGCGCAAGGTGCGCATCGTGATGGCCGAGAAGAAGTTGGACTTCCAGCTCGTGCTGGAGGATCCCTGGAACGGTGACGTCGTCATCAAGAGCAACCCGCTGGGGCGCGTGCCCTGCCTCGTGATGGAGGCCGGCGAGGCGATCTTCGATTCGCGGGTGATCGTCGAGTACCTGGACACCATGTCGCCGGTGGGCAAGCTGATCCCACCGACGGGGCGCGAGCGCACCGAAGTGCGCACCTGGGAAGCCCTGGCCGACGGTCTGCTGGACGCCGCGGTGGCGGCCCGCCTGGAAGCCACCTGGAGCGGCCGCAACGATGGCCAGCGCTCCCAGGCCTGGATCGACCGCCAGATGCGCGCCGTCAACGCGGCGCTCAAGGCGATGAGCCAGGGCCTGGCCGAAAAGCCCTTCTGCACGGGCACCCATTTCACGCTGGCGGACGTCGCCGTCGGTTGCGCCCTGGGCTACCTGGCCTTCCGCTTCCCGCAGGTCGACTGGCGCGGCGACTATCCCAATCTGGCTCGCCACTACGACAAGCTGGCGACTCGGCCGAGCTTCATCGACAGCGCCCCGCCTGCCGCCTGATCGGCGGCGGGCTTCCCACGGGCGATCCGGCGATCAGGCCGCCGGCAGCCAGAGCGTCACCTCGGTCCCGACCCCTGGGGTGCTGTCGAATTGAACCTCGCCGCGGTGCAGCTCGATGATCTCCTTGACGATGCTCATGCCCAGACCGGTGCCGGGGATGTTGCCGGAGGCGTCGGCGCGGTAGAAGCGCTCGCAGACGTGGGCCACCTGCTCCGCCGTCATGCCGATGCCCTGATCGCGCACGCTGACCCCATGGCGCAAGCCCGAGGGGCCGGATGCGGCGCGGTAGCGCATCCGCACCTCGCCTCCCTGCGGTGAGTACTTGTAGGCGTTGGACAGGATGTTGAGCACCGCCTGCTGCATCTTCTGTAGGTCCACTTCCACCAGCAATGGCGGCGCATCCCCGTCGATCGCCGGGGCCGAACGGCCGTTGGGCGGCCGATAGTCGGCCACCGAAGTGCCGACGACCTGCTGCAGCGCCACGCGCTCCAGAACGAAGTCGCTGCCCTGCCGCGCCTCGATGCGTGCCAGGTCCAGCAACTGGTTGATGATGGCCATCATCAGGTCGGACTGGCGCGAGATGGTGTCCAGGACCTCGCGCCGCTTGGTGTCGTTCATCTCGCGCAGGCGCAGCAGATTGACGAAGCCGTAGATGCTCGTCATCGGTGTGCGCAACTCGTGCGCCGCGGTGGAGAGGAACTCGCTCTTCATGCGGTCGACTTCGGTGTCGCGCGTGATGTCCCGCAGGTACATCACCTGCGAGACGTTGGCGGCGGCGGCGTGCTGCAGGCCCACCTCCAGCACGCGAGCTGGCGGCCCCTGCAGCTGGAAGGTCAGGCGGGCCTGCGCCCGGTTGCCGGACGCGGTGCCAGGTAACGCCTCGGCCTCAGCCCTGCTGGCAGTGCTCAGCAAGGCAAAGCCTGGGAAAGCCGCACCTGCGGGGCCACGCTGGCTCAGCCGCTGTGAGAAGCCATCCTCGTCCAGGCCCAGGCAAGCCGCCTCCTCCAGGCCGGTCATCGCCTGGAAGGCACGGTTGACGAAGCGCACGCGTCGTTCGGCGTCGAAGGTCACGAAGCCGTCCGGACTCAGCTCGAAGATCGCGTTGAGCTGTTCGGTGTGCTCGTGCAGGCGAACCTCCGCCGTGCGGCGCTCGGTGACGTCGGTGTGCGACCCGGTCATGCGCACGGGCTGGGCCCGATCGTCGAACTGCGCTTTGCCGCGGCCCAGGATCCAGCGGTAGCTCCCGTCGGCGCAGCGCAGGCGGAACTCGCTTTCGTAGAAGGGGGTCTCGCCGCGCAGATGGGCCTGGAGCCGCGCCATGGTCAGCGGCTTGTCCTCCGCATGCAGCAGGTCGTTCCAGGCATCGACGCGTGCGACGAGATCGCCGTTGCGGTAGCCCAGCATCTCCAGCCAGCGGTCCGACATGAACAGTTCGCCCGACACGATGTTCCAGTCCCATATGCCATCGTTGGTGCCGGCCACTGCCAGCTGCCAACGCTGTTCGCTCTCCGCCAGTGCCTGTTCAGCGGCCTCGCGACGCGTGATCTCCTCGCTCAGTTCACGATTGCGGAACTCGGTGAGGCTGCGCTGCCGCTCGGCGGCAGCGACGTCTTCCGTCAGCTGCGCGGCCCTGCGCCGCATGCCGTCGAGCTTGAAGGCGCCGGCTAGCATCAGCAGCAGCAGGGCGGCCCCGCCGATGGTCAGCGTGCGCGACTGCAGGTGGCCGTAGGCCAGGTTGCGCGGGACGAAGGTGATCAGCAGCAGTGGCGCTCCGGGCACCCTTGTCTTGATCATCACCGTGTCGTCGAGCAGCGGCGGAACAGGGCTGCCGGCCAGCGGATCCGACGTGTCGGTGGCCAGGTCGTCGGCGGCGCGGATCAGGGCTTGGATCTGAGGGCCCTGCAACTGCAAGTCGTGCCCGCGTCCGTGTGGAAGGCGGCCATCCGGTGACAGCAACAGTTCGTGGTGGCCGCTGATCGCGCCAGCGCCGATCTGCAGCAGATTGCGGTACAGCGTGTCGAGCGAGCTGACGGTGATGACCATCCCGTCGGCCTGGCCCTTGTACTGCACCGCGACGGCGTGCTCGAGCGTTCCACCATCCAGGTCCAGCCGCAGCCCCTGGCTGTTGTCCGGTATCAGGGGTGGGGGCGGCGGGGTGCCCGGCGCGGTGTCGGCCAGGACCTGGTTGTCGGCCGAGTAGTGGATGAGCCGCGGCGGCGCGACACCCCAGCGGCGGGCAAAGTCCGTGGCCTTCTGCTGCAGACGGGCTTCGATGGCGCCGCGCGCGGCGTTCAGGCCATAGCGTGGCGACATGCCCAGGTCGCGGTTGGCCAGGTAGGCATGCACCTCGGAGACATCGGCATGCGCAGCGGCGGAGGCGTGCAACTCGGACAGCACGTCGGCCAGCACCTGGGCGCGGCGTTGGCTATCGCTGACCAACCAGGCATTGGTGTCGGCCAGTCGCTGACGCGAACCGCTGTCGGCATAGAACAGCAGCAGCGCCGAGTAGCAGGCCAGGGTCGCGGCCAGCCACAGCGGCCAGCGCCACAGCAGCTGACTCTTGCGCGAGATCGGCGGAACCACGTGCTTGCCCTGCCAGTCGGCCAAGCCTCACTTCACTTCAACTTGGCGAAATACTCGGGGAAGTAGTGCTGGATGCCCGGGTAGTACTTGCGCACCAGCTTGTCGTAGGTGCCGTCGGCACGGGTCTGGCGCAGGTAGGCATTGAACGCGTCGCGCAGTCTGGGCGCATCCGGGGCGAATGCCGCCGCCATTTCCTGTTGTTCAGAGATGGGTCCGACGATCTTGATGCGTCCGGCCCACTTCTGCATGTCCAGCACCACTGAAGCGACGTCCAGCAGCGTGTACTCGGCGGTCTTGTTGAGCATGGCCGGCACCATCTCGTTGACGTTGGTGTTCTTGGTGTAGGGGCGAAGGTCGAAGCCCTTGCCCTTCAAGCCATAGCCGGCCGGGTCGAGGCAGGTCCGCTCCATCACCAGCAGGCTCTTCTTGCCGATCAGCGACTTGGTCTGCTGGATGTCCTCGGCCAGGTTGGGACTGCCGGGAATCGGTTGCACCGGCGCTTCGGCGGGAGCCAGCAGCAGAACCTGTGTGGGGAAGGTGGCATCGGAGTAGAGCAGCACCTGCTTGCGCCAGGGCAGGATGGTGAACCCCGTGGCGATCATGTCGCCCTTGACCGGAAAGTCGCCAGCGAGCGTGGCCTTGCCGTCCTTCACCGCCACGTCCTTGCCCAGCAGATCGCGAATGACGCTGTAGAAGTCGCTGTAGACCAGCGTGTACTTGACGCCGAGGTGCTTGGCAAAGCCTTGCGCCAGTTCGACGTCGAAGCCGTCACCCGCGCCGGTCACGAAATTGGCGTACTTGATGCCGAGGTGGCGCAACTCGCCGCGCGCCTTGATCTCGTCAAGGTCGGCCGCAACGGCCGGCAGCGCACTCGCGATGAAGCACAGCACGCACAACAACCAGGTTCGCATGGCGCTCATGTGGGAACTCCTTTTCTGGGGGAAACGATCGACAAGGCTAGGTGGCCAGAGCCGCTGACCAGACCATGGGCCCGCTGAGCGAATCACGCTGGGAAGCACAACTCACGCTATCTTTTGTAGCATATGTGGCCGTATGTGATGCAAATGATATCGGCATTACTGCGCTTGAATTTCATTTATCGCGTATACGGACTCGTTTTTCGACGCAAGTGAAGTGGCCGGCGGCGCGAATCGGGGCGGACGCGCCGCGGCGGCAATGGGCATCGGGACGACCAGAGAGGTGCTGCGGCCACCGGCAATTACCTTACAGTCGTATCGCGACTAGTTGGTATATATTCGGACCGATCGGAATCTTCGGCGCCGAACGAAGCCGGCCTGACCAGGAGTGATTGCATGCGTCCCGTCTTTCCGCGAACGGCATCTGCCGCTTCCTGCCCGCCCACGACTCAGGGGGCGGAACTTTCTGCCGCGGCGTTCGTCCAACGCGCATCACCGGGTCCGGCCTTGGGCTGGATGTTCCGGGTTTCTCTGTCGTGCGGTCAGCCGGTACTTCCGGCTGCAATCCCGAGGCGCTTCTCCTCCTCCTCCCTCCCTCCCTCGTTCGCCTGGGGGCGCCGCACGACAGGCTTTCTTCCGCAGGGCACCGCCCGCATCGGCACGGCCAGGGGGGTGCTGTGAAGCGCGTCGCCGTGGTCGGGTCCGGCATTGCAGGTCTGTCCACGGCCTATGCGCTGGCGGGCCAGGCCCAGGTCACGCTCTATGAAGCGAGTGACTACTTCGGCGGTCATGCTCACACGGTCGACGTGACGCTGGGCGGCGTGACTCACGGCGTGGACACCGGCTTCCTGGTCTTCAACGAGCGCACCTACCCGAACCTGATCCGGCTCTTCGGCGAACTCGGCGTCGCCACTTCGCCATCGGACATGTCCTTCTCGGTGCAGGTACCGCAGCAGGGCCTGGAGTGGAGCGGGTCCGGCCTGGACACCGTCTTTGCGCAGCGGCGCAATCTGCTGCGCCCGCGCTTCTGGCGCATGCTGGCGCAGATCCTGCGCTTCAACCGGTTGGCGACCGCCTTGGCCGAGCGTGGCGCCGAAGCCGAGTTGGCCGAACCCATAGGCGAGTTCCTGGACCGCGAAGGCTTCGGGCCGGCCTTCCGTGACTGGTACTTCCTGCCGATGATCGGCTGCATCTGGTCCTGCCCGACCGACCAGATGCTGCGCTTCCCGATCGCCACGCTGATCCGCTTCTGCCACAACCACGGCCTGATCCAGGTCAGCGACCGCCCTCAATGGCACACCGTGCGCGGTGGTGCGCGGCACTATGTCGAAAGGATGCTGCCGGCGCTGGCCGATGCGCGGCTGAACTGTCCCGTGCGACGGATCGAGCGAGTGCCCCCGGGTACCGGCAAAGCCGGCGTGCGTGTGAGCACCGACGCCGGCACCGAGCGCTTCGATGAAGTCGTGCTCGCCTGCCACAGCGACCAGGGCCTGGCGCTGCTGACCGACGCGACGCCCGAAGAGCGCCAGCTCCTGGGGGCGATCCGCTACCAGCCCAACCGCGCCGTGCTGCACACCGACACCGCGGTGCTGCCCCGGCGCCGCCGTGCCTGGGCGGCCTGGAACTATGCCCGCGCCGCCGACGCCGGGCGCGAGCAGGCCGCCGTGTGCCTGCACTACCTGATCAACCGCCTGCAGCCCCTGCCCTGGCAGCAGCCGGTGATCGTCTCGCTCAACCCCGACCCCGCCTGCCCACCCGACCCCTCACGCGTGATCGGTGAGTACGACTACAGCCACCCGGTGTTCGATCTGGCGGCCATCCGGGCCCAGCAGCGCCTGCCGGCGATCCAGGGGCACGGGCACGTCTGGTACTGCGGCGCCTGGACGCGCTACGGCTTCCATGAGGACGGCCTGATGTCCGCACAGGTGGTGGTTCAAGGGCTGCGCGAGCGCAGCCTGTTCGAAGAGCGCGTCGCCGCATGACACCCGTCGGGCTCCCAGCCGAACCCGGCATGCAGGCCCTGCTGGCCCGGGGTGAGGTGCGCCATCGCCGGCTGCGCCCGAGCCAGCACGCGTTTGCCTATCCCACCTACTTCCTGATGCTGCCGATGCGCAGCTTGCGCCAGCAGCCCTGTGCAGCGCTGCGCCGCAATCGCTTCGGGCTGCTGAGCTTCCACGATCGCGACCACGGCGACGGCCGTGCGGACGCCCTGGCCTGGCTCGAGGAACTGCTGCTGGCCGAGGGCGTGACCCAGCCCCATGAACCCCTGGGCGAAGTCTGGTTGCAGACCTACCCGCGCGTGCTGGGCTATGTCTTCAAGCCGGTCAGCTTCTGGCATTGCCAGCGAGCCGACGGCAGCCTGGCGGCCATCGTGGCCGAGGTCAACAACACCTTCGGCGAACGCCACTGCTACCTGCTGGCCGGGCCAGGACTGGCCTACGGCCGCGAGGTCGCGGCCCGCAAGGTCTTCCATGTGTCGCCCTTCTGCCAGGTGCGGGGAACCTACCGCTTCCGCTTCATGCGTACCGCGCAGCGCTGCGTGGCTCGGGTCGACCACGACGACGACGTCGGTCCGCTGCTGCTGACCAGCATCAGCGGCCGTTTCGAGCCGCTCGACGCGACCGCCGTGCGCGCCGCCTTCTTCGGCATGCCGCTGATGACGCTGGCCGTGCTGGCGCGCATCCACTGGCAGGCGCTGCAGTTGTGGCTCAAGCAGGTGCCCTTCATCAGCAAGCCCGCCCCGCCGCAGGCCTTCATCTCACGTTGACCTTCACCCACGCCATGACGACCTTCACCGCCCACACCCTGCCCCTGCCCGGCACTGCGCCGGCTTCGGCGCGTGCCGTGCTGCGCCTGCTGGCGCAGCTGAAGACCGGGACACTCGACCTGCAACTGCCCGACGGCTCACTGGCCCACTTCGGCGACGGCCAGGCGCCGCGCGCCGCCTTGCGCCTGCACGACTGGCGCGTCTGCGCGGCCGTGCTCAAGTCCGGCGATGTCGGCTTTGCCGAGAGCTGGATCGCCGGTGACTGGAGCAGCCCGGATCTGGTGGCCCTGCTGACGCTGTTCATCGCCAACCGCGACGCGGTGGAGTCCGCCATCTACGGTTCCTGGTGGGGCTCGCTGGCGCACCGCCTGCGCCACTGGCTCCATCGCAATTCGCGCCGCGGCAGCCGCAAGAACATCCACGCCCACTACGACCTGGGCAATGCCTTCTACCGCGAATGGCTGGACGAGACGATGAACTACTCCAGCGCGCTCTTCGAGGGCGATCTGGCGCAGCCCATGCCGCAGGCCCAGCACGCCAAGGTCAACCGCGCGCTGCGCGAGTGCGGCATACGGCCCGGCGGCCGCCTGCTGGAGATCGGCTGCGGCTGGGGCGCCCTGGCCGAGACCGCCGCCACCGAGTTCGGCGCGCGCGTCACGGGCGTCACCTTGTCCACCGAACAACTGGGCTTTGCGCAAGAGCGCATGCGCCACGCCGGCATCGACGCGGCCGTGGACCTGCGCCTGCAGGACTACCGCGACATCGACGACGAACCTTTCGACGCCATCGCCAGCATCGAGATGTTCGAAGCCGTGGGCCGCGCCTACTGGCCCGGCTTCTTCGCCACGCTGCGCCGTCAGCTCAAGCCCGGGGCACGGGCCTGCATCCAGACCATCACGATCCGCGACGACCTGTTCGAGCGCTACGTGCGCAGCACGGACTTCATCCAGCAGTACATCTTCCCCGGCGGCTTGCTGCCCAGCCCGCAAGCATTTCGCGCCGAAGCGCGCAAGGCCGACCTGGAACTGGTCAACGAGCTGGCGTTCGGCGCCGACTACGCCGAAACCCTGCGTCGCTGGCGTGCGGACTTTCTGGCACGCGACGCGCAGGTCCGTCGCCTGGGTTTCGACTCGCGCTTCATGCGCATCTGGGAGTTCTACCTGGCCTACTGCGAGGCGGCCTTCGCCACCGGCAACACCAACGTCATGCAGTTCACGCTGCAAAGGCCGGCTTGATGGGTGCGTCGCGTCGCGCGCTGCTGGTGGCTGGCGGGCTGTGGGCCCTGGGGGCCCAGGTGGCTCATGCGCGCGTGGCCGTTCCGGACGAGGTGATCGCCGCTCTGCCTGGGGCACGCCTGCAGGGCACGGCCCGGCTGCGCTTCATGGGTCTGCACGTCTACGAAGCGCGGCTCTGGTCGGGGCCGAGCTCGGTCACCGAAGACTGGGCCGATGCCCCGCTGGCGCTGGAGATCGAGTACGCGCGCAGGCTCAAGGGCAGC
Organism: Rubrivivax sp.; assembly: GCA_035440985.1. Taxonomy (GTDB): domain Bacteria; phylum Pseudomonadota; class Gammaproteobacteria; order Burkholderiales; family Burkholderiaceae_C; genus Rubrivivax. The sequence goes on along the minus strand of DAORNK010000006.1, from coordinate 22,937 downwards.
GCGATCGCGGAACGCTCGCTGGCCGAGATGCGCCGCCAGGGTGAGATCGACGCCGTCACCGGCCAGCGCTGGCTGGCCACGATGGAGCAGCTGTTTCCCGACGTGCGCCAGGGCGATCGACTCACGGCGGTCAACCGGCCCGGCGTCGGTCTGGCCCTCTTCGCCAACGGGCAAGCTCGCGGCGCCGTCGACGAGCCGGCGTTCGCCCGACGTTTCTTCGGCATCTGGCTGGCCCAGCAGACCTCGGAGCCGGCCCTGCGCAGCGCACTGCTGGGCCGCCGGGAAACACCATGAACACACTGGCAGCAGCGCCCGTCTGGCGCGGTGGCTGGGCGCAGGGCCTGTCCTATGGGGCGCTGGGGCTGCCGCTGGCCTTTGTCGCGCTGCCGCTGTACGTGGTGCTGCCCAACCATTACGCCAGCGAGTTCGGCATTCCGCTGGCCACGCTCGGTGCGCTGCTGCTGGGCGCGCGCTTGCTGGACGCGCTGGCCGACCCGCTGATCGGCCGCTGGGCCGACGGCTGGCTGGACCATTCGGCGCGCCGCGTGCTGGTGGCCGCGGTACTGGCCGGCCTGCTGCTGGCGCTAGGGTTTCGCGGCCTGTTCTTCCCGCCTGTTGACCGAGGTGCCGCCTTGCTCGTCTGGTGTGCCGCCTTGCTGGCGCTGACCTACCTCAGCTACAGCGTGCTCGCCGTGCTGCACCAGGCCTGGGGCGCACGCCTGGGCGGCGGCGAAGGCCAGCGCGCCGGCATCGTGGCCTGGCGCGAAGCCCTGGCGCTGGTGGGTGTGCTGGTGGCCAGCGTGTTGCCCTCGGTGGCGGGCCTCTCGGTGACCAGCGGGATCTTTGCGTTGACGCTGCTGCTGGGCCTGGCCTGGCTGGCGTTCGCACCCAGGCCGCAACCGGGTGTGCGGTCAGCCATGGCCCCCCGTCTGCGCCTGCCGCTGCAAACACCGGCTTTCCTGCGCCTGCTGGTGGTCTACCTGGTCAACGGCGTGGCCAGCGCGGTGCCGGCCACGCTGGTGCTGTTCTTCATCCGCGACCGGCTGCAGGCGCCGGCCTTCGAGCCGCTGTTCCTGGCCAGCTACTTCGCGGCCGGTGCCTTGAGCATGCCGCTGTGGGTGCGGGCCGTGGCGCGCTTCGGGCTGGTGCGCTGCTGGCTGGCCGGCATGGCGCTTGCGGTGTGCAGCTTCGCCTGGGCGGCCGCCCTGGGCGCGGGCGACGTGCTGGCGTTCACCCTGGTCTGCCTGGCCAGCGGTGTGGCGCTGGGCTCCGATCTGACGCTGCCGGGCGCGCTTCTGGCCGGGGTCATCCAGCGCGCCGGCCATGGCCAGCGCCTCGAAGGCGCGTACTTCGGCTGGTGGAACTTCTGCACCAAGCTCAACCTGGCGCTGGCCGCCGGCCTGGCCTTGCCGCTGCTGGGCCTGGCCGGCTACACGCCCGGTGCGCGCGACGAACCGGCACTGCTGGCACTGAGCTTGGCCTATTGCCTGCTGCCCTGCCTGCTCAAGCTGCTGGCCGCAGCGCTGTTGTGGCGCCTGTGGCTGAACCCGGAGATCCAGCCATGAACGCTGTTCGCCAGACCCTGTTCGCAACCCTGGCCAGCGCTGCGCTGTTGGCAGGGTGCGCTTCGACCACTCCGGCCGACTACGCCGCTGAAAAGCCGCTGCTCGACCTGAAAACCTACTTCAACGGCCCGCTGGTGGCCCATGGCCTGTTCACCGACCGATCGGGCAAGGTGGTGCGCCGCTTCACCGTGCAGATGACGGGCACCTGGCAAGGCAGCCAGGGCACGCTGGACGAACGCTTCACCTACAGCGACGGCAAGACCGAGCGCCGGGTCTGGAAGATCACCGACGAAGGCCAGGGCCGCTACAGCGGCCGCGCCGACGACGTGGTGGGCGTGGCCCAGGGCCAGGCGGCCGGCAATGCACTGAACTGGCGCTACACGCTGGCGCTGCCGGTGGACGGCAAGGTCTACGAGGTGCAGTTCGACGACTGGATGTATCTGATCGACGAGCGCGTGATGCTCAACAAGGCGGTGATGAGCAAGTTCGGCTTCCGGCTGGGCGAAGTCACGCTGTCCTTCCACAAGCCGTAGGCCCGCATGTCGCTGAACCCGCCCATCGAGAACTGGACCGGCCGCACGGTGTGGCTGGTCGGCGCTTCCACCGGCATCGGACGTGCCACCGCGTCGCGCCTGCATGCGCTGGGCGCGCGGGTCGTCGTCAGCGCGCGCAGCCAGGCTGCGCTCAACGCCTTCGTCGCCGTGCATCGCGGCAGCCAGGCCATCCCGCTGGATGCCACCGATCGCCAGGCCCTGCGTGCCGCAGCGGCGCAGATCGTCGCGCAGCACGGGCACATCGACCTGGCCATGTACTGTGCCGGCGTCTACGCTGCGATGCGCGCCACGGCCTTCGACCTGGAACTGACGTTGCGGCACCTCCAGGTCAACCAGGTCGGTGCGCTGCACTTCCTCGATGCCCTGCTGCCGCACCTGCTGCGTCAGGCGGCCACGGCCGGGCCGGGTGAGGCGCGCGGCCACCTGAGCCTGGTCTCCAGCGTGGCCGGCTACCGCGGGCTGCCGCAGTCGCTGGCCTACGGGCCGACCAAGGCGGCGCTGATCAACCTGGCGGAGAACCTGTACCTGGATCTGCAACCGCTGGGGCTGGGCGTTTCGCTGATCAACCCGGGTTTCGTCGAAACCCCGCTGACCGCGCAGAATGACTTCCGCATGCCCGCCCTGATCACCCCGGAAGAAGCCGCCACGCAGATCCTGCGCGGCTGGCAGCGCGGCGACTTCGAGATCCACTTCCCCAAGCGCTTCACACTGTGGCTCAAGGGCCTGCGGCTGCTGGGCCACGGGGCGTACTTCGCGGCGGTGCGCCGCTCCACCGGCCTGTGATGCAGGAAGCCGTGCGCGCCATCGTCGAGCGCTTCGAGCGCCTGGCGCCGCAGGATCTGCCGCGGCTGGCCGAGATCTACAGCCCCGACGCGCGTTTCAAGGACCCCTTCAACGAGGTCCAGGGCGTGGCGGCGATCACACGCATCTTCGAGCACATGTTTGCCACGCTGGATGCGCCGCGTTTCGTGATCCACGATGTCGTCGTGCAGGGCAACCAGTGTTTCCTGAGCTGGGAGTTCATCTTCGGCCTGCGCAACCGGCGCCCGCCTGAGCTGACCATACGGGGCGGCTCGCACCTGAAGCTGGCCGCCGACGGCCGCATCGCCGATCACCGCGACTACTGGGACGTGGCCGAGGAGCTGTACGAAAAGCTGCCCGGCCTGGGGCTCCTGATGCGCTGGCTCAAGCGCCGCGCGGTGTCCTGAGGCGGACTACCGCTGCCCTTCGGTCAGCGAGAAGGTCTGGAACAGGCCCGACTTGTCGACGAAGAAGGTCTCGGTGAAGGTGACACCGCCACCGGCCATGCGCGCCGGCGCCGGGAAGGGCGAAGCGCGCTTGATCATCGCCAGCACCCACGGGGCCACCTCGTCGGCGGCGGGCGGGCGCACGACCCGGGTCCTGAGCACATGGCCGGCGGCGTCCAGATCGGTCTCCACCATCATGATGCCGTACAGCAGCGGCGGCATCTGCCCGCGGTAGACGCGCATCGGGTAGCAGGCATAGAGGTGCCGCGAGGCGTCGATGCGGAACTCCTGTTCCACCTCCTGCACCGATTCGCGTGGCGCTGCGCACAAGGGGGCCGGCACCATGCTGAACTGGGCGTACGCGTTGCCGCCCGACAGCAGCGCACAGAGCAGGGCCGCATCCAGGGCACGCCGGCACTTCTTCTCTTCGGTTCGACTGGCCATATTCACGCCGGCCCGACCGCGCTGGGACTGGCCGCTCCTCGTCGTGAGGCAACAAGGCTACACGAGCCAGGTCCATCGGTGCTCGACCGTGCCGTGCGGTGCACAAATTTCCCATGCACCCTGTCACGCCGGCAAGTCCTTGATTCACAGGAACCGGCCGCCTGTCCGGCGGCCCGGACCGCACATCGGTTTTGTACTTCACGGCCCTGGCGACATGCGTTGCAGCCCCGCCCGTCGTGCGCTGGCAACGCCAAGTCCTTGATTCACTGGGGAAAAGGCAAACCGCAGCGCCTGTTCTCCCGGCGTGGCACGAATCGCGCATGGTTCAGCGCAGCCACACCGCGAGATTCGAACCATGAACGCCAACCCCCGGGTGCTGATCATCGACGATGAAGAAGTCGTACGCCGCTGCCACCTGCGGGTGCTGGCCGGCGACCACTGCGAGGTCAAGGCGGTGCCGGACGGGACACAGGCGCTGGCCACGATGCAGGTCGAACCCTTCGACATCGTGCTGCTGGATCTGCGCATGCCCGGCATGGACGGCATGGCGGTGCTGCGGCAGATTCGCGACCGCTGGCCCGACTGCGAGGTCATCGTCATCACCGGCTATCCGTCGCTGGACACCGCCAAGGAGGCCATCCGCCTGGGCGCCCACGACTACCTGGCCAAACCGCTGGAGCCGGCCGCGGTGATCCGCGCCGCGGCCAGCGCCATCGAACACAAGCAATGGACGCTGCGCAGCGACCACCCGTCGGGGTGGGCCACCGCAGGGCGTGGTGTCCCGCAAACCATCCAAGCAAGCTGACAGAAAGGCAAGACCATGAACGCACAAGCACGCACCAGAGTCCTGGTGGTGGACGACGACCCCGTCGTCTGCAAGAGCTTCGACCGGGTGCTCTCCGGCAAGGGCTACGCGGTCGTCACGGCCGGCAACGGCGAGGAGGCCCTGCGCAAGATCGCCGCCGAGGCCTATGACGCGGTCTTCACGGACATCAAGATGCCCGGCATGGACGGCATCGCGGTGGCCGAACAGATCCGGGCCCAGAGGCCCTGGCTGCCGGTGGTGATCGTCAGCGGCTACGCCACGGATCAGAACGAGGCACGGGCCAAGGCAGCTGGCGTGCGCGCCGTGCTGCACAAGCCGCTGTCGCCCGAGATG
>DAORNK010000006.1:3513-17924 GCA_035440985.1 Rubrivivax sp. | reverse complement strand
CAAGCCGCAGCATCGGTTGCGCCACCGGCTGCCGAAGCGCCGCCGGCCCCGGAAGTCCGGCCGGAGACCCGGCCGGAGAGCGCCGGCCCTCCGGCGGCTGCGGTGCCCGTCATCACGCTAGCCTACATCATGTTCGCGCCCTTGATCGGCATCCTGGCGATGCTGGCCATTCCGGTCTGGCACTTCGTGAAGTGGCTGGCCGCCAGGCCGACCACGCAGTTCGGCCGCTGGGGTCGCGACGTGGCGCTGTTCTTCGCTGCGCCCTTCATCGGTCTGGCCTACATCGTCGCGCTGCCCTTCGTGGGGTTGGGTGCCATCGCCTGGTACGGCGTGAAGGCGCTGGTCGCACACCACCGCGCCACCTGAGCGCCGGGCCTTCGACAGGCGCAGGCCGAACACGGGACGGAACTCCCGACAGCAAGGCGACCCGGCCGACCCACCGGGCGCCTTTCACGGCTACGGGTCACAGCATGACCACCCACAGCAAGCACTGGCGCATGGCCCTGGCCACCTTGGCTGCCTGCGCGCTTTGGCAGGCGGTGCCGGTTCAGGCCGCCGCCACGCAGTCCGAACCTTCTGCGGATGACCGCGCCTGCCTGGATTGCCACGGCCCGCAGGACCCGGGGGCGGTCGGCTCGGCCGTGGCCAACAAGGTCCAGGAAGGCCGCAAGGTCCCGCGCATCGATGTCGCGGCCTACCTGAGCTCGGTGCACGGCGACGCCGGCTGCATCAGCTGCCACGATGAGGTCAAGCTGCCGGCGCACCCCGGCAAGGCCCAGGCGTCCGACGAGCGGCCGCGCAAGCCACCCGGTGCGGTGATCCCGATGTGCCGCAGCTGCCACCCCAAGGTGGTGAAAGCCTTCGATCGCAGCATTCACGCCGAAGCCGTGCGCGCGCGTTCCCGTTCAGCCCCCGATTGCAACGGCTGCCACGCGCCGCATGCGGTGACCACCGCATCGGTGCAGGAGGGTCCTAAGAACGCCTGCCTGGACTGCCACGATGACCCGGCCCAGACGCACCGCAGCTGGCTGCCCAACGCGGCCCGCCATCTGCAGGCGGTGGCCTGCGCCGCCTGCCATGCGCCGGAGGCGCTGCTGCGCACCGACTTGCGGCTGACCGTCCAGACCGGCCAGAGGGTTGCCCGCATCGCCGAAGGCTTCGAGCCGCTGGCGACGCGGATGGACGCCAACCGCGACGGGCTGGACGCGCACGAGTTCCGCGCCCTGATCGAGGCCCTCGAACAGCAGGGCTTGAAGGTCGCGGTGCGGGGGCGCATCGAACTGCGCAACGGCATCCAGGCCCACTGGCTGCCCGAGAAGTCGCGCGCGCTGCGCGACTGCTTCGGTTGCCACGACGAGGACGCCCCACCCTACAAGAGCGTCACCGTCTCGACGCTGGACGCCCAGGGCGGCCCGGTGCGCCACGACGCGCAGCGCGAGATCCTGACCTCGGCCATCACCGTCGAGGCCCTGAAGGGCTTCTACGCCCTGGGCGGCACGCGGCTGGCCGCACTGGACCTGGTGCTGGCGCTGGGCCTGTTGCTGGGCATTTCGGTGCCGGCCCTGCACCTGATGATCAGACGCGTTCTCGCGCGAGCGCATCCACCCACGGAGTGAAGACCATGACCCGCCTGTATGTCCATCCGCTGCCGGTGCGCGTGTGGCACTGGGTGAACGCCTTCGGCTTCGTCGCGCTGATCCTCACCGGCCTGCAGATCCGCTACCGCGTCTTCGACGCCCTGCCGCTGAAGGCCGTGATCGACGTGCACAACAAGATCGGCTTCCTGCTCATCGCCAATTACGGCATCTGGTTGGTCTACTACCTGTTCTCGGACCGCATCTGCGTCTACCACCCCGAACTCTCGCCGCGTGCGCATTACCGGGCCATGCTGCGCCAGCTGGTCTACTACGGCTACGGGCTGTTCAAGGGCCAGCCCAACCCTCACCACGTGGGCATCTACCGCAAGTTCAATCCCTTGCAGAGCATGACCTACCAGATCGTGATGATCCTGCTCGTGCCGCTGGAGCTCTACACCGGCGTCGTGTTGTGGGATCTGCAGCGCTTTGCCGGCACGGTGGACCTGCTGGGCGGTCCGCGTGTGGTGAGCAGCCTGCACGTGGCGCTGTGCGGCGTGTTCGTGGTCTTCCTGTTCGTGCATGTCTACCTGACCACGCTGGGCCGCACGGCTGCGGAGCACGTCAAGGCCATGCTGACCGGCTACGAGGAGGTCGAGGACGTGCCCGCGGCGGCGGCTGGTGAGCTGCCGGCGGCGAACGCCTCGTGAGCATGGCACCCCGCCGCCCTGTGCGGATCAGGGATCCTCGGCCGGTGGGCCGTCCTCGCCACCCGGATCCTCGCCGGCGCCCGCCGTGCCGCGAATGCGCACCCCGTGCTTGCGCATCAGTGCCTGGAAGTTGGCCCGCAGCATCGCCACCTCCTGCGCGCTGCGCGTCACGTTCCAGTCGTTGCGCTTGAGTGCTTCCAGCACGAATTGCCGCTCCAGATCCTCGACCGATTTCTCGCGCAGGGTCTTCTTGAGCAGCTTGAGCTCTTCGGCGGTGCGCGGCAACTCGGCCGTCGCCTTGCTGTCGACCACGCCTTCGAGGTGGGCGGTGCGCAGGACCTTGTCGGAACACAGGATCACGGCGCGGTGCAGCGCGTTCTCGAGCTGCCGCACGTTGCCGGGCCAGTCGTGGGCCACCAGCGCGCTCATGGCGCTTTCGGAGATGGACTCGACGTCCTTCTTGAGGTCGCGGGCAAAGCCGCGCAGGAAGTGCCGGGCCAGCGCCGGAATGTCGTCGCGCCGTTCGCGCAGCGGCGGCAGGTGGATGGGAAACACGGCCAGGCGGTAGTACAGGTCGCTGGCAAAGCGGCCCTCGGCGGCCATCGCGGCGAGGTCCTTGTTGGTCGCCGCCACGAGACGGAAGTTGGCCGCCTGCGGATGGGTGTCGCCAACCGCCCGGAACTCGTGCGTCTGGATCAGGCGCAGCAGCTTGGACTGGATGGACAGCGGGATGTTGCCGATCTCGTCCAGGAACAGCGTGCCGCCCTGCGCGACCTCGACCATGCCCTTCTTGCGGCTGACGGCCCCACTGAAGGCGCCGCGCGCATGGCCGAAGAGTTCGCTCTCCAGCAGCTGTTCCGACAGCGCGTTGCAGTCCACCGCCACGAAGGGCCCGCCACTGCGCAGGCTGTTGTGGTGGATGGCCCGCGCCACCAGTTCCTTGCCGGTGCCGCTCTCGCCGGTGAGCAGCACCGTCGAGTTGGTCGCTGCGCATTGCGCGATCAGTCGGAACATCTGCTGCATCGCCGGGCTCTGCCCGACCATGCGGTCCAGCCGGAAGCGGGCGTCCGTGGTCTGGCTGAGCGATTCGTTCTGCTGCCGCAGCGCGCGGTGCTCCAGCGCCCGCGAGACGGCCAACCGCAGTTGATCGGGGTCGAAGGGCTTGGAAATGTAGTCGCTGGCGCCGAGCTTCATGCAGTCGACGGCGGTGGCCACCTGGGCCAGCCCGGTGAACATGATCACCTCGGTGTCCGGGTACGACTCCTTGATGCGCCGCAGCAGCTCGATGCCGTCGATGCCGGGCATCATGATGTCCAGGATCGCCAGGTCGAAGGACGCCTGCGCCAGCTCACGCAGGGCCCCGGTGGCATCCCGCGCCGTCCTCAGCTGGTAGCCCGCAGCTTCCAGGATGCGCACGCTGCTGCGGACCACGATCTCCTCGTCGTCGACGACAAGGATGCGCGGCTCGATCCGGTCAGCCATGTGTCACTTCCCGTACGGGCCCGTCCACAGCGGCTGCACCGTCGGAGATCGGCAGCTGGATGCGGAACAGCGTGCCGCGGCCGACCTCGCTGTGCACCTGGATCGCGCCGCCATGCGCCTTGACGATGCCGTGGCTCACCGACAGGCCCAGCCCCGTGCCTTTGCCCACTTCCTTGGAGGTGAAGAAGGGGTCGAAGATGCGGCCCAGGTCCTGCTCGGCGATGCCGCAGCCGGTGTCCTGGATGGCGATCTCGACCATCTCGACCGGCTCGCCGCCCAGCTCTGCCGCGATCGGCTCAGGCATGCGGCGTGTGCTGACCCGGATCGTTCCGCCGGCTTCCGTGGCCTGCTGCGCGTTGACGAACATGTTCATCAGTACCTGCTTGATGTGGTTCCTGTCGATCCACACCGCGGGCAGGTTCGGATCCAGTTCGAGCGTGATCGCCGTGCCGTGCAGTTGGGCCGAGCGCTCGACCAGCCGGGCCGTTTCGACGACCAGGGCGTTCAGATCGGCCTGGGCCCGTTCGGGCGGGCTTTGCCGCGCGAAATCGAGCAGGCGGCGGATGATGCCCGCGCAGCGCCGGGTCTCGCGGATCACCAGATCCATGTCCTCCGCTTCCTGCGAGCCGTCCTTCATCTTCTGCCGCATCAGGCACGAGAAGGTCAGAACGCCGGTCAGCGGGTTGTTCAGTTCGTGCGCGATGCCTGCCGCCAGCAGGCCCGTGGCGGCAAGCTTCTGCTGCTGCACCGCCTGGGCTTCCGCGGCGCGCAGCTGCTGCGTGCGTTCCTCGACCTTGCGTTCGAGCTCTCGCGCGGCGTCACTGAGCTTGCGCTGGGATTCGTGCAGCCCCGCCATCATCGTGTTGAACGAATGGGCCACCTGCCCGAATTCATCCGGGCTGCGCACCGGGATGGGTTCGTCCAGCTGGCCGCTGGCCAGCCGCCCGGCGCCGTGTTCCAGATCGCGCAGCGGCCGGTAAACCAGCCGGTGAACCAGCACCACGATGCACAGGGCCGCCAGGCTGACGAAGCCCAGCGCGAGCAATGCCGTGCGGAGGGCGGCCTGGTTCAGCCGCTGCTCGACGGCGTCGATGGAATAGACGATGTCGACCACGCCCAGCACGGCCGGCGCATGCAGGTGTGCGTGGCAGCCGGCGTACTGGCAGGAGGCTTCGTTGCGCAGCACCTGCATCGTGCCCATCAGGTGCCGGCCTGTTTCGTCCCGGAAGTAGCGCACGCGCTCGCCGTCGTTCAGCGTCTCGGGCGGCACATCTCCCCCATGACAGGACACGCAGCCTTCGGCCTTGGCATCCAGCACCAGGCCGATCTCCCCGTAGAACGTGGAGTCGATCACCTTGCCCTTCTTGCTGAAGATGCGGATGCGGTCAATGTCCTTTTCGCGCGCCACGTCGAGGATCAGCTGGTGCACGTAGTCCGGCTTGTCCTGCATCATCATGAAGCGCGTGCTGCGCACCACCGCGTCGGACAGCTGCAGCATGTGGGCAACGGCGTTGTCCTGCAGCTCATGTTGCTGCTGACGCGTCAGGCTCCAGGTGAAGAAGCCGAAGGCAACGATCAGGAAGGCCGACAGATAGACGGCGAACTTGAACTTGAGCGAGGACGCCCAGATCCTGCCGGGTGACGTGCTGCCCTGCGAAGCCATGACGCGCCGTCCGCCGACCGCAACGAAGCGGCAGCTGACCTGTTGTGGGCGACCGCCCACCTGAGAGACCATCGTAGGCTCCGGTGGCGGGCCCAAGATTGATGCGGGTCAACGAGGGGGTGCAGGCCGGCGTGGGTGGCCGCTCGGTCCAGCCTCAGCCATGTCGCTGGCATGCGCGATGGCCTTCGGCAGGCACTCGCGGCCACGCAGGTGGCCGCTCGGTCCAGCCTCAGCGCAGCCAACCCTTGCGGCGGAAGTAGATGAAGGGGGCGGCCACCGAGGCCGCCATCAGCGCCAGCGCGAAGGGGTAACCGGCCGTCCAGTCCAGTTCGGGCATGAACTTGAAGTTCATGCCGTAGATGCTGGCGATCAGCGTGGGCGGCAGCAGCGCCACGCTGGCCACCGAGAAGATCTTGATGATCTTGTTCTGGTTGATGTTGATGAAGCCGACCGTGGCGTCCATCAGGAAGTTGATCTTGTCGAACAGGAAGGCGGTGTGGCTGTCCAGGCTGTCGATGTCGCGCAGGATCTGGCGTGCCTCTTCGAACTGTTCGGCATTGAGCATGCGGCTGCGCATCATGAAACTCAGTGCGCGGCGGGTGTCCATCACGTTGCGCCGGATGCGGCCGTTCAGGTCTTCCTCGCGTGCGATGGCGGTCAGCGCCTCGCCGGCGGCCTGGTCGTTGACATCCTGCGTCAGCACGCGGGCGCTGACCTTCTCGAGGTTGTCGTAGATGCCCTCCAGGGCATCGGCGGAGTATTCGGCGTCGGCGTCGTACAGCTTGAGCAGCACGTCCTTGGCATCCTCGATCAGGGCCGGGATGCGGCGCGCGCGCAGGCGCAGCAGCCGGAACACCGGCAGGTCCTCGCCGTGGATGGAAAAGAGCACGTTCTCGCGCAGGATGAAGGCCACGCGCACGTTGCGCGCGGGCTTGGCATCGGGACCCTTGGTGGTGTCTTCGGCATCGATGAGGAAGTCCGAACGGATGTGCAGCTCTCCGTTGTCTTCTTCGTAGAAACGGGCCGACTCTTCCAGGTCGTCGTCGACCGCGTCGCTGGGGATGTTGAGGCCGAAGCGCGTCTGGATCCAGTGCTTTTCGTCCTCGCCCGGGTCTTCCAGATCGACCCACACCGGCTGCACGTGGGCCAGCGCTTCCAGGCTGTCGATTTCTTGCTGGACCAGCCGGCCATTGGCCAGCGTAAAGACATTGAGCATGCAGTTCTCTCGGGGCGCCTGCACGTTGGTCGTGGGGCGGTTCGGGCCCACGCAAGCGGCAGGAAGAAGGCAGCGGGTAAGCGGAAGTCTGGATTCCGTCTCATCCCGGCAAAGCCCCGGAATGGACGGTCACCGAGGGTGAGCCGGATCCAATCTGCATCTCCTAAATGGCGAAGTGGCCAATTATGCCTCGGCAGTCGCCGCCGCCAGGGGTAGCCAGAGGGTCACCGTGGTGCCGCTGCCCAGTTGGCTCAGCACCTCCACGCGGCCGCCCTGCAGCTCGACGATCTCCTTGACCAGACTCATGCCCAGGCCGGTGCCGGGAATGTTGCCCGAGGGATCGGCGCGGTAGAAGCGCTCGAACACGCGGGCCAGCTGTTCCGGGCTCATCCCTATGCCCTGGTCGGTGATGCGCAGGCCGATCGCCGGTGCACCCTGTGGCGTTCCGTCGTGTGTGCCGTCGTGCGTGCTGATGCGTATGGGCTTGGCCCCGGGCGAGTACTTGTCGGCATTGCTCAACACGTTGAGCAGGGCCTGGCCGGTCTTCAACGGGTCCACCCAAAGGCCGACGTCGTCGTGGTCCAGCGCCAGGTCGATGTTGCGCGCTGGCGCACCCTGAGGAAGCCGGGCCACCGCGTCCTGCACCAGCGGGCCCAGCGGGACCACCTGGCGCTGCAGATCCGTGCCCTGGCGGGCCTCGATGCGGGCCAGGTCGAGCAGCTCGTTGACCAGCTTGATGAGCAGCGAGGCCTGGCGGTGGATGGTCTGCAGAACCTCGCGCCGCTGGTCCTCGGGCACGGGCCGGTGCAGCAGCAGCTCGGTGAAGCCGAAGACGCTCACCATCGGCGTGCGCAGCTCGTGGGCCGCGGTCGTGAGGAACTCGCTCTTCATGCGGTCGACCTCGGTTTCGCGCGTCACGTCACGCAGGTACAACACGGCGCGCTGGTCGTCGTCGGTGCGGTTGATCGTGTAGGCCAGGATGCGTCTTTGCGGCTGCGCCAGCGACAGCGTTCCGCTGCGTGACGCGGCGCCGTCCAGTGTGGCCGCCATCCGGGCCAGGGCCGGGGCCTCGCCGGAGGCGCACTGCGGCGTCAGATGCCTGTCGAGTTCGGCCAGCGTGCGGCCCATCAGCTGGGGCACCGGCAGGCCAAGCAGCGCCTCGACCGCGGGGTTGCAGAAGGCCATCCGGCCCTGGGTGTCGAAGTAGGCAAAGCCGTCGCTGCTCAACGAGAAGATCTCGGCCATGCGCGCGTTGGCCTCGACCATTGCGCGCTCAGCGGCTTCTTTCTCGGCCAGCAGACTGCGGGCGCGGGCGTGTTCGTGACAGGCCCGGCAGGCGCGCGCCAGGCGGCGCAGCACCACGCCGATGGCGTCCAGCACCGTCGCCGGGATGGGCGTGCCAGAGCGTTCGATGACGAGCCAGCCTTCTTCGCCCACCGGCAGTGCGTGCCTGTGCTGCGTGTCCGCGGCCTGGTGCTGCGGCTGCGGCAGCGGCAGGGCGACCGTTCGCGCCAGCCACGCCGCCCGTTCCGCGTCGGTATCCCACAGCAGCAGGCTGCGCTGCGGATAGGCCAGGCGCAGCGCCGGGCCTCGATCGGCGCGCAGCCACAGCAGGCAATGCAGGCCTTGCACCGCCTGCAGCAGTGGCACCAGAAAGCGCCGCGCCATCGGGGCCAGCTCCAGCGACTCGCCGATGCTCATCGCCAGCTCGAACTTCAGCGCCATCAGCGTGGCGCTGGTCGGCGCGTCGCCGGCGCCCGCGGCTTCAGCCCCGTCCATACGCCCCCAGCACCAGGGTCTTGTTGTAGAACTCCAGGCAATGCGCGCCGTTGTTGGCGATCTCGCCCAGCGTCAAAGCGCCGATCAGTGGGTGCGCTTGCGCACCGGCGCGTTGCAGGCAGCCTTGCACGGCGGCCAGTTCTTCACCGAAGCGCTCGCCCAGGAAGAGCACGCGGCTGATGCAGTCGATCAAGAGACCGCCGCCGGGTGGGCCGCCCAGCGCTGCCAGCGCGGCCTCGGTGCCCTCGACGGCGGCGGCGATGAGACGGTCGGCGTCACCGCGCAGGATGTGTACCGCGGTCTGCTCCGGCACCTCGCCCACGCATACCAGGGCCTGATCCTGCAGCACGATGGGGTCGCGCACCAGCAGTGAGCCGTCAAAGCGTTCGATGCCGAAGGGATAGCCCTTGGCGTGACCGAAGAAGTTGGTGGCGTCCAGCGTGTCCTGCACCCGCGGGCCCACACAGGCCTGGTAGACCTCGGCGGCGGGACGGTAGTCCAGCTGCTGCACCGTGTTGCCGTCGGTCCGGGTCACCACGAAGGGCCCGGCGATGGCCTGCCAACCATGGCGCACGCCCACGGCCAGCGTCGTGTCCAGGCTCACCACGAGTGCCGCCCCGGCCAGCAGGCCCTGGGGCGTGAACAGGCAAGGCCGCGGCTGGAACGACAGCGAGCCGCCCCCGCCTCCAATGAAGCTGGGCCCGCCGCCGATATGGTCGAACACCGCCTCGACGAAGCGCGCGATGCGGAGGCTCAATCCGTCGACCAGCACCAGCACGCTGTCCTGCGTGGTCGGCGCCGACGCCAATGCGGCCGCGAAGTCCGTGCCGGGCTGGTCCAGACCGCGCACGACGGTCACCTCGGCATGGTTGTCCAGGCCCACCACGACGAGTCCGGTGGGGCTGTGTTCGACACCGTGGATGACCTCCGGGAACACGGCGCCGAAGACCGGCACCGGCAGAGCCTGGAGCAATGGAGAGACCTGGTGCGCTGGCCAGTCCGCGCCGTCGCCGGCCAGCACCATCACGGCGCGGGCGCCAGCGTCCACGGCCTGGCGCAGCCGCGCAGACAGCACTTCGGGATGGCCCAGGGGGTCGAAACTCAGGTGTTGGATGTGCATGGGGATGAATCCGGGTGTGGTGACGGCGGCAGGTTGGGTTGCGGCGTGCAGGCTTCGTTCGCTGTACCGTACAGCGGGAACCACAGGGTCACCCGCGTGCCGCGGCCGGGTTCGCTGGCGAGCTCCACACGGCCGCCCTGCAGCTCGACGATCTCCTTGACCAGGCTCATGCCCAGCCCGGTCCCGGGGATGTTGCCCGAGGGGTCGGCACGGTAGAAACGCTCGAAGACGCGGCCGGCCTGCTCGGCCGTCATGCCGATGCCCTGGTCCTGGACCTGCACGCCGACGGCCGGCTCGCCGCGCAGGCTGCCGCTGCACGTGCTGACGCGGATCACGCCACCGGCCGGCGAGTACTTGATGGCATTGCTCAGCACGTTGAGCAGGGCGCGGTGGGTCTTCTCGGGGTCCACCCACAGCTGTTCGTTGCCGTGCGTCATGTCCAGCTCGATGCGGTGCGCATCGCCGGCCACCATCAGCGGGCCGACGGTCTGCGTCACCAGGCTGGCCAGATTGCAGGCCTGGCGCTGGAGATCCTTGCCCTGGCGGGCTTCGATGCGCGCCAGGTCCAGCAGCTCGTTGACCATGTTGATGAGCAGCGACGCCTGGCGGTGGATGGTCTCGAGCATGTCGCGTCGCCGCGCCTCGGGAACCGGGCGGCGCAGCAGGAGCTCGGTGAAGCCGAACACGCTGACCATCGGCGTGCGCAGTTCGTGGGCCGCGGTGGTGAGGAACTCGCTCTTCATGCGGTCGACCTCGGTTTCGCGGGTGATGTCGCGGAAGAACAGGATCGTCTCGTCGTGGCCGTCGACCTGGCTGCGCACCACACGCGCCAGCACGCGCCGCGCTGGCAGCGCCAGCAGCAGCGTGTCGGCACCGGAGGTGACCGGTGCGGTGGCGCCATCGGCCCGCACCAGCGCCTGCAACGGCACATAGCCCTGGACCGGGTCGCACAGCGCGGCGAAGCGGTGGTCGAACTCCGCCACGCCCACCTTCGCGTCGACGGCCTGCGCATCCCAGCCGGTCATGGTCTGGAAGGCGCGGTTGAAGTAGGCCAGGTGGCCGCCTTGATCGAAGACGACGAAGCCATCGGGGCTGAGGTCGAACACCGCGTTCAGCCGAGCGCTGCGCTCGGCGATGGCCATGCGCGAACGTTCGCGCTCGGTCACGTCCGTGAGCACGCCCACGTAGTGCGGCACGCTGCCGTCCGGTGCGGTCACCGGCGCGATGGCCAGTTCGTTGAAGAACAGGGTGCCGTCCTTGCGGTAGTTGCGCAGCACCACCTGGGTCGATTCGCCCGCCCGCCAGGCGCGGGCCAGTTCGCGCAGGCCCGCCTGGTCGCGGTCTTCACGGTGCAGCAGGCCGATGTGCCGGCCGATGACCTCATGGCCCTCGTAGCCCGTGATGCGCGCGTAGGCCGGGTTGACATAGAAGATCGGCCGGCCCGGCAGTTTCATGTCGACGATGACGACGCCGTTGCTGGTGCACTCCAGGGCCCGGCTGTACAGGTTGAGCATGGCGAAGGTCATGCGCTGCTCGGTCACGTCGCGCACCACCGCGGCGTAGCGCACGCCCTCGTCGGTCTCGGTGCGCGACAACGACACTTCGACGGGGAACTCCGTGCCGTCACGCCGCTTGGCGCTGGTCTCGAAACGCGCCACGTGGGTGCGTGTGCTGCGCATGAACAGGCCCTGCAGCGTGCGCTGCTCGGCCTCGGGTTGGGTCAGGCCCGGCACCACGTCGGCCAGCGGCGTGCCGGACAAGTCCTCCGGCTGCAGGCCGAAGACACTGGTCACGCTCGGATTGGCCAACGTGATGTGGCATTGGGCGTCCAGCCCGAGAATCACATCAGGTACGGCGTTGAGGATGGCCAGCGTGTGAGCCTGGGCGGCCTCCACTCCCTCGCAGGGCGCCTGCAGGGGCGTCGGTGCGGCCCTTGAGTGGCGCAGCCAGAGCTGAACCACGACCATGCACGAAGCGCCGGCAGCCGCCGTGGCCAGCCACAGCAGCGGTTGCAGCCCCCAGGCCAGGGCCGGCAGCGTCTGGCCTGCCACCCCCATGAGCAGCCCGGTGGTCACGGCCAGGAGCACCATCAGGTGCACCCACTGCGTTCGGGTGGGCTGCACCGGGGCCTGCCGATTCAACGGCGCTTTCATGGACGGTGTGGGCTCAGGCCGACTCGAGCAGGCGCTCGATGGTCTCGATGAGCTGCAGCGGGCTGAAGGGCTTGACCAGGTATTCGTCTGCCCCGGCGTGCTTGCCGGCTTCGCGGTCTCGCGCCTGGCCGCGTGCGGTCAGGAGCACGACCTTGATGTGCTTCGTGACCGAGTCCTGTTTCAGCCGCTGGCAGACCTGCAGGCCATCCAGCTCGCCGGGCATCATCACGTCCAGCAGCACGATGTCGGGCAGTGTGGCGCGGGCCATGCTCCAGCCGAAAGCGCCATCCGAAGCCTCGTGGATCTCGAAATCCTCGAATTCGAGGGTCATGCGGATCAACTTGCGGATGTCGGGTTGGTCTTCGACGATGAGGACGCGTTTCATGGTGGACTCCGGGCGAAGGAACGGGGATGGTCAGGCGAGCGTGGCGGTGCCAGGAGGCTTGCCGCGCGAGCGGGCCCGTGACATCAGCGCGGCCAGGTCGCTGGCGTAGCGCTGGGCCTGGGCCACGTCGAGCTGGCTCTGGTCGTTGCGGTGCGGCGCACCGGTGGGCAGCTCGATGAGGAAGTTGCGCGCACCGTCTTCCTCTTCCTCGCGCAACAGGCCACCGTGCAGCGACACGATGTGCTGGCACAGCTTCAGGCCGATCTGGTCCCGGGCGCTCAGGCCGCTGCGCGCCGCGGACTTGGTGCCACGACCCAGCGGCGAGCCGCTTTCGCGTACGCCACGGGGCACGAAGACGCCGCAGTCGCGGAAGATCACCATCGCGCGCGGCCCCATCTGGCGGTGTTCGATGTCCAGCGTCGCACCGCGACGCGCGCTGCGCACGGCAGCTTCCAGGCACTCCTCGAAGACGCGGCCGAGCCAGTGTTCGCTGCCGTACAGCGGGGCCAGCGCGCCCGCCTCCGTCTGTGCACGAAACCGCACCTTGACCGATCGTTGCAGGGCGTGCGGCTCCACACCGCACCAGGCGCGTTGCAGCAGCGGCCAGAGTTCTATGCGGTCGGAGGCCAGCAGCGCCGAGCTTGCCCAGATCGAGGCCAGGTCCACCAGGCGGTCCACCACGCCCAGCAGGGCGCCCATGCTGTCGGTGACGGCGGCCAGTTCGGGGCCTCCCGAGCCCTGTTGTTCCCAGACGGCGAGCGCAGCCTGGGCGTCGCGCAAGGGGTCCCGCACATCGGAGCGGATGACCTGCATGAGGTTGTCGTAACCGACCCCGGCGTCGTGCGTCACGTCGTGCCCGATGAGGACGAAGGCGTCGTCGCTGGCCAGGCCTGGTATGACCCGGCAACGCAGTTCTTCGGCGGCGCCCCTTTCGCTGTCCCTGACACCCACCGCCGCCACCTGGCGCGGCACGCGGCCGACGATGGCCGCGGTGACGGCCCGCATCAGGTCCGGGTCATAGAGCTTGCGGCCCGTGGCAAGACCCGTGCGCGCCTCGCCTTCACCGTTGGCGTAGCGCACCGTGCCGTCGCGCGCCACCCAGAGCAGCCCGGGCTTGAGGTTTTCGAGCAGTTCGGCGAGCGATGCGTGCATATCAGCCTCCTCAGTTCATAATGTACAATTTTATCATTTTTAGCACAAGCAACTAATTCACGCTTGTCGGGTTGTTTGGTTCGAGAGCCCCTGGCGTTCCGGACTTCAGGCTGTCCTGCGCGGGCCAGGCGCAAGGCGCGTGGGCGCCTGCTCAGCCCGGCATCGTCTCGACGAAGCCGCGTGCCGGCAGGTAGACGTGGAACGTCGCGCCGCGGTCCGGGTTGTTCTCGGCGCGGATCTCGCCGCCGTGGGCTTGCAGGATCTTGCGGCAGATGGCCAGGCCCAGCCCCGTGCCCCCGGAGCCGTCCTTGGTCTTGCTGGACTGCACGAAGGCCTCGAAGATCTTGTCCAGCTCGGCCGGCGGAATGCCCGGCCCGCGATCGGACAGGCTGATGTGGATGCGGTTGTCGGGGTCGATGTCGCCGCGTATGGTCAGGCTTTCGCCAAGGGGCGAGAACCGGATGGCGTTGGCCAGCACGTTGCGCACCACCTGCTGAAAGCGCGTGGGATCGACCTTGGCCACCAGAGGCCCTTCGCTCAGCTGCAGATCGACGAGCAGTTGCCGCGCGTCCAGCAGGGGCTTGAGTTCGCCCAGGACATCGCGCACCAGCGAGCGCACATCGGTGCGCTCGAGGTGGAAGGTGCCAACGGTGCTTTCGATCTTCGAGACGTCCAGCAGGTCGTTGACCAGCGCCAGCATGCGCTGGCCAGCGGAGTGGATGTCGCTGAACATCGACCCCAGCTTGGGCTGCGCGCCGGAGCGCACCAGCCCCAGTTCCGAGAAGCCGATGATGGACTGCAGCGGCGTGCGCAGTTCATGGCTGATGTTGGCGACGAATTCGGTCTTCGCCCGCGAGGCCTCCTCAGCCGCGTCGCGCGCTTCACGCGTTGCCCGCTCGGCCTGCCGGAACTCGCTCACGTCCATGAAGGCCACCAGCGTGCCGGCGGGCTGGTCGCCTGGGCCAGGCACGGCAGCCTTGGTGATGGCCAGGTCGCGCCGCGTCCCGTCGCGGTGCAGCGCCGTCGCGTCGTAGCGCACGCGGCCACCGCGCCGCAGAAGTTCGGCGTCCCGTTCGTCGTGGATCCGCACCTCGCCGCCGGGCAGGCCGTCGTGCGCGAGGCGCCCGGCCACCTGGTCGCGCTGGCGGCCGGTGAAGTCCTCCCAGGCCTGGTTGAC
>DAORNK010000006.1:0-3428 GCA_035440985.1 Rubrivivax sp. | reverse complement strand
GAGCCTGGAGCTGAGCCTGCACCCGGATGCGCTCGGTGATGTCCACCGCGCTGCCCGCATAGCCGACGACGCGCCCGTCGGCGAGCAGGGGCACCACGGCCATCTCGAACTGCCGAGCGGCCGATCCCGTGCCCAGCATCAGCACGGCGCTGCGCGTGCCGGGTGGGCCGTCGGCAGCGAACAAGGCTGCCGCCGCTGGCGCCGACTCCGGGCGCACCAGGTCGGCCAACGGCAGGCCCAGTGCGCCCGCCTCCGGCAAGCCGCTGGCGGAAGACCAGCGGGCGTTCACGAAGCTCAGTCGCCCCTGGGCATCGGTGCGGAACAGTACCTCCTGCACGCTCCTGAAGATCACGCTGAGTTCGCGCTCACGCTGCGCAACCTGGGCCTGCGCTTCGTCGCGCTGGCGCCGTGCCGATGCACGGGCCTCCAGGCTGCGTGCGGCCGTCAGGGCCATGGCCACGACGAACAAGGCCACCAGCAGGCTGCCGGCGCCCAGCCACAGCGCGTCGCGCTGCCAAAGCGCCAGTGCATGCTCCTGCGAGATCTCGACCATCACCACCAGCGCGCGGGTGCGGGATGCGCGAAAGGCCACGAGCTGCGTGCCCGGGTGCGTGCCGGCACCCACGTAGCTGCCGGATTCGGTGCCCGGCAGGTACTGGCTGAAGACCGGCAGCGCGGCCACGCTCTGACCGGGCTGCACCGCCGCTTCGGCCGTGCCGGCCAGGGCCTGGCCGCCGAAATCGGTGAGCAGGGCCGACCGGGTCTGCTCGTTCAGCACGCGCTGCAGGTGGTTGGCGATGGCGTCAGGGTTCACCGTGGCCACCAGCCAACGCACTTCGCCGTTGCGGGCGGCCGCCGTGCGCACCAGTGGAACGAAACCCACGCCTCGCGGCGCGACGACGGCCGTTTCGCCGAGCCTGAGGGCCAGCAGGCTGCGCCCGGGGACGAAGCCACCGGTGAACTCGCGCCCGTGCCTGTCGCCGGCGCCCAGGCGATGCAGGTCGATGCTGGCACCCAGTTCGCCGGATGCGGTGCTGGCCAGAACCCGACCCTGGGCGTCCAGCACCGCCATGCCCCGCAGCACCGGCAGGCCGACCAGGGTCTGCGCCAGCACCGGCCCCAATTGCGCAGCGCCACCGTCGCTGCTGCGCGTCACGACATCGGCCAGCGCGGCCAGTGCCAGCGACGCGGTCTCGAAGCTGCGCGTCGCGTGATCCTCCAGCACACGCGCCAGGAGTTCCGAGCGCAGCAGCTCGGCCCGCAGATGTTCGCGCCGTTCGTAGAGGGAAAACGACAGTGCGGCGAAGACCACGGCCAGCGCCAGCAGCAGGCCACCGGCCACGACCAGGGCGCGCGGGCGCGGCACCTTCGGGCGCTGGCTGTGGCCAGCGGCATAGCGCCACGTCCCCATGATCAGCGCTCCACGATGGCGCTCAGCCCGTGGCGGGCGGCCGCGGCGGCCAGGCGGCCGTCAAGCTGGATGCGCTGGACGAAGGCATCCAGCGCTGCCAGCCACTCGTTGTCACCCGGCTTGACGGCGTAGGCGTAGGGCAGGACGTGGAAGCGCTGTGGCGGCGTGATCAATGCCGCCCAGTCGGCATTGTCCAGCAGGCGTCGGCTGTAGGGGTAGTCGGTCATGAAGACATCGACGCGGCCGGCCTCGAGCTCCTGCTCGCGCGTGGCCGGTGGGCGGATGCGGACCAGCTGGGCCCGCTTGAGGGAAGCGGCCATCACCGGCTCCATGAAAGTGCCGGCCTGGACGGCCACCAGGACGCCCGGCTGGTCGATGTCGGCCCACTGGCGAACGGCGCGGTTGCTTCGGGTTGTGATGCCGTAGATGTCGCTTTGCAGATAGGGGCGCGTGAAGCGCAGGTGCTCCATGCGCTGTGGCAGCATGGCCACGGCGAACATCGCCACGTCGCAGCGGTCGGACTTGAGGTCCTCGATCAGGCCGGGGAACGACGAGTCGATGTGCTGCACCTTGACGCCCAGGTCACGCCCCAGTTCGGCCGACAGGTCGATGTCAATGCCGGCGAGTTGCTGTGTGCGCGGGCTGCGGAACGTCACGCCGTAGTACTCGGGCCAGATGCACACCCGCACCGTACCGGCGGCCTTCACACGCTGCTCGACAGGACCAGCCGCGGCGGAGCCGATGCCCAGTGCCGCGGCGCAAGCTAGGGCCAGAACCAGCACCGAGTCGCGCACAGGGGGCAGCCACGACCCTGGACGGCGGGTCTCAGCCTTCATGGTCGTCGCTCAGGCCTGTGACGAGGTCGGCAAAGTCGGGCGCAAGGCGATTGACGCGATCGCGCAGGGCGATGATGGGGGCCGCATGGGCGATGAAGAGGTCGACCAGGTCCGGATCGAAGGCCAGCCCCTGCTCGGCGCGCAGCATCTGCAAGGCCCGTTCGTCCGAAAACGCGGCACGGTAGCAGCGGTCCATCGTGACCGCGTCGAAGAAGTCCGCGATGGCGGCGATGCGGCCTGACAGCGGGATGGCCTTGCCGGCCAGGCCGGCCGGGTAGCCCTTGCCGTCCCAGCGCTCGTGGTGCGACAGCGCCACTTCCGCCGCCATGCGGAACAAGGGGATGCGCGAGGAGCCCAGGATGTGAGCGCCCATCGCCGGGTGCTGGTTCATCACCGTGCGTTCATCGGCATCGAACGGCCCCGGTTTCTTGAGCACACGATCGGGAATGCCGATCTTGCCCACGTCGTGCATGGGCGCGGCCTTGCGCAGCATGGCCGCCTCGGAGGCCGCCATCCCGGCAAGCAGCGCCAGGGCCTCGGCAATGAACCCCACGCGCAGGATGTGCGCGCCGGTGTCATCGTCACGGTATTCCGCAGCCAACGCCAGGCGGAACAGGGCTTCGTGGTGCGCTCGTGAGACCTCCTCGAGTGCTTCATTGCGCTCGCGGTACATGCGTCCCAGATCGGTCACCATGCGCTGCATCTGCGCAAAGGCTGCCGGGTCGAAACAGACGTCCGAGACCTGCGCCGCATCGGGCTGGATTGCCAGTGAACTCATGCGGAAAGTATCATTTAAATTGAATTTTCTGGTTTCGCGATTCGGGGCAAAATTCGACAGAATTCCTCAAATGAAGAAAGTGCAGCGTTGAGCGACGACCACACCACCCGAGAAGTGGCCCAGATGCTGGGCATGGCGGTCCGGTCCGTGCAGCTGATGGTGGACCGGGGCGAACTCGAAGCCTGGAAGACGCCTGGCGGGCATCGCCGCATCTCGCGCAGTTCCGTGGACCGTTGGCGTGCCAGCCGGGGCGCGGGCGCCAGCGAGGCCCGTCCGGCGCAAGCCGTCCCCGCCGCGGTGGCGGCGCCTGCGGCCCGACGGCCCGGCAAACGCCGTGTGCTGTTGATCGAGGACTCGGTGCACTATCAGAACCTGGTCGGCGCGACGGATCCTATCATCAGGG
>DAORNK010000005.1:0-39988 GCA_035440985.1 Rubrivivax sp. | reverse complement strand
GGGCGCCGCGGTACCAGCAGCCTCCATCGTCAGCAGCACCGTGCCTTCGCTGACCTTGTCGCCGAGCGCGATCTTCAGCTCCTTCACGATGCCGGCATGCGAGGACGGAATTCCATCGAGGCCTTGTCGGACTCAACGGTTACCAGATACCAGGCTCTGTTCGGCCTTGCCCTTGCGATCCGCATCCTTGACCACCGGCACCACCAGGCCAACCGCTACAAAACCGTCAATCGCGTCCCCCTCAGTGTCGTTGGACGGCGCCCACGACCCTGAACGCCGCGCCTGGCTCCACGTGGGATCCACCGAGCAACAGCTACGCTCGCTAGTTCTGCTGTTGCATCCGTCGCGGTGCAGGCAACTCAGCGCAGAGAAGCCCGCCCGGGTGTTGGCAGCCGCAAACAGAGTGAACAAGGCGTATGCCACTCTGTCGCAGGCCTGCTACGGCGGACGCTAGGTCGTACTGCCGACGCCGACTCGGCGGTGGCTTCATCGTGTGGCGCCAGAGTCTCCTGGTCAAGCGGGCCGCTCCAGTCAGCGCAGTTGATTCGCCTGTGCTATGAGGGCGGGCGGCTCGGTGCTTTCGATACACTAAGTCAACTGTCGACGTAATCCGTGAAATTGACGCTTGTCGGGCTCGCTATAAAGATGGCTCGTCGGGATGCCGAGATGCACAAACGGAGTAGCACAAGTTGGGTTGCTTGCTTGTGCCGAACACGGCGGCGAAGACGGTCGAACCTGTGTACGGGAGAGAGGAAGGCGAATGTCAGCCAACCGGCACGAGCGATTCTTGTGCCAGCTACAGAGCAGAGAGATCGTTTGATCGATTGGCAGAACCGACCTGTCAGCGTCATCCGCGGCCCCGAGATTTCTGGTCACACCTTGTGTTCACTGTGCTTCTCTGCGGTGGCCGTTGCAGACGGGCAGAGCACCAGTCGACCATGGAGGGAGCTTGAGCAATTGGCTGGAAGTCGTAGAACTTAGTGGTACCGTGATAAGCGGTGCACCGCCCGAGCCCGACGTGGACGTCGTCTTTGTGCATGGGCTTGGCAGTGACGCGAGGGAGGCCTGGACGGCTAGCAACGGTCATTACTGGCCCCAAGCGGTGGCCGAGAACGACGGTCGCCTAAAGGTCTGGACCGTTGGGTACCCAGCTGCGGCCGTTGACTGGTTCAGTGATGGTTCCAACCAACCGGATCTGGAAACGCTGAGCCAGCAGTTTCTGTTGAGATTGCATGACGCAGGCCTGGGCCGCCGCCCCTCGGTCTGGGTGGCGCACAGCCTGGGAGGTCTGCTGACCAAGTTGATCCTGATGGAGTCTGCCCGGCGCGAAGTTGCCAGCCGGTACGAGTTTCGCCATGACAGCGTAGTTGGCCTGATGTTCCTAGCTACTCCACACGGCGGTGCTGCGCTGGCGAATGTGCTCAGCTTTTGCTTGAATACGGCCAAGCCGTTGCTCGGCGGAGCACTGATCTCAGCGCTGGGTCTGCCGGCCCTTGCTGGCTGGCTGGCGGACAAAGGCCTCTCCAGGGTGTGCAACGCAAGCGACCTTATCGAGTACCTGCGAAAGGACAATGACGGACGCGACCGCGACCGCGGCCGCTTCAACTCCTACTTCTTCGAACGCCACCGCAGCCAGAGGCCACTGGAAGTACGCGTTCGAAGGGAAACCGAGCCCAGAAGGCTTCTAGGTGCCTCAACCTTCTTGGTGGTGGACCGCGCGAGTTCGGATCCCCTCCTGTTCTTCGATTCATCCACGCCGGTCATAGTGGAGGATGCAGAGGGTCGGGATCATTCGACGATCTGCAAGCCTCAAGCCCTTGATGACCCGATTGCCAAAGAATTGGAGGCCATGGTCGATCGGGTCCGCAAGCATGCCGTAGTCTTCGATCTCGGTGACGCCGAGCACAACCGCGTGGCTGGCCTTGCGTTCCGTTCGTTGACCGATTCGGTTGGTCTATTGTCTTGGCTCTCGAATCAGGAGACTGGCGAACCTCGCGAAGTCGCCTTGCGTTGGACACAACGCTTAGTGGGAGGAAATGCCTCGGTAGCGGTGGCTGGTTTGGAGACGCTGACCCAGCGCCTGGCGCATGGAGACTCAAGCAGCCTTCGCGCCCACGATCTCCAGTCGATTCGTAGCCTTGGGGGGGCGCTGGCCGTGTTGGCATACGGTTCGTTTGCATGCAGCTTGGTGCAACAGCCGGTGGCCGATGAGGGTCCAGCCTTCAGCGTACCCGAATTGGCAGAGGGGGATGACCCGGCGGCTCGCACCTATGCTGAACTGCTATGCGAGGTGTTGCAAGCTCAGCAATTGGGGCGACATGCACGCTTTGTCGTTCGACAGACCGATGGTGCCGAGCCAGAGCCAGCAGGGGCATCGCCCAGATTGATTGCCAATGCGATTTCTGACCCTGCCTCAATGCATGATGAGGATCACCTCAATGACCTCAGAAGCCACATCAAGAGCTTGTCTCTACGGCCCGACATTCGCGAGTTGTGGCTGGGCGCAGCTGGCAAGTCCAAGCCGAAGACGGCGCTGCTGCTAGTCGCCGAAAGGGCTAGGGCCAAGGAGCACCTCCGAGGCCTGCACGCTAGACGGGAGGGCCTCTGGCTCGATGCTCGTGCGCCCGGGAATGCCTACGGTCGCGCGGAACTGCGCAAGCGCGTTCACGGAGAATTCAACGGACTTCTGCCGTTCGCTCTGCGAGCTGACGTCGGAAACCAGCCGACTGAGGAGCAGGCCGCTACTCTCGGCGAAATGGTCGCCCACCTCTCCGATTTCGCCACCTACTTCGACCGCGCCGAGCGCGGGCTGCGCAGACCATGAGAGACCCTATCGCATTCGCCGACCTAGATAGCCTGCCGCTGGAGCGTGGTCCAAACGGCCCGAGTTACGTGCTTGATGCCACGGCGCTCGAGACAGTGCGACTTGCCTGGGCAGCGCGGCGCCCCTTGTTGGTTGTGGGAGAGCCGGGTTGCGGCAAGACACAACTTGCGCAGGCCCTAGCAAGTGCGTGGGAGGTACCGCTGCTGCGCCAAACCGCTCATGCCAGCACCCAGGCACAGGACCTGCTGTTTCACATCGATGCAGTGGCACGGCTGGCGGACGCGCAGATCTATGGAACCCTGAAGTCGAAGTCGGCCAAGTCCGGAGACGCGGCTACGCTGCTCAACATTGCGCACTACGTCAGCCCGGGCATTCTGTGGTGGGCCTGGAATGCTGCAAGCGCGCGCTCGCTCCTGGGTTCGTGGCCGACGCACCGCAAGGGTTGCGAGCCGGTCGACCCTTACCTCGTGGGAGGCTCGGGGCCAGCCAGCACCGGTGTGGTGCTGATCGACGAAATCGACAAGGCGCCGCAGGACGTGCCTGAAGCCTTGCTAGACGTTTTGGACACTGGCTGTTTCGACGTGCCCTGGGGTCCCCGACGAGTCTCGCCGCAGCTCGAAGGGCGGGGGACAAAGGCGCGCCCGGTGCGTCCCTTCGTTGTGATCACTTCAAACGACAGCCGGGGCCTACCCGCGCCACTGCTGCGGCGGTGCGTGGTGCTCAACTTGCAGTTGCCAAACACTGGCGCCGAAGCCTGGCTGGCTGCCCGCGCCCGCGCCCATTTCGACATCAAAGTCTGCCCGGATGTCACCGTCAAGCGCGCCGCTGAAATTATTCTCTTTGACCGAGCGGAGGCCGGTGCAGATGCACCATACCGCCCCGGAACTTCCGAGTTCCTTGACCTGTTGCGCGCCACGGTCGACATCGCACCCCGGAATGGCGGCAAGCAGTTGGCACTGCTTGAGTCGTTTGCCGCACCGATGACGCGCAACAAGCGAGCCGTCTCTATCGCCTGACGGCGGGCACGCCAAAGGCAAATGACAGACGCATCCAAATCCTCCGCACGGCGCGCGCTCGGACGTGCCGATGCATTGCGCTACTTCGCTGTCGAACTTGATCCCGTCAAGCGGGCCAGACTGCTGGAGCAACTCGGCCTTTCCGGTGTTCCGAGGCATGCAGCCAAGGCAGAGAAGCCCGGCTCCGAGGTCGAGGTACGGCAACGGCCGCCGCAACCCCAGCATTCACCGGATGGAGTAGCTGTGCCCGCGCGGGTGCGGTCCTCGCTCGTGGCGCAGTTCGACGGGGATCCTTTGCCGCCAGAGGTTTCCTCATCGCGCGAGGAAGGCGACTGGACTTCGCTGCAGCAAGACGTCCTGCACAAGATGTCCCCGGATCCCGCCTCAACACTGGAGCGCGCAAGACCACTGATGCCGCCCCGCCAAGTGGTACGGTGGCTGCACGCCCAAGCGCGGCGGCCTGGCGTGCCTGTGACTGATCTGCGCCGCCTACGCCGCCGTGTGGCCCTGGCTCAGCCGTTCTGGCCCCTGCCGTCAACTTCGCCCGGGGTTGAGCCAAACGAATGGCTTCTGGTGCTGGATGCCGATCCGGCGATGGACGTGTTCAATCCGGAGATGATCGATCTAGCCGACGTCATCGCTGAGAGCATAGGCAAGCCGCGCGTGCAGTTGCTGTGGCTCGAACCTCAGAGCGCTGATGTCCAGTGGCAGGCGGGTATTCGCCGTCTCAAGGGACGACCCGTCGGGTGGATAGTGTTGAGCGACCTAGGGCTTAGGGACGCGGCGCGACGTACGGCCTGGTCCGCTCGCCTGCGCGTGGCGAGCGATCAAGGTGCGACCATGCAGGTAGTTCTGCCTTGTTTGCGACGGGAACTTAGTCAGTTGCCTCTGCATCCCGGCGTTCGCTTGTTGGCGATGGTGGGAGCCGCAGCAGCGGCGCCCACCTGTTCGCTACTCGAGCGGCTTCTGACCGCGGCAAGCCCATTCCTGCGGCTCGATAGGCCGCTGCTGCGGGCCTTGCGCCTGGCCCTGTGTCCGGGCGGCAGCCCGCTACTTGAACAGGCGGTGTGGCAGCACCCGGATCTGAACCCGGCAAGCGCCGACTGCAAGTGGAGGCCTCTGCAGCAGGCGGCGTGGCTGACACGTCTGGGCGCATACCTGGCTGAGTTCGATGAGGCTGCGCAACAGATGGCCTCGACGATTTGGGTGAACATGTGTGCTCGCGAGCGAGCCCGATCTGCTTCGCAACACCTGTTGCAGTGTTTGTTGTTCGGTGAACATGCGCATGGCTGGCTTGACAATGACGAGCTGCTGCCAGGGGCACGCGCTGCCTGGATCGCAGGAGTGCGCTACCTTGATGAACTGTCCAAAGTGCTTGCGGGCCTCGAGCGAGCACGGGTGTTGCCGGGCGGGGGCGTAGCCCCCGAGCGTTATGCAGCTTCATCTCTGGCGCATGGGCTGCTGCGGCGCATGCCGCTGAGCATGTACCAAACATATGTTGAACAAGCCCCGCGTCTGCGGTTGGCCGCGGATCTCGCAGAGTTGGCGGCAGGTGGCAGCGTCGAGCCTGTTCGAGGTGTTGACGAAGGCCCTTTGTTGCAGGCACTGCAGATTCTGAACTCTGGCGCGGCGCTGGAGGTCGACGAAGTTGCTGTAGTACAGCGCGGGTCTGATCTCTGGTTGCACAGGCTGGCAGCGACTGGAGGCAAAGCTGCCTCACTGCGGGGCGTCCACCTCGCCAGCGGTGCTGTCCGCGGTCGTTCGGCGGTCTTGACGGTCGGATCTAAGCAGCGCTCGCTAGATTTGAGTGGTCCCCAGGTCTGGCTCGCGGCGACCACGGCGGTTCAGAGCAGCGAGCCCCTGCGCCTGCGTTGGCCGGGCGGTACGCTGACGGTGAGACGCGTCCAAAGTGCGGGCGATGTAGCTGGTCGAAAGCAAGCGGCCGCTAGGCCCAGCGGGGTTACCGCAAGCCCAGACGCTGCGCAGGCCGAAAGCCTGCATCTAGCCTTTGGGGCCGATGCTACGGGTGCCTATTGCACGCTTGAGCTCGATCCGGGGCGGGCCGAACTCGCTCCACGTTTCCGTTACATCGAGCCCGGGACGTTCTTGATGGGATCCACGCCAGACGAACGTTCTAGATTGGAGGATGCCCGTTGGCGTGACTGGGCAGAGCAGACGGAGTCTCCTCATCATGAGGTTCGATTGACGCGTGGGTACTGGCTTGCGGACACGCCGTGCACGCAATGGCAGTGGGAGGCGGTAACGGGTGGACGGCCTAGCCAGTTCAAAGACGTGGAGGATTGGGAACGCAGGCCGGTAGAAAGCGTGAGTTGGGACCGAGTGCAAGGATTTCTTGAGGTGTTGAGGCGAAGGTTACCGAAGAACTGGGAAGTTGACCTGCCGACAGAGGCGCAGTGGGAGTACGCGGCGAGGGCGGGAACGCGGACGGCGTATTGGTGGGGGAACGGGGCCGCGGAAGACCGAGGGAACTGGAACTGTGAGCAAGGGGAGACGACACCGGTGGGCCGGTACGGTGCGAACCCGTGGGGGTTGTTCGACGTACACGGCAATGTGTGGGAATGGTGCAAGGGGTCCCGGAGGTTGTACGGGACGCGGACCGAAGTGGATCCGGCGGATGCGGGAGACGAGGACAGGCGCGCGCAGCGCGGCGGGGCGTGGGACTGTGAAGCAAGCAGAGCCCGCGCAGCGTATCGCCGCGGCGTCCCCCACGGCGGCATTTGGCACGCCTTCGGCTTCCGGCTGCTCCTGAGGTCCGTCACTGCGCGTGGGTAACATGTCGGCCCGGGTGTCCACAGGCCGGAACCTGGGTCCAGAGCAACCCTCCGGGCTGACTCTTCGTCGGAGGTCTTAGCCCGCCGCCACTATTCGGCGCCGCGGGGTCGCTTCCACCGCGCACGCGCAGCAGCGGCTGCCTGTCCCCCACGCCCTGCGTCATGCGGTTCGCTTCTGGATCGAACTGCCCCGAGGTCCTACCCGCTTGCGAATGGTGCCGCGTGCACCGCGAATGCTGCATACCCCAGGTTTGGTCTCGTGGTGGGGCAGCCCGCCCGATGGCCGTGTCGCAACTAAGAAAGTGACTGCGCGGCTTGCAGCGGTGCGCTTAGGCTTCGCCGCTGTGACCTGTCTCAGGAGAATTCGCGACCCCGGAAACTTTCACCTTATGCGTCAATGCCTGGCGAAACTTTCAACTTATCGGGGCAAGAAGTTTCAGCTTATGCCGCCGGTTTAAGGCCTGCAGCCAAGGGAGAAGATTTCACCTTATGCGGCAACGCACAGAGTGTGTGTGCGTTGCCCCATAAGAGCAAGCTTCTGCCCCACAATGAGTCTGGCGCCGCAGCGGACTCCTTGCTGACGCAGCCTGTTTTTGTAGCACCTGGCAAGTGGTCCGTGGCGGGCGCCGCCTGGGACGTGAGGGTTGTCGGTGCGGTGTCGGACGAACGCCTTCCGTTCAAGCGGACCGCCAGCAGCTTGGCACCCTTGCCTCGGGGCCGTGTTGTTTATCATCGTCCGCGCGGCCAAAGCGCCACACCGTTGGCGGCCACTTAACTTGCACGTTAGGCGTCAGTCCGTTCGCCCCACTAACACCGGCTTGCTCCTCGTTCGACGGTATGCTAGTTTGAGAGGTGGCTGGGTCAGTCAACGCGTCCCGACAATGGTCCAAAGATTGGGGAAGTATGTACTTTGCAAACCACGGCAAGTACACTGCTGCCGGTGGGTGGCGAAATTGGAAGACGCGGACGGCGCGGTATGCGCCCATCTGTAGCAACGCTACGTGCCAGTTCGAGTCCGGTCCCATCGACGCACAAAGACAGAAGAAAGCCCGCGCTAGGCGGGCTCTGCGTCATTGCTCGATCTGGCGCTTCAACTTGCGCTGCAAGAGCGCTATCCAAGCTTCAAAGTCAGCGTACTCGTCAGCGCTGATCCTTGCAGGCCAGCGCAGCATGAAGGCCCGGCCGTCAGCAAGCTTGTAAACATCGTCAACCGTGTCCGCGGACTGCGATGACGCCATTGCCGATGCAGGCATGCTAACTCGACGCGCTGCAGGCGGATCTTTGATGTCACTCACACTGGCATCGATCATCTCATCCTCATCGTCGCCGGCATCTGGTTGCGATGCCCGAGCCTCACCGGCGCCTTTCTGCACAAGCACTTCTTTCGCTTGCGCGACAAGGATCATTGTATCACGATAGGTGCGAATCGGAACGTCGACAACGCTCTGCACGAAGCCGCGCTTCAACAGGAATGCGCGCAGAAACTCATCAGACTTTGGAAGCGAGTCGCCGTACTCCTTTCTCAGGTCTGCGAACAGGACTGGGCGAAAGGCTGCTCGCATGATCGCCTGGGCGCGCTCGACAGACTCAGGCGGATCAACCAGGATCGTCAGCCCCTCCTGGCTGATCCGAACGTCTTCGCCGACGGACTCAAGCAGACCGTACTTCTTCAGCGCAGACAGCACCCCCAGCGAAGCCCCGTTGAGGCTTGCATATCCGAGGATCGAGGCCACCGACTTTGCCGGCGCCTTGTGTGTGTGGGCCTCGTCGTAGATCTTGCGAGCCAGATCCACGGCCTTGCGAAGGCTGATCTGCGGGTAGTTCGGGCTTCGGGCTTTGGTTGCCATGCGGCGCTCCAGGTTGGCGGCTTCTGCAAGTTTACGTCGACCTGGATCTATGCGCAAGATTTTTGCGGCGCTGACTATTGCGCACGATTGCGCGTCAGTGATAGGATGCGCGGCACCATGATGAAGGAGCTCGCAATGAGGAGGGCTGTAGGCCCCGGCGATCCGCTCGCCGTACCCGGGGCCGAATGAACAAAGCCGCTGACCCGTGGCGCCCCTAGGAAGGCATCGGATCAGCGGCTGTCGGTGAGCACCCGTTCAAGCACCCGTGGCGAAACTGGTAAACGCAGCGGCCTCTAAAGCCGCCGTCCGGCAAGACGTGTGGGTTCAAGTCCCGCCGGGTGCATCTGAAGTGTAACAACAAAGGGTTGGTTGCGGCGACACCACTCAATGTGAGGGATGCCACGCGCCTGCCTGTTGTAATCCACGCCGCCAGGAGGCATACTTTTTATGGGGTACAGTGCATGTCAAGCGAAGTCTTTGACTCAGCTGGCCAGGATGATCCAGGCGGCGGCGAAAGCCAGCAAGTTGGTGATCGTCACTGTACACGCCGAGAAGCAGATGAAGGCACGCAAGATCATCCGACCTGAGGTAGATACGGTTCTGGCTCGCGGGTTGATCCGACGAGCGCCAGAGGCGAACGATGACTTTGGCACGTTGGAGTGCCGGATGGAGGCGTACGTAGCCGGGCGCAACCTAGGTGTGATAGTGGCGGTTTCGGACGACGATCCGTCCTTGGTCATCGTAACTGCGATGGTCGTTGGAAGTTAGGCGAGGAGTGTGGATGTATCACTACACAAGCAGTGGGCTGGACAACGTGTGGCTGGAGAACGGGTACACCGTTCACAAGACGCCATACGGGGAAGGCGTGTCCATTGAAGACGTGAGTGGTTTGCATCGCATGTTGGCCTGCGGAATCGCCAACAAGACCGGCCCGCTTAGTCGCAAGGAACTGCGCTTTCTGCGCGCCTTTCTGGAACTCTCGCAAGATGGGCTTGGGAAGCTCGTCGGAGTTGACGCACAAACCGTAAGCCTATGGGAGAGGCGAACGAAGCTTCCAGTGGCCGCAGAGGCGGTGATACGGATGCTTGCGATCCAAACCGCGCATGGCACCACCGAGGTGACCCGAATCATTGATCGCATCAACACGGTTGAGCGTCTCGTGAATCAGCGGATCGTGGCGTCTGAGCGCCGCAAGTCTTGGAAGACTCAGACGGTTACGGCTGACGACTCGCGCTTCGCACTAGCGGCCTAACTGCCCTCGCGTTTGCGTGCCTGCTTTGCTGGCGTCGCCAGCATCCGCCGCAGCAAGTCATCAAACCCGACCCCGCTTGACTCCTCGGTCGGAGGCTCGACGGGCTTCGCGGACCGCCTTGTGAGCGGCTTTGATGGCTTTCCAGACTTGGTTGCGGGCGATCTAGGCACGGTAGGTCAGGCGCTTGCCTTCGATGCCGCGCAGGATAGCAGCGGTGCGCTGCACGTCGTTGACGCCCAGCTTGACGCGGTGGTTCCAGCGAAAGTCGAACTCGACGCAGTAGCGCTGAAGGTGCTGCTCGCTCACGCTGTGGAACGTGCCATGCAGGCCACGCTTCAGCAGCGCGAAGGACGACTCAACGGTGTTTGAGTGGATCCAGGGACGGATGCGGTTCACGTACTCGTCGCGGCTGTGGTTCACCGACTCATGGCCCGCAAACTCGGGGGCAATCTTCTTGTAGACCGCCGCCTCGTCCGTCATCAGCGTGGCTTGCGAGTCAACGTGCTTCTTGAGAACCGGCTTCAGCGTGTCCCCAGTCACGTCGGCAACGTGAACGGAGCGCTTCTCGCCCGACTGGCGGTCCACCAGCGAAACGATCTTCATCTTGTGGTCCCCGCCGCGCGCGCCGGGGCGCTGCTTGCCGACGTTGCCCCAGTATGTTTCATCGACCTCGACCATGCCGGCATCGCCACCCATCGGAGCGGCCGGGGTCGCGGTCATCGCTTCGCGGATGCGGTGGGCCATAAACCAGGCCGTCTTGTAGGACACACCGAGCATGCGCTCAAGCTGCTTCGCGCTCACGCCCTTCTTGCTGGCGCTCATCAGGTGGCAGGCTTGCAGCCAGATGTGAAGCTTGATCTTGCTGGACTCGAACACAGTGCCGACCGTGACGGAGAACTGCTCGCGGCACTCAGCGCACTTGTACAAGCCGGGGCGATGGGCGGTGCCGGTGAGCTTGTAGAACTTGTTGATCACTCCGCAGTGCGGACAGACGATGCCATTGGCCCAGCGCAGACCTTCAAGGTACGAGCGCGCGGCTTCTTCGTCTTGGAAGTGCGGCTGGTTGAAGACTGATTCGGCCATGGCTTGCTTTCGGAGTGAAGCCATTAGGCGCCAAATTCATGGGTTTGTCAAGTACATACTCCCCAAAGATTGGAGGTTCTCATGGGCAAGACGATAAGGTCAGTCTTCGCGTCGATCCTTGCTTGCATCGCTATCGGTTCCGCTGCAGGCGCAAGCCCCCAGTACTCAATCACTTTGCTTGACCCCAGGCCGGGCACCGCATGGGGCACTAGTAGCAGCGGTGTCGCCGTAGGATACGTAGAAGTCTCCAACGCGGCACGACCGGCCATATTCGCAGGTGGCACAACAACGCTCTTGCCAGTAGTGGGCTCTGGGGAGGGATTGGCCATCAACACCTACGGTGATGTTGTGGGGTGGTCGAACCCCAACGGCTCCTCAGCGGCGTTTCAGTTCATTGGCGGCGCTATGGATTACCCGTTCGGGGCTAACGTCGGGCAATCTAGTCGAGCGACCGGCATCAATGACGCGAGGACAGTTGTCGGTTATGCGTATGACCCCAATAGCGGCTACGATCGCGCGTTCATTCTCCAGGGAGATAGCCCGACCATCCTGGGTACGTTCGGTGGCAGAACCAGCTACGCGTATGCAATCAACAATGATGGCGCCGTCGTTGGCATTGCACAGGACGCCACTCTCTACGAACAGCCATTCTTGTATCAGAACGGTGCCATGACCGCGTTGCCTATCCCGGTCGGACACGTCGCCGGGGGAGCCCTCGGAATCAGCAGCAATGGCGTCATCGCTGGATTCTCGCTCGATCCGGTGTATGGACAGCAGCCAATCATCTGGAATGGACCTACGTTCACCAGCATTTCGCTTGCTGGACTGCCGTTTGGAGGAGGGGGCGCATGGGCCGTCAACAGCTCCGGCACTGTGATTGGATATGGGACCGGCGTGGACGCAGCGTGGGTCTGGAAAGACGGGCAAGCCCATAGGCTGTCAGATATCACCGATCCTGGACCCTACTCGGGGCTGCAGATTCAGGCCGTTTACGGCATCAATGATTCCGGACAAATGGTAGGGTTCGCCAGGCTGGGCACTAGCCAAGGTCTTATTGGCGGCGCTGTCCTGCTCAGCCCAATTCCAGAGCTTAGCTCGGCGGCCATGTTCGCGGTTGGTCTCTCACTTCTTGTCCTGTGCCGTCGGCGCGCCATGTGCAGGACGGATCTATGCGATAGATGAATGCGGCCGTGCGGCAGTATCGCCTCTCTCTGCTGCCGTTTTGAGGGTTGAACTCCCGGGAGTCCGTTCGACTCGGGTTGACCTGTCCAGCTACCTCGCCCGGATGCGCACTTGGGAGTGGTTCAAGCACGGAATCAGGCCCGAGCACTTTGTCGCCTCGGGTCTCGGGAGTCAGCCTATCAACATCCAGGCTACCTCTTGAGCTTGTCCCTCACCGCTTACGCTTGAGCGTACGCAAGGCGGTGCCCGGCCTGCGCTCCTAGGCTTGTTCTGGCGCGCCCGACCCCGGGGCCTGCCCAGCGTCGCGAAAGGAGCGTTCCATGCCCACCCTGCACATCCTGAGCCTGACCTGCGTGCGCACGCAGGAGTCCGTCGACCGGACCTTTCTGCGCTTCCGGGCTGGTGGCCGCACGGCGCGCAACACCGAGTGATGAAGGTTTGGTGTTTTGGCCGGCTCAACTGCTCACGCGCTCGCTGCGCTGTCCAGCCCAATCCCGAGCAAGGTTCCTTGCCAGATTTGCTCCTGCCAGTCCCCGTAGTCGGTATCGCGCACCTGCACCGTAGCCCTCCACACATGGCAGTTGGAACCGCATAGGCCTCCGGAGGCACTCCTTCAAGCGCAGACGTGCTGCCTACGATCCGTCGCCAAAGACAGCATCGCCGTCACGAGCGCTGTGCAGCACGCGCACGACATCAATGCCGCCGTCGACCGGCGTATAGAAGATGACGTACCGACCGAACGGGAAGCTGTGCAGTTCGGCTGCCAATTCGGGCCTCTTCCGGCCCATGTACGGCTGTGTGGCGATGAGCCGGAACTTCTCATCCAGCTTGTCCGCCCACCGATCAGCCTGATTCAGGCTGTCCTCGGCGATGTGGTCCCAGATGTCGAGGATGTCGGCCGCCGCCAGCGGCCGGCGGGTGACACGTGCCATGGCCGGCTACGCGGCTTTGCGGGCGCGCCGGGCTCGGCCTTCGCGCTTGGCCTCCTCGGCGCTCCACGGCTGACTCGGCCCGCTGTTCAGGCCCTGGCGAATGTCCTCGCGCAACTGCTCGAGTTTTGCAGCGCGCAATTGGTCCTGTTCGTCCATCAGCCGCAGTGCCTCGCGCACCACTTCGCTTGCGGAGGTGTACAGGCCGGAAGCCACCTTGGACCTGACCATGTCCTCGAGCTGAGGCGTGAGGTTGACGTTCATGCCCACCAGCGATCTCCTTGATTTCA
This sequence comes from Rubrivivax sp., assembly GCA_035440985.1. GTDB lineage: Bacteria > Pseudomonadota > Gammaproteobacteria > Burkholderiales > Burkholderiaceae_C > Rubrivivax. Next base: position 26,773 of record DAORNK010000005.1, on the reverse strand, counting down.
GTCCAAACGATGATACCCAAATATGTCAAAGATGGATATCCGGCGCCGTCGTCGTCGCCGGCGCGCTGGCGGCCGCGCCGTGCCGCCGAACTGGTGGAGGCCCATCATGCGAACCTCGCATGCTTCGACTTCTCGCGAACCTTGGAACAAGGGCAAGATCGTCGGGCAGAAGGCACCGTTCAAGCTCAAGGACATCTGGGCGCTGCGGGTCAGGCCGCAGATGGAGAGCCGCGTGCAAGAGTTCGCGCTGTTCAACCTCGGCATTGACAGCAGGCCTGTGGCAGTCTGCGCGAACGCAATTCGATCCTCGAACTGCTGCAGTCCCTGCCGGCGGCCGTCGTGGCGGACGGCAACGAAGTCCTGCACTTCATCGAGCGTCACGCCCTGTATGGCAAAGGCATCGGGTACGTCGATGTTCATCTTCTGGCCTCGGTCGCGTTGACCGTGGGGACAAAGTCTGGACCCGCGATCTGAAGTTGCGTCAGGTTGCCGCGAGGCTCGGCTGCGCGTATCCAGAACCTGCTCGCTGAGGCATTGGTCACCGTCTTCAGCACCGGCCACTGGAACGCTACCAGCGCTCGGGCACGAGCTGGGCGGTGCGCTCGCACTTCGTCGAGTACCTGCGCCCGGCGCGGCTGGGTGATGACCTGCTGCTGGCCACCTGGATTGCGGGTCTTGCCGGTGACAGCTCGCCGCGCCGCGGGCGATGCCCCATCGGCGCTTGAGCGTACGCAAGGCGGTGCCCAGCCTGCGCTCCTAGGCTTGTTCTGGCGCGCCCGACCCCGGGGCCTGCCCAGCGTCGCGAAAGGAGCGTTCCATGCCCACCCTGCACATCCTGAGCCTGACCTGCGTGCGCACGCAGGAGTCCGTCGACCGGACCTTTCTGCGCTTCCGGGTTGGTGGCCGCACGGTGCGCAACACCGAGGCCCGGCGGTTCGACGACGGTACGAGCATCGTCATCAACGAAAGTGTGGACTTCGGCCTGCATGACGAGATCGAGATCCAGGTCTACGAACAGGATTCCGGTGGCAACGACTTCCTGGGCAGCTTCCTGGTCGATGGCGCCTGGCGCAACCTGGGCGAGTGGCAGCATCTGGTGGCCCGCCGGCAGACGCATTCGCAGTACGTGGTCACCTTCGAGGTCACCGAGGGCGCCACGCGCCCGCTGCTGCACACCATCGAATTGCTGAGCCTGGAGTGCCAGGACGCCCAGCAAGCCACCGACCGGCCCTACCTGGAGATCAACGGCGAACGCGTCTGGGGTCCGATGTCCATGAACACGGGTGAGACGCGCACCTTCTCCGTCATCCGGCCGTTCCACCGCAACGTGATCGTGGATCTATGGGAAGAGGACCTCTCCGGGCCCGACCACTTCGGCAAGATGACGCTGCTGCTGCCCACGGTGCAGGAGCGGGTGGCCAGCCGCAGCGCTCCCCCCTACACCTTCCGGGCCGACCGTGGCATCGTCGGCGATGCCCGCTACGTGTTGCGCTACGACCTGCGGCAATAGGGGCGGCCCGCACGCTGCGGTCGATGCCGGTCGGGCTGCTCAGCCAGCCACGCCGGGCAGTGCCAGGCCGGCCTGGCGGCAGAAGCCCGGCAGGTCCGACAGATCCTCGAACACCGCTGCCGCGCCTTCGAAGCGGTGGCTCCGCGTATAGGCGTTGCGCGTGATGTAGGTGCGGATGCCGGCGGCCAGCGCCGCGCGCAGGCCGTTGTCGGAGTCCTCCAGCGCGATGCAGTCGCCGGCCTTGACGGCCAGTTGTTGCAGCACCCAGTGGTACACATCGGGCGCGGGCTTCTTGTGGGGCACCATGTCGCCGCAACCGACGGCGCCGAACAGATCGGCCCACTGCGGCCCCAGGCCCACCTCCAGCAGCGCCGCCACGTTGTCCGGTGCCGTGGTGGTGGCAATGCCCAGCCGGATGCCGGCGCGGTGGGCGCCTTCGATGAGCGCCCTGATGCCCGGGCGCAGCGGGATCTGCCCGCCGCGCACCATGGCCGTGTACTGGCGGGTCTTGGCGGCGTGCAGCTCGCGCACGAAGGCGTCGAAGTCGGCGGGCCGGGCAAAGCCGGGGTTGAAGTCCTGCAGGTAGTAGCGGATGCGTTCCTTGCCGCCGGTCACGGCCAGCAGCCGGTCGTACAGCGGCACATCCCAGTTCCAGGGCAGCCCGCGTTCGGCAAAGGCCCGGTTGAAGGCGATGCGGTGGGCGTCTTCGGTGTCGGCCAGCGTGCCGTCCACGTCGAAGATGATGGCCTGGATGCTCATGCGCCATTGCTCCTTGGCAAGAGGCGCATTGTCCATCGGCGTCGGATGCGCAAGGCGCGTGGGCGTGATCATGAAGTCCAATTCCGATCAAAACAGTAGATCATCTTGATCTTGCGTGACGGCCAAATAGGTCATATTATTCCGGCGTCAGTGAACATATTGATCGTTTCAGGAATCCGATCCGGGGGCATGTGATGGCGAAAGTGGACGAAGTCACCAAGGAATCGTGGGTGCTCAGCACCTTCCCGCAGTGGGGCACCTGGCTCAACGAGGAGATCGAGCGCGAGCTCGTCAAGCCCGGCACGTTTGCGATGTGGTGGCTGGCCTGCACGGGCATCTGGCTCAAGACCGAAGGCAACACCAACATCTGCGTCGACCTGTGGTGCGGCACCGGCAAGCGCAGCATGAAGAACCCGCTGATGGACCCCCACCATCAGATGGCGCGCATGACCGGCTGCGTCAAGCTGCAGCGCAACCTGCGCGTCTCGCCCTTCGTGATCGACCCGTTTGCCATCCGGCAGGTCGATGCCATCCTGTCCACCCACACCCACAACGACCACATCGACATCAACGTGGCCGCTGCGGTGCTGAAGAACTGCCCGGCCACGGTGCCCTTCATCGGCCCGCAGTCCAGCACCGATGTCTGGCTCAAGTGGGGTGTGCCGCGCGAGCGCATCACCACCGTGCGGCCGGGCGATGTGGTCAGGATCGGCGATGTGGAAATCGTCGTGCTCGAGGCCTTCGACCGCACGATGGCGCTCACCATCCCGGCCGGCCAGACGGCCAAGGGCAAGTTGCCGCCGGACATGGACGAGGTGGCCGTCAACTACCTCTTCAAGACCCCCGGCGGCAGCGTCTACCACAGCGGCGATTCGCACTACAGCAACGGCTACGCCAAGCACGGCAACGAGCACGCCATCGACGTGGCACTGGGCAGCTACGGCGAAAACCCGCGCGGCGTGACCGACAAGATGACCAGCTCGGACATCCTGCGCATGGGCGAGGCGCTGAACTGCAAGGTGGTGATCGCCTACCACCACGACATCTGGTCCAACTTCATGGCCGATCCGATGGAGATCACCATGCTGTGGAACATGAAGAAGGATCGCCTGAAGTACCGCTTCAAGCCTTTCATCTGGCAGGTCGGCGGCAAGTTCGTCTTCCCCGACAACAAGGACGACATGGAGTACCACTACGAACGTGGCTTCGACGACGTCTTCACCAAGGAAACAGACCTGCCGTTCCCGTCGTTCCTGTAGGCCCCCGGCCGGGGCCTGATTCCGGCCGACTGAGCGAACGAGACATCGCGATGAAAACCCCAGAGATCGGTCTGCAGCTCCAGGGCGTGGGCAAGGCCTTCGGCACGGTGCGCGTGGTGCAGGAGATGGACCTGCAGGTGCACCAGGGCGAATTCGTCGTGCTGCTGGGCGAATCGGGCTGCGGCAAGAGCACCACGCTGCGCATGATCGCCGGGCTGGACGAGGTGAGCGAGGGCCGCATCTTCATCCAGGGCCGTGACGTCACCGACTTGCCGCCCAAGGCGCGCGACATCGCGATGGTGTTCCAGAACTACGCGCTGTATCCGCACATGGATGTGGCGCACAACATGAGCTTCGCGCTGGAACTGGCCGGTGCCAGCCCGGCGGACATCGAGCGCCGCGTCAAGGAAGCCGCCGCGGTGCTGAACATCACGCACCTGCTGCAGCGCAAGCCCAAGGAGCTTTCCGGCGGTCAGCGCCAGCGGGTGGCCATCGGCCGCTGCATCGTGCGCGAGCCGGCCATCTTCCTGTTCGACGAGCCGCTGTCCAACCTGGACGCCAAGCTGCGCGCCCACATGCGCACCGAGCTGGCGCTGCTGCACGAACGCCTGGGCAAGACCACCATCTACGTCACGCACGACCAGGTCGAGGCGATGACGCTGGCTTCGCGCATCGTGATCTTCGACAAGGGCCGCATCCAGCAGGTGGGCACGCCGTCGGAGGTCTTCAATCAGCCGGCCAATCTGTTCGTGGCCGCCTTCATCGGCATGCCCAGCATGAACCTGCTGGACGGCCAGGTGGCGGCGCAGGGCGATCGCGGCCTTCTGCACGGGCCGGGCTTTGCCTTCCCGCTGCCCGACGCGCGGCTGCAGGGCCAGGCCCTGGTGGCCGGCGTGCGGCCGCAGACGCTGCGCCTGGCCAGCGGCGCACCCATGCTGCAACTGCAGGTGGACGTCGTCGAATACCTGGGCATGGAATCCTTGCTGGTGGGCAAGTTGGTGGGCGCGGGTGAAGGACGGGTGACGGCCGTCGTGCCCGGGCAGCGTGCCGACCTGATGCGCCAGACCGTGGGACTGGATCTGGACCCGCAAGCGCTGCATGTCTTCGACATGGCCAGCGGGCGGCGGATACCTGTGTGATGTGGCGAGTCTTGAAACCTGAGGAGCTGATGATGAAGAGAAGGACATTCGTTCAAACCGTGGGCGGCGGTGCGCTGGGTATGCTGGGTGCCGGCTTGCCGCTGGTGGGCCAGGCGCAGGACCGTTATGCCAAGTACAAGGGCCAGACGGTGGTGATGAGCATCCCCTCGCACCCGCACTACGACGCGATGCTCAAGCTGCTGCCGGAATTCACCAAGCAGACCGGCATCAAGGTCGAGACCGACCGCCTGGCGATGGCCCGCATGAAGGACAAGCAGTTGCTGGAGATGGCCAAGCCCAGCGGCGACTACGACCTGGCCTGCTATGTGGTGATGTGGAAGGGCGAGTACGTCAAGAAGGGTCTGGTGCGCGAACTCGAACCGTTCTTCAAGAACGCCGCGCTGGTCGACCCCAACTACGACTTCAAGGATCTGGTGCCGCGCTATGTCGAGAACATCGGCCTGGTGGGCGGCCCCAAGGGCTACCTGGCCGGTCCGGGCGCCAAGCTCTACGGCCTGCCCTACGGTGCCGAGACATCGATCCTGGCCTATCGGCGCGACGTGTTCGCCAAGCTCAACCTGAAGGCGCCCGAGACCTACGCCGAACTGGAGAAGTTGCTGCCGGTGCTGAAGGACAAGGCGGGCATGGGCGCGCTCACCTCGCGTGGCCAGGCCGGCCACCAGTGCGTGCACGCCTGGCTGCTGCACCTCAACCCGCTGGGCGGCAAGGTGTTCGACGACAAGTGGAACCCGCGTTTCAACGACGCGGTGGGCGTGCAGGCGCTGAAGATGCTCAAGCTGATCTCCGACACCGGGCCGGTGGGCATCCCCGGGTACGGCCAGGGCGAGATGATCACCAGCTTCCTGCAGGGCCAGGCGGCGATGTACCTGGATTCGTCACTGATCTTCGGCCAGGTCAATGACCCGGCCAAGAGCAAGATCGGCGGCCAGGTGAGCTACGTGGTGCACCCCAAGGGCGTGCGCTATTCGTCGCAATCCGGCGGCCTGGGCCTGGCGATCCCGAAGAACGCCAAGAACGCCGACGCGGCTTTCCTGCTGCTGCAATGGCTGACCAGCAAGGAACAGGACAAGGCGGTGGCCAGGGTCGGCGGGGTGCCCACGCGCAACAGCACGCTCAACGACGTGGACATGGTGCGCCAGTACCCCGAATACATCACCCTGCGCCAGCAGCTCGAGTATTCGGACCCCGACTGGCGCCCGATCATCCCCGAGTGGGACGAGATCAACATCCAGGCGCTGGGTGTGGCGGTGTCCGAAGCGCTGACGGGCAAGAAGAGCCCTGAAGCCGCGCTCAACGACATGGTGCCCAAGGTGAGGGCGGTGATGGTGCGCGGCGGTTACCTGAAAGCCTGATCCGCACGCAGAGCCTGCCTACACGATACCGCCATGCGCACGCCACGTTGGGTTCCCTGGGTCTACCTCGGCCCCGCCGTGGCAGTGATGGCGGTGGCCTGCCTGGTGCCGCTGCTGTCGGCCCTGCAACTGGGCTTCTACGACTGGAGCATGGGCACGCCCTGGGGTGAGGCGAAGTGGGTGGGTGTCGATGCCTTCGTCGCCGCCTTCCGGGATGCGGCGGTGTGGCGCTCGCTGGTCACCACGCTCATCTTCGCCGCGGTGTGCGTGGTGGCCGAGATGCTGCTGGGCATCGCGCTGGCGCTGGCGCTGGAAGGTGACGTGCGCGGCATGGCCTTCTTCCGCACCCTCTTCATCCTGCCGATGATGATCGCGCCCATTGCGGTGGGCCTGACCTGGCGCTACCTCTTCGACGCGCAGTTCGGCCTGCTCAACGCCATCATCGGCGTGCTGGGCATGGCGCCGGTGGGCTGGCTGGCGCAGGAACACACGGCCTTCATCGCCATCATCATCGCCGACATCTGGCAGTGGACGCCGTTCGTCTTCATCATGATGATCGCCGGCCTGGCCAATGTGGACTCTTCGGTGCTGGAAGCCGCGCGCATCGACGGCGCCACCTGGTGGCAGACCACGATGCGCGTCAAGCTGCCGATGATCCTGCACGTCATCGCCATCACGCTGCTGATGCGCCTGATCGACGCCTTCCGCGTGCTGGAGGTGATCTACATCCTGACCTTCGGCGGCCCGGGCGACAGCACCGAGATCCTGTCGCTGCACATCTACAAGACGGCCTTCGTCGGCCAGCGTCTGGGCACGGCGGCGGCCATCTCGGTGCTGCTGCTGGTGGTGGTGGCGGCGCTGTCGTGGCTGGCACTGCGCCTGTCCAATCCGCTCAAGGACGACCAGCGATGATGCGCCGCCACCCGGCCGTCGTCGCGGCCCACTACACGGCGCTGGTGCTGCTGGCCATCGCCTGCGTCGCACCCATCGCGTTGATGTTTGCCACCTCGCTGAAGGTGCAGACGCAGATCTTCACCAACAGCATCAACTTCTTCTTTGCGCCCACGCTGGAGAACTACCGCGACGTGCTGGGCGAAGGCAGCTTCACGCGCTACCTCACCAACAGCCTGATCGTGGGCGTGGTGTCCACCGTCATCACGCTGGTGATGGGCTGCATGGCGGCCTACGGGCTGGCGCGCTTCCGCTTCAAGGGCCGCAAGACCATCGCCTACACCACGCTGCTCCTGCGCACCGTGCCGCTGGCCGTGCTGGCGGTGCCGGTGTTCATGCTGTGGAGCCGTGCCGGGCTCATCAACTCGCTGCCCGGCCTGGTGCTGCTGTACGTGGCGGTGAACCTGCCGTTCACGATCTGGCTGCTGTACGGCTTCGTGCTGCAGGTGCCGCCGGAGCTGGAGGAGGCCGCCGCCATCGACGGCTGCGGGCCCATCCAGGTCTTCTACAAGGTGGTGCTGCCGCTCATCAAGCCGGGGCTGGCGGCGGCGGCCATCTTCACCTTCCGCATCGCCTGGAACGAGTTCATCCTGGCCCTGGTGCTGACCGACCGCGCCACGCGCACGCTGCCGGTGGCGGCATCGCTGTACATCACCGACATCGGTGTGGACTGGGGCAAGATCATGGCCCTGGGCAGCCTGATCGCGATCCCGCCGCTGATCTTCACCTTCGTGGCGGCGCGGCAGATCATCACCGGGCTGACCGCGGGTGCCGTCAAGGGTTGATGTCCCGATGATCGATCGGGGGGGTGCAGCTTGAAGACCGTGATCGCGGTGGACATCGGCACCACCAGCCTGCGCACCACGTTGTACGACGAGATGGGCGTGGCGCTGCACCGCGAGCAGCGGCACAACCCGCCCAGCTACCTGGACGACGGGCGCGTCGAACAGGACCCGGCCTCGTGGATGCAGCACCTGATGGACGCGCTGCGTTGCACCGTGCTCGCGGCCGATCGCCTGCAGACGCCGGTGACGTGCGTCGCCGTGACGGCCCAGCGCTCGTCGCTGATCGCGGTGGATGGGCAGGGCCGGCCGCTGCACCCGGCCATCCTGTGGCAGGACAGCCGCTGTACGGCGCTGGCGCAGGCGATGGCCGAACACGATGCGCTGGTCTACGGCAAGACGGGCCTGAAGATCTCGCCGGTCTTCTCGGCCATCAAGATGGCCTGGCTGCGCCGCGAAAGGCCCGCCATCTGGGCCGCCACGCGCAAGCTGCTGGGCGTGCAGGACTGGGTGCTGTTCGGCCTGACCGGCCGCTACGTCACCGACCACAGTCTGGCCAGTCGGACCAACCTGCTGGATCTGCGTACGCGCACCTGGGATCCGCAACTGCTGAATCTGTTCGGCGTGCCACCGTCCATGCTGTGCGAACTCGTGGCACCAGGCGCCGTGGTGGGCGGCTTGCTGCCCGCACTGGCAGCGCAGACCGGGCTGCCGGGCGGCCTGCCGGTGGTCAGCGCCGGTGGCGACCAGCAATGTGCCGCGCTGGGGCTGGGCCTGCTGGCGCCGGGCCATGCGGTGGCCAATACCGGCACCGGCTCGTACCTGATCGGCCATGCCTCGGTGCCGGCGTTGGACCCGTTGATGCGCGTCTCGTGCAACGTCTCGGCGGCGCCGGGTGCCTATATCGTCGAAGCCGCGACGCTGACTTCGGGTTCGGCCCTGCGCTGGCTGATGGGCCTGCTGGGCCTGGATGCCGACGACGCCACCGCCTTGCAGGCGCTGGCCGATGATGCCGCGGCCGTGCCCGCGGGCAGTCATGGGCTGCTGTGGCTGCCGCACTTCAAGGGCGCCGGTACGCCGCACTGGGATCCGGCAGCCCGTGGTGCCCTGCTCGGGCTGAGCCTGAGCAGCACGCGCGGCGAGCTGGCGCGCGCGCTGCTGGAAGCCATCGCCATCGAACTGCGCCAGGGGCTGGACCTGATCGAGCCGCTGTGCGGGGCCGTGCAGGCGGTGCATGTCTCGGGCGGCATGACACGCTCGGCGCTCTTCAACCAGATCCAGGCCGATGTGCTGGAGCGGCCCCTGCGCCGCTTCGCCAGCAACGAGGCCACTTCGGAAGGCGCCTGGATGGCGGCCTGCGTGGCCACCGGGCTGGCCGCCAGCCACGCGCGGGCCTTCGAGCGCCTGGCGCAGCGTGACCCACCGACGGCCTACACGCCCGAGGCCGGCCGCTTCGAGGCCTATCGCCGCCAGGCGGCGCGTTCACAAGCCGTCTACCATGCGCTGGCGGCCCCGCACCTGAGGGCCATGGCCGGATAGAGGGCTGGGCAATGGCGAGCGCGAAGGAAATCGGGAGACGTTCGATCATGGCGGTGTCGAACTACCGGCACAAGAAGATCCTGGAGATGGTCTACCAGCGCAAGTCGGTATCGGCCGACGAGCTGGCAGCCGAATTCGGTGTCTCCAAGATCACCATCCGGCGCGACCTGGACACGCTGGCGATGGACAAGCTGCTGGAGCGCACGCGCGGCGGCGCGATCTCCATCGCCGACCTGGGCTTCGAGGAGATCTTCGAAACCAAGGACCACGCGTCGAAGAAGGAGAAGTCCCTCATCGGCAAGTACGTGGCGCAGCAGATCACGGCCAACGAGACGGTGTTCCTGAACGCCGGCTCGACGACGCTGGAAGTGGTGCGCCACCTGAAGGGCAAGAAGGTGCGCGTGGTGACCAACAATGCCGCCTGCCTGCAGCTGGACCTGGACCCGGACATCGAGCTGATCCTGCTGGGTGGCGACTACCGGCCGCAGTCGCGCTCGCTGGTCGGCAGCCTGACGATCGCCAGCCTGCAGAGCATCTACTCGAGCCTGACCGTGCTGGGCATCAACGGCGTCAGCCCCAAGCGCGGCTTCACCACCGCGGTGCAGCTGGAGACCAGCGTCAACCAGGCGATGATCGAAAACTCCAGCGACCGCGTCGTGGTGGCGGCCGACCACAGCAAGATGAACTGCGTCTCCAGCTTCCAGACCTGTGCGCTCAACCGCGTGGACCTGCTGGTCACCGACTGGATGACGCCCGGCGCCTTCTGCGAGGAACTGAAGTCATCCGGGCTGAACGTGGTCAGCGTGCCGGAGGAGTAGGCCCGCGGCGACCCAGGCCGGGTACCCCCGCCCGGCCCGCCACGGCGCGCGTCGCGTCGTGCCCGGCCAGCGCACTGCCCGACGACTCCTCCTCTGCACGCTCGCCGGATGGCACAGAGGGAGCAGGGCTTCTTCCCCGTTCATCCCGTCGAGGAGGAAGGGTCGGGGGCTGGATGCCCGGGCCTGCCTTCGTCGTACTGCCGACGCAAGCGCGCCAGCCCCTGGCGGAAAGCCTCCGCATCGCCGTGGTCGAAGAACTGCGGGTAACGGCCGTGGGCGTCGCGGATCCGCCGTGCGTGCTTGATCGGGCACCAGTACTGCTCGGTCCGGGCCGCGACCTCGCGCGTGTAGGCCGCCACGCCGTTGCCGTACGAGCAATAGAAGCAGTTGAACTTCTCGATCGCGTTCAGGTACGGCAGGTCCTCGCGGTCGAACACCAGGTAGTCGGCGCGCCGCACCTTGGGGATGCGGTAGACCGGAAAACAGATGGCCTGGTAGATCGTGACGAACAGGTCCATCAGCAGGAAGGGGATCCAGCCGAGGTAGATCACCGGTGAGGTGAGGATCGCCAGCGCGCTGGACCGCCGCAGGAAGCGGAACAGGCCGACCTTGTAGCGCCTCTGCTGGCGAGACAGGTCGCCGGCCAGTTCCCGGCGTCTGGCCTCCCAGATGCTGCGCTGCTGGCGGTACTCTTCTTCGACGTCTTCCTGCAGCGTGCGGATGCGGGCGAGCAGTTCGTCGAGGTGACTTTGCATTCGAGGGCTCCGTTCGTGGTCATTCCAGGAGCTGGCGTTCGGCGCTCCGGCGCCGGGGTTCAGACTGTGTGGAACTGCGGGTGCGATCGCCAGCCGGCCCCATGAACCCAAAGTCGCGCCGCTGGGATTCAGCGTTCCCGGTGGATGAGGCGTTGGCGCAGCCGGCGTGAGTCGGTGCTGCGTTGCCACAGCCGCAGGAGGAACCGGGCTGCGCGTGCCAAGGCGTTGTCGAGCGCCGTGCGCCAGTCGTTGGCCACGGAGGACACCACCACCGACCCTGCACCGTCGGTGCGCAGTTCCACCTGGCAGCGCTTGTCGGCGCCGCCGCGCGGTCCGTTGACGTCCGACATCTGCACCTCGGCGCGGGGCACCATCCAGACCATGCGCCGCAGCACGAAGCGCACGCGGCGTTCGGCCTGCTGGCGCAGGTCGGTGGCGTTCGGATGGCGCGATTTGACGAGCACTTGCATCAGGGGTCTCCTGGGGTTGGCAACGGACGCAATATGCGGTGGGCCGGGGTTGGGCTGAAAGAAGAACAACTCGTCACGCCGGTTCGAAAAAACCTGAACGGGATACGTGGCTCCAAAGGCAGTCGGCCGGTTTTCGCCGGCCTGCGGTTCCAGCAGGGCCGCGTGGTCCTGCCCACGAATGGCTGAAGGGATGCGCATCGATGCGCACACGCCCGCGGTCCCCCCGCTTCCGCCGTCGTGCATTCAGCCGCTGGTGGAGGCGACCCTGCCGTGCGTCTTGTCCGACTGCAGGGTAACCCGGGCGCTTCGCGTGCTGTCGTTGCACTGGCGTCGTGACGCGTTCTGGAGGCCGGGTCTTGGGGATTCGGTTTTTCCTGAGTTGGGGCACCGAAAACTGCGCTTCCATCGAACATTGACCCATCGCACATTCGCGTCGTCCAGACTCTTTCCGACCCACGCATCATGAAATCTCTGCCGAAGTCTCTTTCCCTCTTGCTGGCACGCCTTGGCCGGGCCGTGAGGTCGCTGCAGGCTCTGATGGGTGCCTGGGCGCCGCGGTCGGCACCGGTGCTGGTGCCCATCCCTATCCGCGTCGATCGCCGGCGTCAGGACTCCATCCAGCGGCGTCGCCATCACCACCACCAGGGCTTCTGAAGCCACGCCCCCTGTCACCCCAGTCCATCACTCACTGAAGAGGAGACCGTTCATGCGCAGCTACCCCCGCAACAGCCCCGAAGCCGCCGCGCGCATCGTCGCGCTGGTGCTGATCTCCGACGGCCATGTCTGCCGCTCGGAGATCGAGGCCCTGCAGCAGCGCCAGGTGGAGCCGGAACTCGGCCTCGCGCCAGGCGCATTCGCGCAGGTGGTGCACACCCTGTGCGAGGATCTGCTCATGGGCGCTTACGGCAGCGGCTCGATGATGTGCAGCGTGGATGACACCACGTTGGCCTTGCTGCTGGCCGAAGTGGACGAGCCTGCCTTGCGGGCCAAGGTCCTGATGCTGGCCGGCGTGGCAGCGGAGGCCGACAAGCATCTTGCCGAAGCCGAAGCTCAGGTCGTGGCGGCCATGCGCCGGCAGTGGGGTCGCGCCGACCATTTGCCGATGGCCCGGCCCGAAGTGCAAGCCCTCCAGCCGGCCTGACCCGGTCAGCCGTCGGCCCGGGCTGCCGCCGCGGCCATCAACCTCTGCACCAGCGGATGATGCTGGCCGCGCCGCGACCGGATGGCGTGGACCTCCTCCTTCACGCCCTCGCTGCGGCCCAGCAGCCGCAAACCCCGCATCAGGCCGATGTCGTCTGCCCCGAGCCGGCTGATCGGGAACACGCCCAGCCCGCGCGCGGCGAATACGGCCAGCAGCGCGCTGTCTTCGAACTCGCCGACGATTCGCGGCCGCAGGCCCTGCGTTTCGAACCAATGTTCCAGCGTCGTGCGCAGTGCCGAGTGTCCGGTGGGCAGCAGCACGGGCAGGTCGTTGAGGCTGCGCGGAAAGCGGTCGCGCTCCAGCTTGCCGACCAGGCGCACCGGCCCGTACCAGTCGATCGGCGCGTCGACCAGGCGTTCGCTGGACAGGCGCAGATGGGGGTTGCGTGGTGCGGCCTGGCCGGCCAGCACCAGGTCGAGGTGATGCAACGCCAGTTCGCTGAGCAGTTGTTCGAACTCGCCCTCGTGGCAGACCAGACGCAGATGGGGCGTGCCGAGGACCGGCTCCAGCAGCGCGTGCGCGGCAAGCTTGGAGATGCCGTCCGAGAAACCGACGGCCAGGCGCGCCACCTGGCCACTGGCCGCTTGCCGAACCTCGTCGGGGATCACCTGGCCAAGCTGGAAGATCTCCTCGGCTCGCGCGAAGGCGGCCTGGCCGGCCTCGGTGAGGGCCACGCCGCGGCCGGAAGGCTTGAGCAACTGGTGGCCCAGCGCCTTCTCCAGTTCCCGCACCTGCGCACTGATGGTCTGCACGGCCATGTCCAGCCGCTCGGCAGCCCGGGCGAAGCCGCCTTCCTTGGTGACGACCCAGAAGTAGTGCAGGTGGCGGTAGTTCAGCATGCTTGCTCCACATCGATAAAACCGAACTATAGGTGCGTTTGGCTCTGGTTTGTTCGAACGCATCCCGTCTCCACACTCCAGTCATCCGATCACTCCACCACGCTTGCACCATGTTCTACGCCTTCAGCTGGTTTGCCGTCCTTTCGCTGCTTGCCCTGTGGTCGCTGGCTGCCTGGGCGCTGCATGCGCTGGCGGTCTGGACCGTCTCCAATGCAGGGGCTCTCTCCGGAGCCGTTTCGGGCGTGGGGGGTGTCGCCTTGCCGGATTGGCTGTCTCCCTGGGTGCCCGCTGAGCTCGCTCAGGTCGTGACCCAGGTCGCCGCGGGCCTTGCGCCGCTGGTCGACGGCCTGCTGCAGACTGTTCCAGCCCTGGCCGGCGGGCTGACCGTCGTGACCTGGGTGATCTGGGCCATCGGCAGCGTGCTGCTCTTACTGCTGGGCGCCGCGCTGCACGGGCTGATCGCGATGTGGCGCCGACGCGGCAGCGGCAACGCCGGCCCGGGCGCCGGCCCTTCGATGGCGACGGGCTGACCGCGCAGCACCGAAGGTCAACCATCCAACGTCAACTCAAATCGATCCGAGCATCACCATGGACACCAGCATGCTGCTCTTCGGCATCATGACGGCCATCCTGGCAGCCGTCACCTTCCACGCCTGGCGCCTGGGCAACGAGAAGCGCGATATCGCGCTGCTGGGTGTGTGCAGCGGACTGCTGGGCCTGGGCACCGTCGTCACCATCATCGTCTGAAGCCACACCATGGAGTTCCTGCTTCCGTTGGTCACGTCCGACTTCATGGGCAAGCCGGCCTGGGTCTGGCTGGCCTTCGTCGGCATCGTCGTCGCGCTGCTGGCCTTCGATCTTGGTGTCCTGCACAAGGACGACAAGGAGATAGGCGTGCGCGAAAGCCTGCTGCTGTCGGCCGGCTACATCAGCGTGGCGTTGGTCTTCGGCGCCTGGGTGTGGTGGTACCTGGGCGCGCAAAGCGGCATGGACTACTACACCGGCTTCATGATCGAGAAGTCGCTGTCGATGGACAACGTCTTCGTCATCGCGCTGATCTTCACCTTCTTCGCCATTCCGCGGCAGTACCAGCACCGGGTGCTGTTCTGGGGCATCCTGGGCGTGATCGTGCTGCGCGCGATCATGATCGCCCTGGGGGCCACGCTGGTCAGCCAGTTCAGCTGGGTGCTGTACCTGTTCGGTGCCTTCCTGATCTTCACCGGCATCAAGATGTGGATCATCGCCGACCACGTGCCCGACATCGCGAAAAACCCGCTGCTGAAGTTCCTGAAGCGGCACATGCGCGTCACCGATGGCCTGCGCGGCAATGCGTTCTGGGTGCATGAGCCCGACCCCAAGACGGGCAGGCTCGAGCGCTTCGCGACGCCGCTCCTGCTGGCCCTGGTGCTGGTCGAGTTCGTGGACCTGATCTTCGCGGTGGACTCGGTGCCGGCGATCTTTGCGATCACCACCGACCCGTTCATCGTCTACACCAGCAACATCTTCGCGATCCTCGGCCTGCGCGCGCTGTACTTCGCGCTGGCGGCGATGATCCATCGCTTCAAGTACCTCAAGTACGCGCTGGCCCTGGTGCTGGTCTTCATCGGCAGCAAGATCTTCCTGGTGGGCATCATCGGCAAGGTGCCGGCGGTCATCTCGCTGTCCGTGACCTTCGGCCTGATTGCCGGCGGTGTGCTCGTGTCGCTGTGGAAGACGCGCGGGCAGTCCGCAGCCGCTGCGTCCGCGTGACGCCACCGATCGTGCGGCGGTGGCGCGACCCAGCCGCGGCCATGCGGAAGGAGCGGCTGTCGATGCGGACACCGTTGCAGGCGCATGGTTCACAGCCCCAAGGCCCGCAGCTGCTCCTGGCCATGCCCTGCCTTGCGCATCGGGTGGCCGGATGAGGCTGCCGTCCTCGGCCCGGTTGGGACCTGGGTGTCCATTGACCTCACTCAGGACGACACCCAGGCGCCGCGTGCTCAGGCGTGACGGCCCGACGATCATCGGGCGACCGCAGAACCGGCCTCGCTTGCCAGGACGCTTCAGCGCGCCGCGGCAATGTGCTTGGCGGTGTCGACGTAGTGGCGAAAGCGGGTCACCTTGCCGGCTGCGTTGACGTTCCACAGGTGCATCTCCTCGTCGCGCAGTCGCCGGCCGCCGGGCACGATGGCGTCCACCACGGCCTCGGCGGCCACCTGCGACTCGCTGGCCATCAGGCCCAGGACTTCGAAGTGCTCGAACTTCCAGCGTCCGATCTCCTCGAAGAAGCGCCAGGCCGCTGCCTTGCCGGTACCGGCGCGCAGCCAGGGCACGTCGGCCGCCTGGGCGGAGTGGGCGGCCCAGGTCTCCCACTGCACGTCGTCGTCGAGCAGCTCGACGATGGCGGGAATGTCGCCGCGCGCAAAGGCGGCGTAGATCTGCTGGACGGTGTGCAGTGCGGTGCTCATCGAAGGCCTCCATCGGGTTGGGATGGAAGCGATACGGCCCCGCCGGCCCACTGGATGCGTCAGAGCTCTTCGACGAACTTCAGGTCGAGGTCGCCATGCGCGTAGATCACGACACCGGTGTCGGTCTCGGTGACGCGGTGACCGGTGCCGGCCGGTGCCAGCTGGTAGTCACCTTCCTGCAGCAGCACGTCGTCCAGGAACAGTTCGCCCTGCACCATCAGGCACTCCTCGTCGTGCCCATGCCGGTGCACAGGCACCGAGGCACCGGGCTCGGCGGCGTAGAGCAGGGCGGCTTGCCCCGCGTGCTGCCAGAGCACGCGGCGCCGGATGCCGGGTGCGTAGTCGGGCCAGCCGGCCTGGGCATCCCGCACGGTGAACGCTTCGCCGGCCGCGCCGGCCGACTCGCGCAGGAAGAGCAGCGCGCCGGTCTCGCTTTGAAGGGCGTCCGCCGCCCCGCCCGCTGGCACGACACGGTAGTCCCTGACATCCAGGGTGTCACCCGCCACCCGCGCGCGGCCCCGTAGCACCAGCCATTCGCGATGGTGCGCCGTGCCCGCGTTCGCCCAGCTGCCGCCGGGTTGCAGTTCGATCAGACAGGCGCGCAGCGGTTCGCCGGGACGCAGCGGGCGATCAACCGGCGCCGCGTACAGCACACGCATCGAGACACCCGGCGCCACCGGGATGCGCTGCAGGCGCTGACAGCGTGAGGTGACCATCGCGGCTGAGGCGAGTTTCGAAACGGCTGCGCGGTGCAGCAACCGGTCGCGCAGGGGCGCGGAAGCATGCCCGGCCGCCCAGGCGGTGGCCAGCGGTTCGCTCAGCAGCGGTTCCAGAGCCGGGTCCAGGGGATCCGGGGCCGGATCGATGCGCACAGGCGTGGAGCGGGAGGTCATGGCGGGATCGTCCTGAAGCTGAAGATGTGATGCCGGGCCGTTGGGTTCGGCGCCCTAGGACGCCAGTGGTCGCGCTGCGTGCTCGCCGAGCGCCTGGCGCAGCGCCAGCAGTGCGCGCCGGATCTGTGACTTGACCGTGCCCACTGGCAGGCCCACCTGCTGGGCGATCTCCTCGTGGCTCAGGCCGCGGAAGAACGACAGCGACACCAGTTGCCGCGGCTGCGCGCCCAGCCGCATCAAGGCCTGGTGGAGCCTGGCCTGGTGGCGCGCCAGATCCAGCAGTTCGTCGTGAGGCGGCTGCGCGCTGGCCGCCTCAGGGGGGCCGTCGGCGTCGGCAGTCTCGTGCCCGAAACGCGCCTCGCGGCGCAGGGCATCGATGGCGCGCGAACGGGCCATTGCCAGCAGCCAGGTCAGTGCCTTGCCGCGCGCCGGATCGAAGCGCACGGCCTGCCGCCAGACCTGGAAGTAGGCATCCTCGACCACTTCCTCGGCCAGTGCGGTACTGCGCACGATGCGCTTCACGAGGCCGAACACGCGTGTGAAGGTGGCGTCATACAGGGCTGCCAGCGCGCGCTCGTCACGGTCCACGATGGCCGTGATCCAGGCCACCAGCTGTGTCTCGTTCGGCACGGGCCATGCGTGGCGATCGGCGGCATCGTCGATGGCCTGCGCCTGCTGCAGGGCCTCCTCGTCGGGATCGCCGGGGTCGTCCGTGGCCGCGGGCCAGTCGTCGGCCGCTGGCAGAGGGCTCGCGTCATGGGGGTCGTCCGGGTTCGTCGGGCCAGCATTCATGCGGCGTCCTCTTGCATCGGGTGGTGCAGTCTTGCGGGCATCGGGACGGTAAATGCGGGTGCTTTGGCGCGAGTCGCGATGCGGATTCAAGTCCCTGCGCGCGCTGCCGTCAAGCCCAAGCGGGCGGCAGGCCGTGGCGCAGCGGGCTGCATCCCGCAGACCAGCCCAGCTCCTCCGGGGCTTCCGGGGCCTGGTTCGGTCCGGATCAGCGCTACGGCGCATTAGCATCACCGCGCAGCGACCCCGCCCAGCCGCCTCGATCCTGAGCGGTGGGCAGGGGCCAACCGGGGCCTGGCATGAATCTGCGCTTTGTCGAAGCCTTCCATTGGGCCGCTGCGCTCAAGAGCGTGACCCGCGCCGCCGAGAAGCTGTTCGTCACGCAGTCCGCGCTGTCCAGCCGCATCGCCGCGCTGGAGTCCGAACTGGGCGTGCTGCTGCTGGACCGGCGCGACAAGCAATTCCGGCTCACCTCGGCCGGCTTGCGGTTCCAGCGCCAGGCCGAACGGTTGCTGAACCTGCAGCGCGAGATCAAGGCCGAACTCGGCGGCGCTGCCGAGCGTCCAGCTTCGCTGCGCGTAGGGGCGATCGAATCGGTGCTGCATTCCTGGCTGATCGACTGGGTGCGCGCGCTGCGCCTGCAGCATCCGGCGCTGGAACTGGAGCTGACGGTGGAAACCACGACCGTGCTGCTGGACCAGATGCAACGCGGCACGGTGGATCTGATCATCGCTGCACGGCCGGCCGATGGCGAAGGCGTGCGCACGCGGGCGCTGGCCTCGATGCCCATGGTCTTCGTCGGTCAGGTGGGTCGCCACACGCGGCGGCGCTGGGCCTTTGCCGACCTGGCGTCGCAGGACGAGTTCCTCACCTTTCAACGTGGCTCGCAGCCGCACGTGGCGTTGCTGGACGTGTGCCGCAAGCAGGGCGTGGAGGCTCCGCGCGTGCACAACATCTCGTCGATCTCGGCGATGGTGCAGCTGGTGGAAAGCGGATTCGGCGTCGCCACGCTGCCGCACGCGGCCACCGTGCGGCTGGGCGAGCGCCTGGCACTGCGGCCGCTGAGCTGCGACGCGCTGTTGACGCCGCTGCCCATCCACCTGAGCTGGCGCGATGACCCCTCCTCGCCGGCCGTGGCACAGGCCATCGAATCGGTGCAGGATTTCAACCGCATGGACTCCTCATCGAGAAAACCGATGAAGCCATAGAAGAATTTCTCGTTTGTGGCCGCGAGGCGGGCGTCCACAGAATCGCGCCACCTTCCCCACGGCCCCCACGGCCCCCTCGGCCCACTCGCAACGGACATGAAGCCCAGCAACAGCGTTTCCACCGGCATCGGCAGCGGCAGCACGCCGGCGCAGGTTCGCGCCGCGGCCCGGTCGGGCGCCTGGACCAGCCACACCAGCGGCCTGGCCGAGCGACACGTGCAGGCGAACCTGGTGATCCTGCCGCAGGCGCAGGCCGGTGACTTTCTGCGCTTCTGTCAGCGCAACCCGAAACCATGCCCGCTGCTGGCGGTCGGGGAGCCCGGTGACCCCATGCTGCCGTCCCTGGGCGGCGACATCGACGTTCGCAGCGACGTTCCGCGCTACCGCGTCTGGCGCGATGGCGAGCTCGTGGACCAGCCCACCGACATCAGCGGACTCTGGACCGGCGACATGGTCGCCTTCGCGCTGGGCTGTTCCTTCAGTTTCGAGCAGGCGCTGCTGGACGAAGGCCTGCGCCTGCGCCACATCGACGAAGGCCGCAACGTGTCCATGTACCGCACCAACATCGCCACGGCGCCTGCCGGCCCGTTCAGCGGCCCGCTGGTGGTGACCATGCGCCCGCTGCGCGCCGCGGCGGCCATCCGCGCGGTGCAGATCACGTCACGCTTTCCGGCGGTGCACGGCGCCCCGGTGCATCTGGGGGACCCGGCGTTGATCGGCATTGCCGACCTTGCGCAACCCGACTACGGTGACGCCGTGGCCGTGCACGCCGACGAACTGCCCGTGTACTGGGCCTGTGGTGTCACGCCCCAGGCCGCGCTGCAGAAAGCCCGCGTGCCACTGGCCATCACCCACGCACCCGGTGCGATGCTCGTGACCGATCTGCTGAACCACCAACTGGCCTCTTTCTAGCCCCCACCCGCCCAAGGAGACTCCCGATGAAGAAGCTTGCACTGACTCTGGCTCTGGCCGCTGCCTTGGGCAGCGCGCAGGCACAAACCAAATGGGACCTGCCTTCGGGTTATGGCCCCAACACCTTCCAGGTGCAGAACCTGCAGTGGTTCGCCGACGAAGTGGGCAAAGCCACGGGCGGCAAGCTCAAGATCACCGTGCATCCGGGCGCCTCGCTGTTCAAGGCCAACGAGATCAAGCGCGCGGTGCAGACCGGCCAGACCCAGATCGGCGAGTTCATCCTTTCCGGCGCCGCCAACGAAAACGCGCTGTTCGGCATCGACTCCATTCCCTTCCTGGCCACCACTTACGCCCAGGCGCGCAAGCTCAACGACATCAGCAACCCGGCGCTGGAAAAGCTGCTGGCCAGCCAGGGCCTGAAGCTGCTGTATGCGGTGCCTTGGCCGGGGCAGTCGCTGTACAGCGGCAAGGCGGTCAAGTCGCTGGCCGATCTGAAGGGCACCAAAATGCGGGCCTACAACCCGGCCACCACGCGCATTGCCGAACTCGTGGGTGCACAGCCCGTCACCATCCAGCTGGCCGAACTGCCCCAGGCCCTGGCCACCGGCGGTGTGGACAACTTCCTCACCAGCAGCGCCAGCGGCGTGGAAAGCAAGCTCTACGAGCAGGTCAAGTTCTTCTACGACGTCAACGCCTGGCTGCCGCGCAACGCGGTGGTGGTCAACATGAAGGCCTTCGACACGCTGGATGCCGCCACCAAGGCGGCGCTGACCAAGGTGGGCGAGACCGCGGGCGAGCGCGGCTGGAAGACCAGCGACCAGAAGGACGACGAGTACCTGAAGGAACTGGCGGCCAAGGGCATGACGGTGGACCGCAGCAGCGAGACGCTCAAGCGCGAACTGCAGGCCATCGGCAACCGCATGGCCGCCGACTGGGCGCGCCAGGCCGGCGCGGAAGGCCAGGCCATCCTCGACGCCTACCGCAAGTAGGTCGGGGCATTCGCCATGCGCCAATCGCTGGACCGGTTCTACGAAGGCTTGATG
Source organism: Rubrivivax sp. (assembly GCA_035440985.1). Lineage (GTDB taxonomy): Bacteria > Pseudomonadota > Gammaproteobacteria > Burkholderiales > Burkholderiaceae_C > Rubrivivax. The sequence continues at coordinate 6,086 of DAORNK010000005.1, read as the reverse complement.
GTGCTGGCGGCACTGGCCATGGCGTTGACCTTCGTGGTGGTCGTGCTGGGCATCCTCGACCGCCAGTTCGCGCTGGGCCTGCGTGGGCTGGACGCCTACGCCGGCTACGGCATCGCGTCGGCGCTGTTCCTGGCCATGCCGGGCACGCTGCAGCGTGGCGAACACATCCGGGTGACGCTGCTGCTGCAACGGCTTCCTCCCACCTGGCGCAACGTGCTGGAGTGGTGGTGCGTGCTGGCCGGCATGGCGCTGACCTGGGCACTGGCCTTTTACAGCTGTCAGCTGGTGTGGGTGTCGCACCTGACGCACGACATGTCGCAGGGGGCCGACGCCACACCGCTGTGGATACCGCAGATCGGCATGGCGCTGGGCTGCATAGGCCTGGCGGTGGCTTTTGCCGACGCAGCGGTCGCGCGGTTGCGGGGCCGTCCGTTCTTCAAGCATCCCGCCGGCGCGTCCGCGGCATCCGAGTAGGCGGCAGGCATGGACATCCTCACCGCGGCCCTGCTGATCGCACTGCTGATCGCAGTCCTCGCATCGGGCTTCTGGATCGGCCTGGCCCTGCTGGGCGTGGCGATGTTCGCCATGCAGGTCTTCACCAGCCGCCCGGTCGGCGACACCATGGTCTTCACCATCTGGGGCAGCACCAGCGGTTGGTCGCTCACGGCGTTGCCGCTGTTCCTGTGGATGGGCGAGATCCTGTTCCGCTCGCGGCTTACCGCCGACATGTTCACCGGCCTGTCGCCCTGGCTCAACAAGGTGCCGGGTCGGCTGCTGCACGCCAACGTCATCGGCTGCGGCATCTTCGCCGCGGTGTCGGGGTCCAGCGCGGCCACCTGCGCCACCATCGGCAAGATCACGTTGCCCGAGCTGAAGAAGCGCGGCTATCCGGACGCCATCTCGATGGGCTCGCTGGCTGGCGCCGGCACCTTCGGGCTGCTGATTCCGCCGTCCATCATCATGATCGTCTACGCGGTGGCCACCGATGTGTCGATCGCCAGGCTTTTCGTGGCCGGTGTGATGCCCGGCATCATGCTGATGGCCATCTTTTCGGGCTACCTGATGCTGTGGGCTCTGCGCCACCCGGGCCAGGTGCCGGCCGGTGATGCCGAGTTGAGTCTGGCCGCCAAGCTGCGTGCCGGCAAGCACCTGATACCGGTGGTTTCGCTGGTGCTGCTGGTCATCGGCAGCATCTACAGCGGCATCGCAACGCCCACCGAATCGGCCGCGCTGGGCGTGGCCGGCTCTCTGGTGCTGAGCAAGCTGGAAGGCTCGCTGAGCTGGGCCTCGTTCAAGGAAGGCATCTTCGCCGCCTGCCGCGTCTACTGCATGATCGGCCTCATCCTGGCCGGCGCCGCCTTCCTCACGCTGGCCATGGGCTTCATCGGGCTGCCGCGCGAGGTGGCCGCCTTCATCGGCGGCCTGCAGCTGTCGCAGTTCTGGCTGCTGCTGCTGCTGATGGTGTTCTTCATCGTCCTGGGCTGCTTCCTCGACGGCATCAGCATGGTGGTGCTGACCATGGCCGTGCTGCTGCCGACGGTGCGGGCCGCGGGCATCGACCTGATCTGGTTCGGCGTCTTCGTCGTGCTGGTGGTGGAGATGGCGCAGATCACGCCGCCGGTGGGCTTCAACCTGTTCGTGCTGCAGGGGCTGACCGGGCGCGAGCTGCCTTACCTGGCGCGCACCGCGCTGCCCTTCTTCGGGTTGCTGATGCTGGGCGTGCTGCTGATCTACCTGTTCCCGCAGTTGGTGCTGTGGCTGCCCCGGATGATGTGACCCCGGCCTGATCCCGGCGCGGGCGCCGAACCCGGCCTGCACGCCTGAACCCGGGCCCCACGCGTGTGCCAATGGAGACCCCGACCATGGATGAGGTGAACATCCTGAAAGCCGGCGAGGGCGGCCTCGTCGTCGATTTCGGTGACCGCATCGACCCCGCGGTGAACGCGCGGGTGCACCGGCTGGCACGTGCCATCGCCCAGGCCTTGCCCGATCTGGCCCGCGAGATCGTGCCCACTTACCGTTCGCTGATGGTTCTCTTCAACCCGCTGCAGACCAGCCGCCAGAGCCTGGAGGCCCGCATCCGGCAGCTGCTGCAAGGCCTGGGCGTGACCGCCGGTCAGGCCGAGCAGGCCAGGGTGGTGGAGATTCCCGTCTGTTACGGCGGCGCGTACGGCCCCGATCTCGCCCATGTGGCCGAGCACAACGGTCTCGGGATGGAAGAGGTCATCGGCATCCACACCGCCAAGCCTTACCTGGTGTACATGCTGGGCTTCACGCCGGGCTTTCCCTACCTGGGCGGCATGTCCGAGCGCATCGCCACGCCGCGGCTGGCACAGCCGCGCGTGGCCATCCCGGCGGGCTCGGTGGGCATCGCCGGCAGCCAGACCGGCATCTACCCCATCGAAAGCCCGGGCGGCTGGCAACTGATCGGCCGCACGCCCCTGCGCGTGTTCAACCCCCAGGCAGCCAACCCCTTCCTGTTCGCGGCGGGTGACCACCTGCGCTTCGTGGCCATCGACGAGTGCAGCTTCCAGTCCATCCAGCGCGACGTGGACCAGGGCCTCTACACCCCGCGCACCAGCCGCTGAGCCCATGTGCACCGTCATCCAGCCCGGCCTGCTCAGCACCGTGCAAGACCAGGGGCGGCAGGGCTACCGCGCCTTCGGCATGCCCGCCTCGGGCGTGATGGACCGCTACGCCGCCACGATGGCCAACATCCTGGCGGGCAACCCGGCCACCGCCGCGGTGCTGGAGATGACGCTGCTCGGTGGCCGCTTCCGCTTTGCCAGCGAGGCCTACATCGCCATCGCCGGGGCCGACATGCAGGCCCGCTTGAACGGGCAGCCGCTGAAGAACTGGTCGGGTGTCTACGTCCCACCCGACAGCGAGCTGGTCTTTGACCGCGCGGTGGAGGGCTGCCGCAGCTACCTGGCCCTGCACGGCGGCATTGCCGAGCCCAGCGTGCTGGGCAGTGCCTCCACCTACACCCGCGCTGCGCTGGGCGGGCTGGACGGCCGCGCGCTGCGTACCGACGACGTGCTGCGCATCGGCCGCAGTACCGCCCTGCCCAGCGCCAGGCGCGAGCTGCCGCGCGAGCTGGTGCCGCGCTACGGCAGCGAAGTGCGGCTGCGCGTGATCCTGGGCCCGCAGGACACGGCCTTCACCGCCGAAGGCCTGCGCACGCTGTTCAGCGGCGCGTTCAAGGTGTCGCCGCGCAACGACCGCATGGGCATCCTGATGGAAGGCCCGACGGTGCAGCATGTCAGCGGTGCCGACATCGTCTCCGACGCCATCGCCGCCGGTGCCATCCAGGTGCCGGGCGACGGCCACCCCATCGTGATGATGGCCGACTGCCAGACCACCGGCGGCTACGCCAAGATCGGCTTCGTGATCAGCGCCGACCTGCCGCGCCTGGCCCAGGCCAGGGCCGGCGATGGCGTCAGCTTTGTCGAAAGCTCCGACGAGGAAGCGGTGGCGGCGTTGGCCGCCGAAGAACGCAACTACGCCAGGGCCAGCGCCGGCTGAAACGGCACGGCCGCGCCCGCTGACCTGAACCAGGAGACGGCACAGATGAAGATCGACCTGAACTGCGACATGGGGGAAGGCTTCGGCGCCTACACCATAGGCCGCGACGACGAGGTGATGCCGCACATCACCTCGGCCAACGTGGCCTGCGGCTTTCACGCCTCGGATCCGCTGACGATGTGGAAGACCGTGCAGCTGGCCAAGGCTCACGGCGTGGCCGTGGGGGCCCACCCCAGCTACCCCGACCTGGTGGGCTTTGGCCGCCGCAACATGGATGCCAGCCCCGACGAGGTGCACACCGACGTGCTCTACCAGATCGGTGCGCTGTGGGCGCTGTGCAAGCGCGAGGGCGTGCGGCTGCAGCACGTGAAGCCGCATGGCGCGCTGTACAACACCGCCGCCGTCAACGCAGCGGTGGCCAACGCCATTGCCCAGGCCATCCAGGCCGTGGACCCTGAGCTCATCATGGTGTGCCTGAGCAACTCCAGGATGGTGGAGGCGGCCCAGGCCGCCGGCCTGCGCTGCGTGGAAGAGGTCTTTGCCGACCGCGCCTACACCCGCGAAGGCAAGCTCGTGCCACGCAGCCAGCCCGGCGCGGTGATCCACGATGCACAGGCCGCCGCCGAGCGTGTGCTGGCCATGGTGCGCGACCGCCAGGTGATCGCCATCGACGGCACCCCGGTGCCGCTGACCGCGCAAACCGTGTGTGTGCACGGCGACACCGCCGAGGCCATGGCGATGATCTGCCGCATCCGCACGCGGCTCGAGGCCGAAGGCGTGCAGCTCAAGGCGTTCGGCGCCTGAACGCAGCCCGGCCAATCCAGAGGTAAGCCATGACGATCGAAGACAAGCTGCGCCTGCTCAAGGCCAGGAACGACGAGGCCGAGCTGGGTGGCGGCCGCGACAGGATAACCAAGCACCACCAGTCGGGCCGGCTGACGGCGCGCGAGCGCATCGCCATCCTGCTCGACGAAGGCAGCTTCCACGAGATCGACAAGTTCGTGGTGCACCAGTGCCACAACTTCGGCATGGCCGAGCAGAAGATCGCCGGCGACGGCGTGGTCACCGGCTATGGCCGCATCGACGGCCGGCTGTGTTATGTGTTTGCGCAGGACTTCACCGTCTTCGGCGGCTCGCTGTCGAAGTCGTACGCGCAGAAGATCGTGAAGATCATGGACATGGCGGCCAGGAACGGCGCGCCCGTCATCGGGCTCAACGATTCGGGCGGCGCGCGCATCCAGGAGGGTGTTGACTCACTGGCCGGCTACGCCGAGATCTTCCTGCGCAACGTCACCAGCTCGGGCGTGATCCCGCAGCTGTCGGCCATCATGGGCCCGTGCGCGGGTGGCGCGGTGTATTCGCCGGCCATCACCGACTTCATCTTCATGGTGAAGGACACCTCGTACATGTTCATCACCGGCCCCGAGGTGATCAAGACCGTGACGCACGAGGAGGTGAGCAAGGAAGAGCTCGGCGGCGCCATGACGCACAACAGCCGCTCGGGCTGCGCGCACTTTGCGTGCAGCGACGACGAAGAATGCCTGCTGATGCTGCGCGAGCTGTTTTCGTACCTGCCGCTCAACAACATGGAAGACCCGCCGCGCGCGGCCTGCAGCGACGACATCAACCGCTGCGAGCTGGCGCTGCGCAGCCTGATTCCCGATGACCCCAACGTGCCGTATGACATCAAGGAGATCATCCGCGCGGTGGTGGACGAGCAGCACTTCTTCGAGGTGCAGGAGCACTACGCACGCAACCTGGTGGTGGGCTTTGCGCGGCTGGACGGCCAGCCCGTGGGCATCGTGGCCAACCAGCCGGCCTTCATGGCCGGCGCGCTGGACGTGGATTCATCACTCAAGGGCGCGCGCTTCACGCGCTTTTGCGACAGCTTCAACATCCCGCTGGTGATCTTCGAAGACGTGCCCGGCTTCATGCCCGGCGTGGGGCAGGAGCTGGGCGGCATCATCAAGCACGGCGCCAAGCTGCTGTACGCGATGGCCGAGGCCACCGTGCCCAAGCTCACCGTCATCACGCGCAAGGCCTACGGCGGTGCCTACTGCGTGATGAACAGCAAGCACATCCGCGGCGACTACAGCATGGCCTTCCCCACCGCCGAGATCGCCGTGATGGGCCCCGAGGGCGCGGTGAACATCATCCACCGCGCCGCCATGAACGCCTCGAAAGAGCCCGAGCAGACACGCCAGGCGCTGGTGGCCGACTACCGCGACAAGTTCGCCAACCCCTACAACGCCGCCGAGCTGGGCTACATCGACGAGGTGATAGACCCCGCGCAAACCCGGCCGCGCCTGATCAGCGTGCTGGAGTCCTGCCGCAACAAGCGTGATCGCAACCCCCCGCGCAAGCACGGCAACATCCCGCTGTGAGGCACGCGATGGCCGACGCTTCGAAGCTGTTCAGCAAGATCCTGGTGGCCGGGCGCGGCGCCGCCGCGGTGCGCGTGCTGCGTGCCTGCCGCGAGCTGGGCGTGACCACGGTGGCGGTGTATGCCGAGACCGACCGCGACGCGCTGCACCTGCGCCTGGCCGACGAGGCTACCCTCA
>DAORNK010000004.1:37072-40471 GCA_035440985.1 Rubrivivax sp. | reverse complement strand
CACCCGCCGACGCCGATGCCGACGGCCAGCGCCACGGCCCGGCTCAGGCCGGACCACCGGGTGCGTGGGGGCGGTGGGCAAGGCGCTGCCGAAGCGTGCATGGGGTCGTCTCCTGCGTGATGGCCCTTCAGACGAAAGGCAAGATCAGGATACCTGGACGGGCGCAGGATGAACCGCCCACGCTGCTGGGCGGAGCTCAGGTCTTGAGCTGGCGCGCCGTGGCAGCGGCGTCGTTGTACATGGCTTCACCGTAACGGTCGCGCCCGAAGTCGCGCAGCAGCGATTGCACAGGGTCCGACAGCAGGTAGGCACCAAAGCGCCTTGCCGTCGCGTCGCCGGTGTTGGGCTTGGTCAGGTACAGCGTGTGATAGGGGTTGAGCAGGATCTCGCCGCCGCGGAACAGCAGGCGCAGCTTCGGCATGTTGCGTCGTTCGGCGATGAAGGTGCTGGAATCGGTGAGGAAGTAACCACCTTCGTCGTTGGCGCGGCGCATGCTGGCCGTCATGAAGTCCTTGGTCAGGATGTAGGCTGCCCCGCCGGGCGAGCGGCCGGCGGCACGCCAGATCTCGGTTTCCTTCTGATGCGTGCCGGAGTTGTCGCCACGCGAGAAGAAGCGCGCGCCGCTGTCCAGGATGCGCGTGAAGGCCTCCGCCGCGCTGCCAGCGCCGGCGATGCGCGCCGGGTCGGCCTCGGGGCCGAGGATCCAGAATTCGTTGGAGCCGATGAGCACGCGGCCCGTCGCCCAGCCATCGGCCACGGCCCGGCGTTCGGCCGGTGGTGCGTGGGCCAGCACCATGTCCACCTGCCGGTCCTGCAGCAGCTTCATGGCCTGCCCCGAACCGGCCTTGAACCAGCGCATCGTGGCCTGGTGGCTTTGTGCGAAGCCGGTGGCCAGCACCTCCAGCAGGCCCAGTTCGCCCGGGCTGCCGGTGGCCAGGTTGAAGACGTTGGGCCCGGTGCCCCAGATGGCGTCTGGCTTGCGGGCGGCGGGCGCGGCCGGGCTGGTGGCGGGTGGCATGGTTGGCGTTGTGCAGCCGATCAGAGTCAGAGTGGCGGCGCTCAAGATGGTGCGGCGCCGCATCGCGGGTGCTGTGGGGAAGGCCTGCATGAATGCTCCGGAGTGAGATCAGCACGCTAACCAGGGCACGCAGCAACGGGCAATAGGCACACGCTTGCATAAGTGTCGCTGCGGGGTGGGGCCCCCGGCCTGGGGGCCTGGGGAGTAGGCCGCCGCCCCCAAACGCGCCCCACCGCGCAGCGCTACCATGCCTTGCCGCACTGCCACCGGGACCCGCCATGAACCTGGCCGATCTGCCTTTGCTCGACAGCCTCAACGCCGCCCTGACGGCCCAGCGCCAGGCCTATCTGGCCCACCCGGTGCCCAGCCTGGAGGAGCGCAAGGCCGATCTGCGCACGCTGCAGCGCTTCGTGCGCGAGAACGAGACCGCGCTGTGCGAAGCCATCAGCGCCGACTACGGCCACCGCTCGCGGCATGAGACCTTGCTGGCCGAGGTCTTTCCGGCCGTGGATGGCATCGACCACGTCATCAAGCACCTGCGCGGCTGGATGAAACCGCAGCGCCGCGCGGTGGATCTGCGCAACTTCTTCGGCGCGCGCAACCGCGTCATCCCGCAGCCGCTGGGCGTGGTGGGCGTGATCGTGCCGTGGAACTTCCCGCTCAACCTGAGCATGGTGCCGCTGAGCTACATCTTCGCCGCCGGCAACCGGGCGATGGTCAAGATGAGCGAGAACTCCCGCCACCTGGCACGGTTCCTGATCGACAGGATGCCGGCCTACTTTCCGCCCGAGAAGCTGCAGTTCTTCGACGAGACCGGCGGTGTCGGCGTGGCGTTCTCCCAGCTCAAGTTCGACCACCTGCTGTTCACCGGCTCGGGCACCACCGGCCGCGCGGTGATGGCTGCAGCGGCGGCCAACCTGTGCCCGGTGACGCTGGAGCTCGGCGGCAAGGCGCCGGCCATCGTCTGCGACGACTTCCCGCTCAAGCTCGCGGCCGAACGCATCCTGTTCGTCAAGTGCCTGAACGCCGGCCAGATCTGCACCACGGTGGACCACGTCTGGCTGCCGCGCGCGCGCATCGGCGAGTTCGTCGAACTGGCCAAGGCCATCGTGCCGTCGCGCTACCCCAGCCTGTCTTCGCCCGACTACTCCAGCATCATCGATGCGCGCAGCTTCGAGCGGCTGCTGCAGGCGCTGGATGACGCCCGCCAGCGGGGTGCCACGGTGCTGCCCCTGCTGCCCGGCCCGGCCTTCGATGCAACCGCGCGCAAGATCGCGCCGCACATCGTGCTGGACGCACCGGCCGACAGCCTGCTGATGCAGCGTGAGATCTTCGGCCCCATCCTGCCGCTGTGCGGCTACGACCGGCTGGATGAGGTGGTGCGACAGGTCAACGCCGGCCCACGACCGCTGGCCATCTACCCCTTCAGCCACGACGCGGCGCAGGTGCAGATGCTGCTGGACCGCGTGATGTCCGGCGGGGTGTCGGTCAATGACGCGCTGTTCCATGTCGGGCAGCACGACCTGCCTTTCGGCGGCGTGGGCGAGTCCGGCATGGGCCACTACCACGGCCACGAGGGCTTCGCGGCGTTTTCCAAGATGCGACCGGTCTTCTACCAGGCGCGCTTCAGTTCCTTGCGCTTCCTGTGGCCGCCGTACGGCAAGTTTGCGGACTGGGTGCTGCGTTTTCTCACGCATTGAGCGCTCGCGTGGCGCGCCGGCGGGTTCGGACCATACTTGTGGCTGGTATCGTTCGCTGATGCGGCAGGGGTGTTCCCGGCCATAGCGGGTGCACCCCGGCGCGCGCCCGGCAAGCCAGCCATGCGACCACTGGCGAACACGACGTGGTGTTGTGCCCTTGCGGTGATCTTCGCCGCCGGCGGTGCAATGGCGCAGGCCGACAGGCTGCGCCCAGGTGCAACGGACGCCGCCGGCCGCCTGGCGGAGGCGCGGGCCGACGCGAAACTCGCGGCCAGTCTGATCAGAACCGGCCAGAAGGCGGCCGGCTTCTGCGCCAACTGCCATGGCGAGGCCGGCAACAGCGTCAAGGCCGAGGTGCCCAACCTGGCGGGCCAGAACGTGGCCTACCTGCTGGAACAGTCGCGGCTGTTTTCCGAAGGTCGCCGCCGGGACCCGTTCATGGAAGGTCTGTTCAAGGCCCTGAGCGTCGACGAGAAGGTGGGTGTGGCGATGTACTTCGCCGCCCAGCCGGTGGCGCCGCGGCCCGCGGGCCGTGCGGACCTGCGCGCCAGCGGCGAGGCGCTCTATGCCAGGACCTGTTTCCGCTGCCACGCCGCGGATGGCCTCGGCAACGACAAGATCGCCCGCATTGCCGGTCAGCAGCCGGCGTACCTGGACCTGACGCTGCGGCGTTACCGCGCC
>DAORNK010000004.1:11592-36924 GCA_035440985.1 Rubrivivax sp. | reverse complement strand
CGTGGTGCCTGGTCCGAACCAGCCACCACGTTGCCCGCAGCCCACGCTCGGTACTCTGTACGGGGTTCCGATCCCGGATACTGAGGCCTGCCGAAGTGGCCTTGCATCGACCCTGTTTCGTCTCGTGGTCCCCATCTTTTCCGGCCTCAAGCGTTCCACGCGGCGCCTGCTGGCGCTGCTGCTGGCACTGCCGGTCACCCTGCTCGTGCTGGGCGGGCTTTACGCGCTGGGGATGACCCAGCTGGAAGGCACTCCGCGGACTTTCTTGCAGGGCTTGCAGTGGGCGGCGGAGACGCTCACCACGACCGGCTACGGCGGCGACAACCACTGGAACCACCCGACGATGGCGCTGTTCGTCATCGTCGGGCAGTTCATGGGCCAGTTCCTGGTGTTCCTGATCTTTCCGATCTTCTTTCTGCCTTACTTCGAGGAGCAGTTCGAAGCCAAGCTGCCGCACGTGCTGCCGCCGATGCAGGGTGTGGTGCTCTTCTACGGTCATGGCCCGGCCATCGAGACGCTGCTGGAGGAATTCGTGCGCAACGGCAGCCCCTTCGTCATCTTCGAAGAGGACATGGAGCAGGCACGCAAGCTGCGCGATCGCGGCTACAACGTCGTGCACGGCCAGCTGGCCGAAGGACCGAAGTCCCTGGCCCGCGTCGCGCAGGCCCGGGCCGTGGTCAGCAACGCTGGTGACCACGCCAACGCCAGCTGCACGATGATCGTGCGCGAACTCGGCTTCACAGGCCCGCTTTTCGCGCTGGCCGACGAACCGCTGTACCGCGCACCGATGCTGCAGATCGGTGCCACCGACGTCTTCACGCCGGCGCATGTGCTGGGCGGCGCCCTGGCCTCGCGCGCCAGCGTGCGCATCAGCCCGCCGGCCGAGGGCATGCACCTGCTGGGCAGCGTCGTGGGCCTGGCCGAGTTCCGCGTGCGCGCCAACAGCCCGCTGGCCGGCAAGCGCCTGGGCGAGCTGCGGTTGCGCGAGCAGCACGGCGTGACCATCATCGGCCAGTGGCGGGCCGGCGTGTTCACCACCACCAAGGGGCCAGCCACGGTGGTGGAGTCCGGGGCCATCCTGGTGGCCGTGGGTTCGCCGGCCAACCTGGAGGCGGTGGAGCGGCTGGCCTTGCCCATACGCCGCAGCGGGCCCATCGTGGTGGCCGGCTTCGGTGCGGTGGGCAGCAAGGTCGCGGAACTGTTGCAGGACGCGGGTGAGAGCTGCGTCGTGATCGACCAGGCCGCCGCACCGGGGGTGAACGTGGTGGGCAACGTGCTGGAGCGCGCCACGCTGGATCGGGCGCAGGTGCGCGAGGCCAGCGCGGTGGTGCTGGCCCTCAGCGACGATGGCGAGTCGGTCTTTGCGACGGCGGCCGTGCGCGACTACGCGCCGGAAGTGCCGCTGGTGGTGCGCGTGCTGCGCACGCACAACACGGAGCGTCTCTACCGCAGCGGCGCGGATTTCGCGATATCGGTGGGCCAGGTGGCCGGGCAGATCCTGGCCCTGCACCTGCTGGGCGAGCAGGCCGTGCCGATGGAGAACGGCATCAAGTTCAGCCGACTCGCGGCCGGTGCGATGGCCGGCGCAAGCCCCTGGCACAACGAAGCGCTGGACCGTACCGGTGCGAAGGTGGTGGCGGTGGAACGGGACGGTGCGGTGGTGATGGCGTTCGAGCATGGGTTCCTGGTGCAACCCGATGACATCGTCTTCATCTGCGGATCGGTCAACAGCGTGGGCCGCTACCAGCGCGAATTCCGCGCCGGCCCGGCACCGGCCATGAAGCGCTGAAGCAGCACCTCAAGGCCATCCACGCCACCACCGGCTGAGCCGATAGGGGCGCACTGCACCAGCACCTGGCCGCTTCGGCCTGAAGCGCCGGCCTCCATCCGGGACTGGCCGGCACGCCGTCCACGAGTGGTGGCCTGGCTGAACCGCATGTCATTGTGATTAACATGTGCGTATCATTCGAGTCAAACTGGATGGGCTGGTGACTGTGACCTTGACGCATGCCCGATACCCTCGACACGTGCCCACCGCACCAAACCCTGTGTGCACGGAGGCCGGGGCGACAAGGTGCTCCATTGCTCGATCGGCCCCCGGCCGCCGCGGCTGCACGTCCCCCGCCTGAACCCGCCCGCACTGCCGCACCGAGATCCCATGGAACTCAAGACCGCCCGCTTGACCCTGCTGATCGACCCCAACAAGAAGGCGGCCTTTGAACGCCTGTGCGCGCAGCAGGACCTGACCGCATCGCAAGTCGTGCGGCAGATGGTCCGCGACTACCTGGTGCACTACGGTGTGAGCTACACGCCCAGCGGCCAGGTGTCTGCCGAGCCCGCCGCCAAGCCGGCCCCGCGGCGCGGCCGGGTTGCGGCGCCGGCCAAGACCGCCAAGGCACGGATCCGCCGTTGAACGCGGCCGGCATGACTTCCATCAGCGCCTGGCTGCCCATCGACTGGATGTTGGGCATGGCTGCGCTGTGGCTGGGTGTGGGTTTGGCCGGTGTGCTGGCCTTGCACCGCCTGGCCTTTGTGGCTCGCGTGCTGTTTCCACTGGGGGGCTTGGTCGGCCTGGTGATGGCAGGGTTGGCGTTTTGGGCTCTGCTGCGCCCGCCCGAAGTCGCCGTGCTAACCATCGGCCTGCCCGGGTTGCCGCTGCACTTGCGGCTGGACAGTCTGTCGGCGTTCTTTCTGCTGGTGGTGGGTGCCGCCTCGGCCGGCATTTCGGCCTTCGCCGCGGGCTACTTCCGCAAGGGCGAAGGCACACCGCCGGGCCTGCTGTGTTTTGAGTACCACGTCTTCATGGTCAGCATGGTGGGCGTGATCCTGGCCGACGATGCCTATGGCTTCATGGTGATGTGGGAGACGATGGCGCTGTCGTCCTACTTCCTCGTCACCGCCAACCACCGCATCGCCGAAGTGCGCAGCGCGGGCTACCTCTACATCACGATGGCGCGTGTCGGCGCCATTGCGATCCTGCTGTGTTTTGGCGTGCTGCAGGCCAATACGGGTGACTACACCTTTGCCAATATGCGCGCGCAGACACTGTCCCCCTTCTGGGCTTCGGTGGGCTTCTTGCTGGCGGTGTTCGGCTTCGGCGCCAAGGCCGGCATCTTGCCGTTGCACGTGTGGCTGCCCGAAGCGCACCCCGCCGCGCCTTCACCCGTTTCGGCGCTGATGAGCGGGGTCATGCTCAACACCGCGATCTACGGCATGCTGCGCGTGACTTTCGATTTGCTGCAGCTGCAGCTGTGGTGGTGGGGCGCGCTGCTGCTGGCCCTGGGCTTGGCCACGGCGCTGTTCGGCGTGGTGTTTGCGGCCGTGCAGTCCGACATGAAGCGCTTGCTGGCCTACTCGTCCATCGAAAACATGGGCTTGCTCTTCGTGGGCCTGGGTCTGGCGCTGATCTTTTTCGGCTTTGGCATGCTGCCGATGGCCGCACTGGCCCTCACCGCCACCCTGTACCACGTGGCCAGCCATGCCTTCTTCAAGAGCCTGCTCTTCCTGGGCACCGGCAGCGTGCTGCACGCCACGGCCGAGCGCAGCCTGGGCAAGCTCGGTGGCCTGATCCGCCACATGCCCTGGGTGGGCTGGCTGACCTTGCTCGCCGTGCTGGCCAGCGCCGGCCTGCCCCCGCTGGGCGGTTTTGTCTCGGAATGGCTGCTGCTGCAGAGCTTTCTCTTTGCGCCGGCTCTGCCCTTGCCGTTGCTGGGCATGCTGATCCCGGTGGCCGCAGCCCTGGTGGCCCTGGTGGCGGCGTTGGCGGGCTACACCATGGTCAAGTTCTTCGGCGTGATCTTCCTCGGCCAACCGCGCGAAGAGAAACTGAGCCAGGCCCACGACGCCGGCCTCTGGGAACGCGCGGGCATGCTGTGGCTGGCCGCCGGCTGCGTGGCACTGGGTCTGCTGCCCGTGCAGGTCATCGGCCTGCTGGATCCCGTGACGCGCCTGCTGGTCGGTGGTGGCCTGGGCCAGCAGGTGGCTTCCGGCGGCTGGCTGCTGGCGCCCAATGGGCAGGAACAGGCCAGCTACGGGCCGGTGATCTTCCTGCTGGGCATCCTGGCCAGTTTTGCATTGGCCTTTGTGCTGGTGCGTGTGCTGTACCACGGCCGCATCCGCCGCAGCATGGCCTGGGCCTGCGGCTTTCCATATGGCACGGCGCGCATGCAGGATACGGCCGAAGGTTTTGGCCAACCCATCCGCCAGATCTTCGAGCCCTTCTTCCAGATGCGGCGCGAGTTGCCTTCGCCCTTTGACCTGAAGCCCCAATACCGCGTCGTGGTGAAGGATCACTTCTGGCAGTGGCTCTACGTGCCGCTCACCGACCTGGCCAATCTGCTGGCCCGTTGGGTGGGCCTGCTGCAGCAGGGCCGCATTGCGGTGTACCTGATGTACAGCTTTGTCACCCTGTTGGCCACGCTCGTGATGGTGATGCAGTGATGAGCTGGCCGGGCCTTCTCTCGCAACTGCTGGAAATCGTGCTGGCCATCGCGCTGGCGCCCATGCTCAGCGGCTGGGTCAACCAGTGGCGCGCCTGGCTGCAGAACAAGTCCGCGCCCAGCCTGCTGCAGCCCTACCGCTTGCTGCACAAGCTGTTCAACAAGGAATCGGTGGTGGCCGACAACGCGTCGCGCCTGTTCCGCACCGTGCCCTATGTGGTGTTCGGCTGCATGCTGTTGGCCTGCGCCATCGTGCCCACGCTGTCCACCGACCTGCCGCTGGCGCCGGCGGCCGACGCCATCGCCCTGGTGGGTCTTTTTGCACTGGCCCGAGTCTTCATCTCGCTGGCCGCGATGGACCTGGGCACGGCCTTCGGCACACTGGGCGCGCGACGCGAGATGCTGATCGGCTTTCTGGCCGAGCCGGCGCTGCTGATGGTGCTGTTCTCGGCCTCGCTGCTGTCCAAGTCCACTTCACTGACGACCATCGTCGAAACCCTGGCCCACCGCGAAATCGCCATCTACCCCGGCCTGGCCTTTGCCGGCCTGGCGTTCGCGATGGTCTCGCTGGCCGAGAACGCCCGCGTGCCGGTGGACAACCCGGCCACGCACCTGGAATTGACGATGATCCACGAGGCCTTGATCCTCGAATATTCCGGCCGCCACCTGGCTCTCATCGAATGGGCCGCCAGCCTCAAGCTGTTTGCCTACTCGTGCATCGGCCTGGCCCTGTTCTTCCCGTGGGGCGTGGCCGAAGCGCAGGCGCCGCTCTCCATGCTGCTGGCCCTGCCGGCCCTGGTGCTCAAACTCGCCGTGGGCGGTTTCGCGCTGGCACTGCTGGAGACTCTGTCGGCCAAGATGCGCATCTTCCGCGCACCCGAATTCCTGGCCACGGCCTTCCTTCTGGCCGTCATCGGCATCCTGGTTCACTTGCTGCTTGCGCGATGAACCAACTGCTCACCCAGTTCGTCAACCTGCTCGGCGCCGTGCTGCTGATCCTGGCCTTTGCCATGATCTCGCAGCGGCGCGTGCTGTCGCTCATCAACCTGTTCCTGCTGCAGGGCGCCACCCTGGTGCTGGCCACGGCCGTGGTGGGCTATGTCACGCACCAGCCACACCTGTACGTTTCAGCGGGCATCACCTTCTTGCTCAAGGTGCTGCTCATTCCCTGGCTCTTGCATCGCGTGGCGCGGCGGCTGCAGATCCGCTGGGACGTGGAGACCTTGATCAACATCCCCACCACCATGCTCATCGGCATTGCGGTGGTGATCTTCGCCTTCAACCTGGCGATCCCGATTTCCAAGTTCTCGGACACGCTGGCCAGCGGCACGCTGGGCATTGCGCTGGCCTGCGTGCTGCTGTCCTTCCTGATGATGATCACGCGCGCCAAGGCCTTGCCCCAGGTCGTGGGTTTTCTGGCGATGGAAAACGGCCTCTTCTTTGCGGCCACCTCGGCCACCTATGGCATGCCCATGGTGGTGGAACTGGGCATCGCGCTGGACGTGCTGATCGGCGTGCTGATCCTGGGCGTCTTCATGTTCCAGATCCGCGAACAGTTCGACAGCCTGGACATCCGCCACCTGGAGAAGCTCAAGGATGATTGAAGCCCCCGCCCTGGCCTTGCTGCTGGGCATACCGCTGCTCGGCGGGGCCGTGCTCGGCCTGGTGGGCCACCGCGACAACGCACGCGACGTGAACGTGGCTTTCAGCCTGGGCACCTTCATCGCCGCCTGCGTGCTGACCGTACAGGTGGTGAACCGCGGACCCATGCTGGTGTGGGACCGTGAGTTCTACATCGACGCGCTGAATGTCTTTCTCGTCGCGCTGACGGCCTTCGTGGGCCTGACGACGGCGATCTTCTCGCGCCCCTACATGCGCGTCGAACGCGACCACGGCAAGATGACGCCGCCGCGCCTGCGGCTGTATCACAGCATGTACCAGCTCTTCAGCTTCACCATGCTGCTGGCGCTGACCACCAACAACCTGGGCATCGTCTGGGTGGCCATGGAAGCGGCCACGCTGACGACCGTGCTGTTGGTCAGCGTCTACCGCACCGCGGCCAGCCTGGAAGCGGCCTGGAAGTACTTCATCCTGTGCGGCGTGGGCATTGCGCAGGCCCTGTTCGGCACCGTGCTGCTGTACATGGCGGCCGAAAAGGTCATTGGCGCGGAAGGTGGGGCGCTGCTGTGGACCAGCCTGGACGCCGTCAAGGGCCAGCTCGATGCCAACATCATCACCCTGGCCTTTGCCTTTCTCTTCATCGGCTACGGCACCAAGGTAGGCCTGGTGCCGGTGCACAACTGGCTGCCCGACGCGCACGCCGAGGGTCCCACGCCGGTGTCGGCCGTGCTGTCGGGCCTGCTGCTGAACGTGGCGTTGTATGCGGTCCTGCGCTGCAAGGTGCTGACCGACGGTGCGCTGGGCAGCAGCCAACTTTCGGGCCGGTTGATGATGGGCTTTGGTCTGCTCTCGGTGGTGGCGGCGGTGTTCTTCATCATCCGCCAGAAAGACGTGAAGCGCATGTTTGCGTATTCGTCCATCGAACACATGGGCATGATGAGCTTCGCCTTTGGCCTGGGCGGGCCGGTGGCCAGCTATGCGGGGCTGCTGCACATGACGGTGCATTCGCTGATCAAGTCGGCCATCTTCTTTGCGGTGGGCCACGCCACGCAAAAGGCCGGCACGCAGATGATGGACGAGATCCGCGGCCTGATCCGCGTCAGCCCCACCGTGGGCTGGGGCCTCATGCTGGGCACGTTGGCCATCCTGGGCATGCCGCCCTTTGGTGTGTTCGCCAGCGAGTTCCTCATCGTCACTACTGCCATGCGCGAACAACCCTGGGCCACGCCCTTCCTGCTGGTGGCGCTGGGGCTGGCCTTTGCCGCCGTGTTTGCGCGTGTGCAGCCCATGGTGTTTGGCGAAACCACACACAAGCCCCTGGCGCACCCGCCGGCGCTGATCCCGGTGTTTGTGCACCTTGGCCTGGGCCTGATGCTGGGCCTGTACATCCCGCCTTACCTGGACGCCTGGTACCGCCAGGCGGCCGCCATGCTGGGGCATTGAAGTGAAGCGACTGGCCGATCTGCCGCTGGACCTGCAGCGCCTGAGCGCGCCGCTGCCCGTCTGGCATGGTGTGGTGGACCGCGGCGGCTGGAACGCACTGGCGCACGACGCCCACACGCATGGCCGCTTGGTGGCTCTGTGGGGCAAGCACCGCTCGGTGGCCGGGTCACCATCGGCTTGTTTGGCCGTGGGCACGCCACAAGGCCTGGTCTGGGCCGAGCTGCCGCTGGAAGACCCGCAGGTGACCTACCCGGATCTGACTTCACACTTTGCCAGTGCTGCGCGCATGCAGCGTGCGATGGCGGATCTCAGCGGCCTGCATGCCGACACCGCACCCGACCCTCGCCCCTGGCTCGATCACGGCTTGTGGGGCGACGGCGCGCCACCGTTGGTGCCCGGCGCCGCAGCGCCCGCCGTGCCACCCGGCACGCTGCCGGCCGACTACCCCTTTGTGCGCGTGGAAGGCGACGGCGTGCACGAAATCGCCGTTGGGCCCGTGCATGCCGGCATCATCGAGCCGGGCCACTTCCGCTTTTCCGTCGTCGGCGAGAAGGTGCTGCGCCTGGAGCAGCACCTGGGCTACAAGCACAAGGGCATCGAGCGCCGCTTCACCGAGCTGCCGCCGTTGCAGGCGCACCGGCTGGCCGGGCGCGTCTCGGGCGACTCCACCGTCGCGTACGCCTGGGCCTACTGCATGGCGCTGGAATCGGCCTGCGACGCCCAGGTGCCCGACCGCGCCGAGTGGCTGCGCGCGCTGATGCTGGAGCGCGAACGCGTGGCCAACCACCTGGGCGACCTGGGCGCGCTGGGTAACGACGCCGCTTTGGCCTTCGGCCTGGCGCAGTTTTCGCGCCTGCGCGAAGACTGGCAACGCCTGTCGGCCGACATCCTTGGCCACCGCTTCATGATGGATGTGGTGGTGCCCGGCGGCGTGGCCTGTGATGTGAGCACGGCCCAGCGTGATGCGCAGCGCCAGCAGTGCGACGCGGTGGAGCGCGAAGTCCGCCGCCTGCGCCACATCTACGACGAACACGCCGGCCTGCAAGACCGCTTCATGACCACCGGCCGCGTCACGCCTGAACTGGCAGCGCGCCTGGGCCTGTGCGGCATGGCCGGCCGAGCCAGCGGGCAAGCCGTGGACCTGCGTGTCAACTGGCCCTGGCAGCCCTACCGCCGCCTGCACGCGGCCATCGCCACGCAGCCAGGCGGCGATGTGGCTGCGCGCGTGGCAGTGCGTTTTGATGAGTTGCTGGAGTCGCTGCGCCTGATCCGCGAACTGTGCACCGGTCTGCCCTATGGCGAATGCCGCAGCCCCATTGAACTGCCACCAAAGGCCTGCCGCGGTATCGGCTGGGTGGAAGGCTGGCGCGGTGAAGTGCTGGTGGCGTTGAACGTGGATGAGTCCGGCCACATCGAACGCTGCCACTGCCACGACCCTTCGTGGCAGAACTGGCCCGTGCTGGAGCATGCGGTGATCGGCAACATCGTTCCGGACTTTCCGCTCATCAACAAGTCCTTCAACCTCAGCTATGCGGGGCATGACCTGTGAAGTGCACTGATTGCGCGCACGACGCGCAGGGCCGCTGATATGTGGCAACTGTTGCGCCAGGTCGTACGCGTGGGCATCGCCTCCGAGCCTGCGCCGCAGGTCAGTGAAGCCATGCTGGCCGAGGTGCGCCGCATCCACGACGAACTGCTGGGCATCCTGGGCCAGGCACTGGCCATTCGCGAAGTGGATGCCGGCTCGTGCAATGGCTGCGAGCTGGAAATCCACGCACTCAACAACCCCTACTACAACATCGAAGGCCTGGGCATCCGCTTCGTGGCCAGCCCACGCCATGCGGACCTGCTGCTGGTCACCGGACCGGTGTCGCGCCACATGGCCGAAGCCCTGCGCCGCACCTTCGAGGCCACGCCCGAACCGCGGCTCGTGGTGGCAGTGGGTGAGTGCGGCTGCAATGGCGGCATCTTCGGCCAGAGCTACGCCAGCTGCGGCGCGGTCTCGCAGGTGATCCCGGTGGATGTCAGCGTGCCGGGCTGCCCACCACCTCCCATCGAGATCCTGCGCGGCATCCTGGCGGCGGTGAAGCGGCGAGTTTGAGCCGGCGCAGCGCCTTCAGTCCCGCAAGGCGCGCCGCCAGGCATTCAAGCCCGACTCATTGATGCGCACTGCGGGCGTTGGGTTGGGCGGATGCTGTCATGCAGAACCTCTGCGTGGTGTGCGCCCAGCGCAGTGGGGCTTGCTTGGGAAGCGATCCGGTCCGTGCATCCGTCAGGGCGGCACTTCAGGGTGCAATTTCGACAGCGATTTCGCGCGTGTCGCTGGCACCTGCATCCTGTGAACGGGCGTTCTGCAGCCCGCTCACGTCGAAGCGCGGATAGTCCCCCTGGCGGTCGTCGCGGTTCAGCGGCAGGAAGCTCATGCCGCCGCCCTTGCGCGCCGTGGGCACGAAGGCCGCGCTGGCGAACTCAAAGTCGCAGCGGTCCAGCGTGATCTGAGGCGCCACCGTGCTGCGTGCGACGACCACCTTGTACCGCCCACCCACCGGCCTGGGCTGGGCGCGCCACCAGCCATGACCGTAGTCGCCACCGGCACCCAACAGGGCCATCGCCAGCAACGCCGCGGCCGTGCCGCACGGCAGGCTCTGCTGGTTCGTGCATCGTTGCTCCCTGAACCTCGGACACCCAGGACGCGATCAGCACCGCCCGGGCAGCACGCCGCTGGATCGCAGCCGTTCACGCTCGTCGGGTCCGATGCCGGCCTCGTCCAGGACCTCGTCGGTGTGCTCGGCAAAAGCCGGCGGTGGCCGGCCGGCGCGGCCGGGCGTGGCGGACAGCCTGACCGGCAGGCCCACCCCGCGGTAGCCACCTTGTTCGACCCGCATGCCGCGGTGCCAGGCGTGCGCCTGGTCCAGCGCCTGCGGCACGCTATTGACGGCACCGGCCGGCACGCCCAGCCGCATCAGGTCGCGGCACAGCGCATCGCGCGGCAACTCGCACAGGCGCGCTTCGATGGTGGCGCGCATTTCGGCGCGGTGCTGCAGGCGCAGCGTGTTGCTGCTGAAGCGCCCGTCGGCCTGCAGGCTGGCCAGCCCGAGGTGGTCGCAAAGGCGCCGGAACTGGCCATCGTTGATGATGCCCAGGAAGATCTCGCCATCGGCGCAGCGGAACTTGTCGTAGGCCGCGATGTTGGGGTGTGCGCTGCCCATCAGGCCGGGTGTCTGGCCCGAACAGAGCCAGTTCGACGCATGCGGCACGAGCAGGCTCAGCGCCGTGTCGAAGAGCGTGGCTTCCACGCGCTGGCCGCGACCCGTGCGCTGGCGTGCCAGCAGCGCCATCAGGATGCCGCTGAGCGCAGCATAGCCGGTGAGGTGATCCACGATGGGGACGCCCACGCGCGTGGTGCCGGTGGCCGGGTCGCCGTTGATGCTCATCAGGCCGCAGATGGCTTGCAGCACGGCGTCGTAGCCCGGCAGGCCACCCAGCGGGCCGTCGGCCCCGAAGCCGGAGATGCCGCAATACACCAGACGCGGAAAGAGCGGGGCGAGCACGGCCTCGAAGCCCAGGCCCCAGCGTTCCATCGTGCCGGGCAGGAAGTTCTCCACCAGCACGTCGGTGTCCTGCAGCAGGCGCAGCAGCACGGCGCGGCCGTCTTCGTGGCCGAGGTCCAGCGCAATGCCGCGCTTGCCCCGGTTCAGGGCCAGGTAGTAGGCCGCCGTGCCCTGTGCGTCGTGTGGGGGGCCCAGCGTGCGCGTCTCGTCACCGGAGGGCGGCTCGACCTTGGTCACGCGGGCGCCGTGGTCGGCCAGCATCTGCGTGCACAGCGGGCCGGCCAGCACACGGGACAGGTCCAGCACGCGCAGGCCCGCCAGCGCGCCGCTGGGTTCCAAGGGAGAAGCAGGATCGGGCATGGCGAGGTGTCGGCCGCGGCCGCTGGCAGTCTTCGCGCCATTGTGCGACCGTCGTGTGGACAGGCCTAGAACAACGCTGCCTCCAGCCCCACCAACGCCAGCGCAACTTCGTCTGCCTGCATGTTCAGTGCCGGCACGAAGCGCAAGCGCTGCGGCCGCACGGCGTTCACCAGCATGCCGGAGCGGACGCCATCGGCACGCGCCATCAACTTCGCCGCCACCTGGGTGGCCGCGTCCTTGCCCGGCAGTTGCAGTGCCAGCAGCAGCCCGCGCCCCTGCGACGGCGGGCTGCCCAGGCGGCGCGCCAGGCTGTCCAGCCCTTGCCGCCACTGGTGGCTGCGGGCCTGCACCTCGGTCAGGAAGCCCGGCGCGGTGACGGTCTCCAGCACGACGAGCGCCACCGCGCACATCAGCGGATTGCCGCAGTAGGTGCCGCCCTGGTCGCCGGGCGCAAAGCAGCAGACGGACTCGCGCGCCAGCAAGGCGCCGATGGGCACACCGCCGCCCAGGCCCTTGCCCAGGGTCATGATGTCCGGCAGTACATCCGCAGCCTGATGACCCCACAGCGTACCGGTGCGTCCGACACCCGTCTGCACCTCGTCGAAGATCAGCAGCAGGCCCTGTTCATCACAAAGCCGGCGCAGCGCCTGCAGGAAGGCGGGCTCGGCCTCGATCACACCGGCTTCGCCCTGGATGGGCTCCAGCATCACGGCCACGGTGTGCGCACCGATCCGCGCACGCACGCTGTCCAGATCGTTGAGCCGGGCCTTCGGAAAGCCCGGCACCTGCGGCGCAAACAGGCGGTCGAAGCCGGGCTTGCCGCTGGCGCTCATGGTGGCCAGCGTGCGGCCGTGGAAGGCGTTTTCGAAGGTGACGATCTCAAAGGCGCCGCCGCGGTGCACCTGACCGTACTTGCGCGCCAGCTTGATGGCGCCTTCGTTGGCTTCGGCACCGCTGCTGGTGAAGAAGACACGGTCCAGGCCACTCAGTTCGGCCAGGCGCGAAGCCAGTTCCGCCGCACGGTCGTTGAACAGGCCCGGGCCGGGCTGCAGCAGGCGCTGGCTCTGCGCCGCCAGCGCGGCGCTGATCTGCGGTGGCGCATGGCCCAGGGTGTTGACGGCCCAACCCTGCACCAGGTCCAGGTAGCGGCGGCCCTGGCTGTCCCACAGCCAACTGCCCTGGCCGCGCGTGAAGACGGCTTCGGGGCGGCGCGTGATGTCCATCAGCGCGGCGGTGGAGGGCGGGGCGGCGGGCAGATCCAGCATCATCGATGGCTCCTTCAGGGTGGGGTTGCTGAAGGCCTTGAGCGGGCTCACCGGGGGCAAAAAGCACGTCCTGAAAGGACAAAGGCCACGAGGTGAGTCTCGTGGCCTTCTTCGGTGTGAACGGCTGCGGCTGAAGCAACCAGGGCGCTACGAAACCTCCTGACGGAAACGTCGGGAGAG
The DNA here is from genome assembly GCA_035440985.1 of Rubrivivax sp. Taxonomy (GTDB): domain Bacteria; phylum Pseudomonadota; class Gammaproteobacteria; order Burkholderiales; family Burkholderiaceae_C; genus Rubrivivax. The sequence continues at coordinate 24,066 of DAORNK010000004.1, read as the reverse complement.
TCGTCGCAGGCCGTTGGACTTGTTCACGCCACAGAGCATAGCGCATGGCGCGACAATGGTGCATCAGCAGGTCGGGGAGTTGTCCGCCGCTACCGCGAGGCCGCGGGCGCGACGGGATCAGGGAATGGCACAGAGTACACACGAAGCCCGGCTGGTGGCCCAGTTGCAGCGGCTCCAGGGCTGGCGCCTGTGGCTGCTGTTCTCGCTGCTGACCGTGGCGGCGGCGCTGGGCATCGTGTCGCTGATGGGGCTGCTCCTGTTGGGGCGGGTCACGTTCGACTACGTGCTGACCGGTCTGGTGACGGCGGGCATCGTCGCCCCCATCAGCCTGTGGCTGTTGGGCGCATTGCTGCGCGAGATGGCCAGGCAGCAACAGCAGGGGCTCGCGCGCGGCGTTCAGAGTGCCGAGGCGCGGCTGCGCGTGGCGCTGGAATCCTCCGACGAAGGCATCCTGATGGTGGCCGCCGATGGGACCGTGCTGTCGGCCAACCAGCGCTTCTACTCACTGTGGCGGGTGCCGCCGGCGCTGGCCCAGGCAGGCCGGGACGACCTGCTGCTGCAGCATGTGCTGGACCAGCTCGAGGACCCGCAGGCCTTCATGGCCGGCGTCGTGCGACTGTATGGCGGCGACGAGCAGGCCAGCGACACGCTGCACTTCAAGGACGGCCGGGTGTTCGAGCGCTTCACGCGGGCCCTGACCATCGGCAGCGAACATGGCCGCATCTGGTGCTTCCGCGATGTGACGGCCCCCACGCGCACGCGCGAAGACCTGGCCGAGCGCGAGGAGCAATACCGCGCCATCGTCAACCAGGCCGGCGACGGCATCGACCTGATCGACGCCGAGAGCCTGCACATCCTCGAGATCAACGAGGCGGCCTGCCAGATGCTGGGCTACGGGCGAGAGGATCTCCTGGGGCAGCCACTGTCGACCCTGATGGCGATGCGCAACGAAGCCCTGCTGCGTGGCAGCGTGGCCCAGGTGGTGCGCGACGGCGCGGCGCGCTTCGAGACCCAGTACCGCTGCAAGGGCGGCCAGGTGATCGACGTCTTCGTCAGCGCGCGGGCCATACGCCTGCGCGGCCGCGCCTGCCTGGTGCGGGTCTGGCGCGACATCGGTGCCAGCAAGGCGGCGGCCGAGGCGCTGCAGGAATCGCGCAACCTGCTGCAGGCCATCATCGACGCCGTGCCGACGCGGATCTTCTGGAAGGATCAGGACCTGCGCTACCTGGGTTGCAACCCGGCCTTCGCGCACGATGCCGGATGGGCGAAGCCGCAAGACCTGTTGGGCAAGGACGACTTCCAGCTCGCCTGGGCCGAGCAGGCCGAGCGCTATCGCGCGGACGACCGCGCCGTGATGGCTTCGGGCCTGCCCCGCCTGGCCTTCGAAGAACCGCAGACCACGCCGGACGGCCAGACCCTGTGGTTGCGCACATCCAAGGTGCCGCTGCGCAATGCCCACCACCAGACGATCGGCATCCTGGGCGTCTACGAGGACATCACCGAGAGCCGGCGAGCCGAGACCGCGCTGCGCGAACGGGAGGAGATCTACCGCGCCATCGTCGACCGGTCGGTCGAAGGCATCCTGCTGATCGACCCGCAGACCATGGCGTTCACCGAGTTCAACGATGCGGCCTGCGAAGGCCTGGGCTATTCGCGCGAGGAGTTCGCCCGCCTGCGCCTGCCCGACATCCAGGGCGTGCTGAACGCCAGCGAGACACTCGAGAAGTGCCGGTTGGCGACCCTGGCACCGCAGGGCCTGAGCTTCGAGAACCGGCATCGGTGCAAGGACGGCAGCCTGCGTGACCGGCTTGTCAGCAACCGGGCCGTCGAAGTCCGCGGCCGCCTCTATCTGGCCCACGTCTGGCACGACGTGACGGAGTCCAAGCGGCTGGCGGATGCCCTGCGCCTGCGGGAGCAGTACCAGCGCGCCGTGCTCGACAACTTTCCCTTCATGGTCTGGCTCAAGGACGAGCACAGCCGTTTCCTGGCCGTCAACGAGGCGTTTGCCAGGGTCTTTGGCTGGCCGTCGGCTGACTCCCTGATCGGCAAGTCGGACCTGGACATCGCGCCGGCCGACCTCGCCGAGCGCTACCGGGCTGACGATCGCGAGGTCCTGCAAAGCGGTCAGAGCAAGCAGGTCGAGGAGCTGATCGAAAAGGAGGGCCGTCGGATCTGGTTCGAGACCTACAAATCGCCGGTTTCGATCGGCGGGCAGGTGATCGGCACAGTGGGATTCGGCCGCGACATCACCGAGCGCAAGGCGGCCGAATGGAGCCTCAGGATGGCCGTCGAGGTGACGCAGGTCGTCTTCTGGCAGATCGACCTGGTGACGCAGGCGCTGCAGTTCGACCAGGGCAGCCTGCCGGCGCTGGGTCTGGAGCCGGATGAATCGCTGACGACGCTGCAGGCCTGGATGGAGCGTGTCCACCCGGATGACCAGGCGCTGTTCAGGGAGCGACTGCAGGCCGCGCTGGGGCCGGCCGAGCCGGTCTTTGACCTGGAGTACCGCATGGTGGCGCGCGACGGCAGCCACCAGTGGATGCACACCAAAGGCAGTGTCGTCCAGCGCGGTGCCGACGGCCGGCCCGAACTGGCGGTCGGCACTTCGATGAACATCAGCGCGCGCAAGCAGTCGCAGGCCGAGCTGGAGCGCCACCGGCAGCATCTCGAGGTGCTGGTGCAGCAGCGCACCTCCGAACTGCTGGCCACCGAGGCCCGCGCCAGCCGCATCCTGGATTCCGCAGCCGACGGGCTCTATGGCGTGGATGCACAAGGCCGCATCACCTTCATCAACGCCGCGGCCTGCCGCATGCTCGGCCATCCGGCAGCGATGACCGTGGGACGGCTGGCGCATCAACTGTTCCATGGCCGCCGTCCGGACGGCCAGCCCTACCCGGCCAGCGAGTGCCCGGCTTGCCAGGCCTGGCAAGCCGGCCGCGAGTGGCGTGCCGGCGACGAGACCTACTGGCACGCCGATGGCCGGCCCGTGCCGGTGGCGCTGGCCAGCCACCCGCTGATGGAGCAGGGCCAAGTGGTGGGTGCGGTGGTCAGCGTGGTCGACGTCAGCCTGCAGCGCGCCGCCACGCAGGCGCGGGAAGTGGCGTTGCGGGCGGCCGAGAGCCTGGCTCAGGCCCGCAGCGAGTTCCTGGCCAACATGAGCCACGAAATCCGCACGCCCATGAATGGGGTGCTCGGCTTCGCTGCCATCGGGCAGCGCCACTACCAGGACCCCGAAAAGGCGCGCAATGCCTTCGAGAAGATCCTGGTGTCCGGCCACCAGTTGCTGGGCGTGGTCAACGAGATCCTGGACTTCTCCAAGATCGACGCCGGCCGGCTGCAGCTCGAAGCCCGCGAGGTGGATCTGCAGGCGGTGCTCGACGACGCCATCCAGCTGGTGGCTGACCGCGCGCGCGCCAAGGGCCTGGATCTGCGGCTGCACAAGGATGCGCACCTGCCGCCGTCGTGCACCGGTGATGCCCTGCGCCTGGGCCAGGTGCTGCTCAACCTGCTCAGCAATGCGGTCAAGTTCACCGAAGCAGGCAGCATCACGCTGGCGGCCGCACGTGAAGGCGGGTGGCTGGTGTTCCGTGTCACCGACACCGGCATCGGCATGACCGCCGAGCAGCAGGCCTATGTCTTCAACCCCTTCCAGCAGGCCGACGGGTCCACCACGCGGCGCTTTGGCGGCACCGGGCTGGGCCTGGCGATCTGCAAGCGGCTGCTGGCGTTGATGCAAGGCGAGATCCGCGTCCAGAGCGCACTCGGCCAGGGCAGCGTTTTCGAGGCTCGCGTGCCCTACCTGCCGCCACCCACGGCCTGGCGCAGCACCGAAGGTCCCCCTGCCGGGGATCTGCCCGGCAGGCCGCTGGCGGGTGTGCGCATCCTGTTGGCCGAAGACGACGAGATCAACCGCACGATGCTGGCAGCCCATCTGGTCGAAGACGGCGCGCAGCTGGTGGCGGTAGACGACGGTGCCAAGGCCGTCGAACAGGTGCGCAGCGATGGACCCCAGGCCTACGACCTGGTGCTGCTGGACATCCAGATGCCGGTGATGGATGGCTACGAGGCGGCGCGCCGCATCGCGCAGCTGGCGCCCGGCCTGCCGATCGTCGGCCAGACGGCACACGCTTTCGACGAGGACCGCGACAAGTGCCTGGCTGCGGGCATGGTGGGCCACATCGCCAAGCCGATCGACCTGCCCGCGCTGGTCCGGCTGCTGCTGCAGCTGGCGGCGCAACGGCGCCGCAGTGCATGAGCACGAGCCCGCAAACCCCCGTGCCGCAGCCACCGGGAGACCCGCCCCGCCGCCACAGCCCGGCGGCCGAACGCAACCGCGGGCCCATCCTGGACGAGCTGCGGCGTCTGCTGCCGCCCAGCGGCCTGCTGCTGGAGATTGCCAGCGGCACCGGCCAGCATGCGGCCTATTGCAGTGCCGGCCTGCCGGGCTGGCGCTGGCTGCCCAGCGAACACGAGCCGGCATCGCTGGCGTCCATCGATGCATGGTGCCGGGGTCTGGACCGTGTGCAGCCGCCCATCCTGCTGGACGTGCGGGCGGCGTCATGGCCGGGTGTGCCGCCGCTGGTGGACGCCGTCTTCTGCGCCAACCTGCTTCACATCGCCCCGTGGGACTGCTGCGCCGGACTGATGCAGGGCGCGGCGCGCCACCTGTCGGCGCCCGGGCAGTTGCTGACCTACGGTCCTTACCTCGAAGGCGAGGTGGCGACCGCCGCGAGCAACCTGGCCTTCGATGCCGATCTGCGCAGCCGTGACGTGGGCTGGGGGCTGCGCTGGCGCGAGGATGTCGAGACGGTCGCTGCGCAAGCCGGCTTGCACCTGCAGGAGCGCGTGGCGATGCCTGCCAACAACCTGCTGCTGGTGTGGGCCCGCGGCCGGCCGGTGCCGGATTGAGGGTTCCGCAGGGTCACGCGCCGGCCGCAGGGCTTGTGGTCGCAGTCGGGCCGGGCGGCAGCGGGGCACTCAGCAGCAGGTGATGGTGCCCCGAAAACGTCAAGGGCCCGTCCAGGGCCCTTGATCGATCCACGTGCCGAACCGGCTCTACGCGGTCACGACCTCGGCCGCAGCCTGCGTGGCCTTGCGCGCTGCGCGCTGGACCTTGGCCACCGGCGCATCCGCCGCCTTGACGGCCTTGGTCACGCGCCGTGTGGTGGTCTTGATGCTGGCCTTGGCCTTGCGCACCATCGGCGCGGCCTTGCGCTGGGTACTGGTCTTGGCCTTGCGCACGGCCTTGCGGGCCACCTTGCGCACCGGGTGGGCACCGGCGGCGTCGGCCAGCGCGGTGGCGCCTTCGGCGACGCGGGTGGATACCAGCAGCGCCACCTTGGCGCCGGGCATCGTCAGGCGCGCAGCGGCCTGCAGGCCGTTGGCGACGATCTCGTTGTCGATGCCGGCGGCGAACTTGGCCACCTTGGTGAGTTGCGAGGTCGCGGTGCTCGAGCTCAGCTCGATGGCCTTCTCGGCGCCTTCGGCGACCTGGTCGATGCCCTTGACGACGATGTCGGACACCTTGCCGCGGACTTCGTCCATGCGGTCGGTGACGCGCGGCGCCACCATGGCGGTGCGCGGGTACACGCTGTTCTGCAAGGCGCCGTTCATCACGCCCACCAGGCGGCGGCTGCCCACACGATAGGCGGCGACGGTCTCGACCGCCGCGGTGCGGTAGTTTTCGATGCTTTGCAGGGTGACGTGGCTGAGGGTCTGGGTGCGCATGGTTCTCTGGCTCCGGGTAGGGCGATGGAAATCATCGACGGAGGGCAGTTTCCAGCCGTCCGTGTAGTGGGCGCTACCCAAACCGGCCCTGTTCTTCTAGAGCGCGCACTCCAGAGCGGCGGCCACCGGCGGCCCATCTTCACTGCTCATGCCGGTGCGTCGCGGCCTGCCAACAGCGCGCGCAGCTGAGGGGCCGACCCCGCGATGTGGCCCACCCACCAGAGGGCGAGAAAGCGTTGCAGTTCCACGCGGCTGAAGTTCTCGGTGGTGATTACCTCGTCGACCAGGTAGGCGAATTCGTCGCAGGCGAAGCGGTGGTCTTCGAGTTCGGCATATCCGCAGCGGGCCAGCAACGCGGTCTCGGCCTCGAAGTGTTCGCGCGCCAGTGCCTGCAGCCGGTCGAAGGCCTGGTCGAACCGGCTGTCGCAGGCGGCGTCACCTTCGCTCAGGCAGAGCTCGGCCAGCAGGTTGCACTGGTCCAGCAGACCCCGATGCTGTTCGTCGACCAGCGTGTGGCCCACGCCATAGTCCGGCTCCCACTGAATGCGCTGCGGCATGGCGGCGTTTCCTGCGCTCGGGGCGGATTCAGAAGCCGAGGGACTCGACCACGGCCACCAGGTCGGCCAGGCTGGCGGCCCGGAGCTTCTGCGCCAGCGCCTTCTTGTCCAGGCCTTCGCATTCGAAGCGCGTCAGATCGACTTCCATGGGCAGTTCACGGATCTCCAGCGGCGACATGAAGCCGATCTGGCAGATGTGGGCCAGGCACTGCCGCTCCGGCGCGGAGAGCGCCAGGCCGTGGTGCTGCATCAGCGCAAGGTAGCGTTCGGCCGTGCGGTTGAGCTTGCCGCTGATCTCCAGCGTGTTCTTCTGGCCCTCGGTGAGCCTGGCCAACGGTGGCCCGAAGAAGACCGGCGTCTTGCCGACGTGGCGGGTCTGATCTTCGCGTGTCAGGGCCGGGGCGACCCAGGTGGGGTCGCCCCGCGCGGGCCTAGGTTGGTCGTCCGCTTCAGCCATCAGTGGGCGATCGGATGGATCTTCTCGTGCTTCGCGTCCTTGAAGCCGCGGGGCAGCTGGGGCGGCGACTCGGGCTGCAACTGCATGAAGCCCTTGTTGCGCTCACCGTCCTGAACGTTGTGCGGGTTGTGGCACTCGGGGCAGGTGAACCAGCGCTGCTTGCCCATGCTGACGAATTGGCCGATGCGCTTGCCGTGGATGCCGTCGCGCCAGTCCCGCAGCTTGTCGCCGTGGCACTTGCCGCACAGCAGCTGCGGTTGGTCCATGCTGATCGGGTCGCCGAAGTGGTCGACCAGCATGTTGCGCTTGGTCGGATGGTGGCAGTCCAGGCACCAGATGCGGCCGCGCCCGTGCTGGAAGTTCTTCAGGTCGGGGACCATCGATTCCATCGTCGGGATCGGAATCGGCCGGTTGTCCTTCGGGAAGCCCTTGGGGACGATGCCGTTGTGGCAGGCCGTGCCGCACTGGGCGAGCAGGGTCATCTTCTCGGAGCGCGGCCTGACGACGGCCTTGCCTTCGGGAACCTTGTCCATCTGCGGCATCTTGCCCATCGGCACGGTGCCGTCATAGGGATCGCCGTACCAGAGGGCCGCGCCGGTCCTGGGCGAGCACTTCACGTTGGGCAGGCCCGGCTTGAGCTCACGCTGGGTGACTTCCGAGGCACCCTTGCGGCTCTCGAAGCAGACCACTTCCTTGGCCTCGGCCGGCGCCGAGGCGGCGCTGTCGGTTGGGGCCGGTGCCGAGGCCGCGGCCGCAACGGCCTGCGCCGTCGAGGCGGCCGGTTTCGGGGCGTCCTGCGCGATGACGGAGACGAGGGCGCTGGAGCCCAAGGCGAGGACCAGCGCCAGGAAAACAAACCGCTTTCTCATGGTCGTCACCTCACTTCACCGCGACGGCCGGGCTGGCGCCGAACCTGATGTCGCCCAGCAGGATGCCGATGGCGCCCTTGAGCAGGATGGGCAGGATGAAGAAGCCGAAGGCCCAGATGCCCACGGTGAGCAGCCATTCGACAAAGGTCGGGTAGTACTCGGTGACCTCGCCGATGGGTGTCGGGATGAAGCCCGGCACGATCAACCCCATGCCCTTCTCGATCCAGATGCCGACGAAGGCCATCCCGCAGGGGATGGGTAGCAGCTTCAGGTTGTTGCGGAAGGTCGGCATCAGGAACATCACGAACGAGACCAGCATCAGCAGCACCGAGCTCCAGAACCAGGGCACCAGGCTCGTCAGGCCGTGCAGACCGAACATCAGGTAGTACAGGCCGTTGGCGTGCTCGGTGCGGGCGTAGAGCTCGACCACGATTTCCGACAGCGTGAGGAAGATCGCGATGCCCAGGCAGAAGGTGACGATGGTGGCCAGCAGCTTGATCGCGCTGTCCTCGATCCAGAACCTGGTGTTGTTGCGGATGATCAGGAAGGCCAGGATGATCAGCGCCGGGCCGGCCGCGAACGCGGTGGCGATGAAGCGGATCGGCATCATGCTGTGGAACCACATCGGGCGCGCGGGGTTGGTGGCCAGCAGGAAGGCCGTCACCGTGTGGATGCTCAGTGCCCAGACGATGGAGATGTACACCAGCGGCATGAAGATCTTCTTGTTCACCGGCTTGCCCGTGTACTTGGAGTACAGGTACCAGAAGCCGACCACGAAGTTCAGGATCAGGTAGCCGTTGAGCACCAGCACGTCCCAGCCCAGCATCGACGAGAAACTGTAGATGCCGAACGGCGGGATCATGTGCCACAGCCGGTCGGGCCGGCCCATGTGGGCAAACACGAACATCATCACCATGATCACGGCGGAGATGGCCAGCATCTCGCCCAGCACGGTCACCTTGTGCATGCCCTCATGGTGGTAGACGTAGGCCGGAAAGACGATGGTCACGGCCCCGGCCGCCACACCCACCAGGAACACCAGGTTGGCCAGGTACAGGCCGTCGTGGATCTGGCTGGTCATCCCGGTGACGATCAGGCCTTCGGTGTTCTGCAGGTAGTAGACGTAGAGCATGGCTGCGATGAGCAGCGACAGCAGGCCCATCCAGGCGTAGAACTTCGAGCCACCCTTGAGCACGTAGCGCGTGTAGTCGGATACGAACTTCAGCAACACGGTCCGGCTCCTCAATCGTAGAAGTAGAAGAACTTCGGGAAGGTGTTGTATTCGGCCTTCAGGCGGAACACGTTCTTCCGGGCCAGGACCATGCTCACTTCGCTTTCAGGGTCGAGCAGGTTGCCGAACTTGCGCGCGCCGACCGGGCAGACCTCGACGCAGGCCGGGTAGCGGCCGTGGCGCGAACGCTGCAGGCACCAGTGGCACTTCTCGACGACGCCGCGCATGCGCGGCCGGTTGCCCAGGTAGTGCGTGACCGGGTTCATCGCCTCCTTGGGCAGAACGGGCGTGGTCAGGTTGAAGCGCCGCGCCCAGTAGGGGCAGGCGTTCATGCACATCTTGCAGCCGATGCACCAGTTGTAGTCGATGACCACCGGGCCGTCGCCTTCGCGATACGTCGTGCGCACCGGGCAGACCTTCACGCAGGGTGGCTTCTCGCACTGCATGCAGGCGATGGGCATGTAGTTGGCGTCCTTCTCGGGCACGGCCTCGGGCTCGTAGAAGTACTGGCCTTCCAGCACCTGGCCCGCCGGGCTGTAGGCGTTGCCGCCGACCTGGATGCCCAGGCCTTCGGGGTAGCCCTGGTTCATCTTGGTGCCGGTGAACTCGCCACGCTCCATGCGCAGCACCTGGATCCACTCGATGCGCTCGCCGGGGCGCTCGCCACGCGACTGGTTGTTTTCCTCGACGCAGGCCTTCACGCAGCGGCGGCAGCCGATGCACTTGCGGATGTTCAGCGCGTAGCCCATCAGCATGCCCGGCTGGGCTTCGGTGATGTCCACGCTGACCTGCTTGCCATAGGTCGCGGAGTAGCGGGCTTCGAGCCGCTGGCGCGATTCGGCCTTCTCCTCCGGCGTCATCAGGCGGTAGTTCTTCTGGAAGTGCTCGGCCCACTCGGTGGCCGCCTTGGGATCGTTGGACTTGGCCATCAGCGCCGCGGTGCCCATCAGGGACGACACGCTCAACATGCCCCCCGTGCGCAGGAAACTGCGCCGCGACGGCTTGGCGACGGCGGCAGAAGGGTCGGCCGAGGCGGGTGGCGCCGCGCAGCCCGCAGGGGCCTCCGGGGCCGCCCCTGCAGGGGGAGTCACTTGGGTGGTCACAGTCGTTCTCCAGTTCGGGAAGTGCTTGCCCGCATAAAGGAAATGCACGAATTCAGGCAAATTCGGGATGCATTCTGGTAAGCGCGGGATTCGATGCCGTTGATCAAGGTCAAGGCATCTGAAACGACCCCATTCCTTGCATATTCCTGACTTCCGCACCCCGGATTTCGCGCGCCGTGCAAGGGCCGCCGACCCGCTTCACCAGCAGGCACAGGAATTCAAGCCGTTGAATATCTCGAATTGCAGATTGGTCACGTCAACATATTCAGGAAGTTATTCGTATTCATGGCCGACATTACCTCGATGACCTGAATCGATAATGACCCCGAGGACCGCCGGACCGGATTGGGGTGCACCGGCCGGCGGGGGGTGCCGGTCATGGCTTGCGGCAAGTACTGTGATTTTGTACAGTCGCCGCTTCCCAACCGGAGAAACCCATGCGTCACCCCGAGCTTCGCTACACCTACCGCCCTTCGCGTTTTGTCCCGCCCCGCTGGCTGAGCCGGCTCTGGGCCTGGCTCTGAGTCGCCCGGCAGACGGCCGATCTCAGGCCGGGCATTGGCCGATCAAGGCCCGGTTCTGCCGCCATTTCTGGCCTTTGTCGGCGGTGGCGCGCCGATAATCGATCAGCGTTTCGCGCACACCTGAGGAGACCGTGATGCTTCTGGGGCAGTGGCACTTCACGCTGGTGTTGATGGCGGCGCTGGCCGCGCCGGCCGCGGCGCAGTGCACGCGGGTGGTTTTCTCGGCCAACCCGGACTATCCGCCCTACCACTGGGCCGAAGGCGAACGCATCGTCGGGGCCAGTGTGGAGTTGACCGGCCGCATCCTCGACGAACTGGGTGTGCGCTGGGAGGCGCGCTTCGTCGGCCCCTGGCCGCGCGTGCTCAAGTCGGCTGAATTCGGCGAGATCGACCTCGTCGTCAGCCTCAAGCCCACGCCCGAGCGCGAGGCCTACCTGGAATTCACGCGTTCGCCCTCGTTTCCCAACCCGATGGCGGTGTTCGCCTCTCGCAGTCGGCCCCTGAAGTTCGACACCCCGGCCGATCTGGTGGGCAAGCGGGGCGGCCGCACCGCGGGCGACCGTTTCGGTGACGAGTTCGATCGCTTCGCGCGGCAACAGCTGACGCTGGAAGACGCCGACAGCCTGGAGATCAACTTCAACAAGCTGGCTGCCGGGCGCATCGACTATGTGGTCACGGGTCTCTACACGGGCCGCGCGCAGCTTCTGCATGGCGGCCTGGCGGAGCGCATTGCGCCGTTGCCGCACCCGGTCAACGAGGGTTTCATCCACCATGGCTTTGCGCGCCGCAGCCCCTGCGCCGGGCTGCTGGCGGCCGTGGACATGCGGCTGGCGGCGGCGCAGCGCAGCGGGCTGGCCGCACGCCTGCTCGAAGAAGCGCTGCAGCAGTGGCAACGTCGTCCGGCCAAGGGGCAGCGCCCGTGAATGCCACGCCGGCCTGGAAGGCGCCGCATGTCGCAGGACGACTGGCGGTGCGCCAGGCACTCGTCGTGGCGCTGATCGGCCTGGCGCTGGCCGCCGTTCTCAGTGCGCTGGAGGTCAGCCGCGAGTTCTCCGAATCCGAAGCCCTGGAGCGGCGCAACATCGAGCAGATGCTGGCCGTGCTGGGTGAGCCCGCGGCACAGGCCGGCTACCACCTCAACGCCCAGGCGGCGGCCGTGGTCGTGAAGGGCGCCTTGTCCTTCTCGCCGGTACGTGAGGCCGTGCTGCGCAACGACTTCGGCGAGATCCTGGCCCAAGGCCGCAACGAACAGCTCGCAGCCGACGACGGGGCCTGGTGGGCTCGCTTCGTCGCACCTACGCAGGAGCACCGTCTACCGCTGAGCCACGGACCCAGCGCCCAGCGGGTCGGCGAGTTGCATGTCGTGACCGCCGCCGGGCCGCGGGTCCAGCGCTTTCTGCGCAGCGCGTGGCGCGACGTCGCCGTGTCGGTGGCGAGCATTCTGGCCGTGACACTGGTGCTGGGCGCCTGGTTCCACGCCACGCTCACGCGGCCGCTGATGGCCATCGTGCGGCGCATCCGACCTGGCCCGCTGGACGATGCGCCGGCCGCACATGCCGAACTGGCCCGGGGCGACGAGATCGGCGAAATCGCCCGTGCCTTCGAGCGCTACCAGCGCGAAGCCCAGGAGCGCGCGGCCAGCATCGAAGCCTCGGCATCGGCGCTGGCCGCCAGCGAGTTGCGCCACCGGCGCGTCGTCGAAACGGCCGGCGAAGGTGTGTGGCAAGTCGATCCACAAGGCTCCACCACGCTGGCCAACGAGGCCATGGCCCAGATGCTGGGCACCACCGCGGCGCTGTTGCACGGACGCTCGCTGTTCGACTTCCTGGACGAAGAGGGCCAGCGGCTGGCCGCCCAGAAGCTGCTGGGCCGCCGCAGCGGTGGCAGCGAGCGCCACGAGCTGCGCTTTCGGCGCGCCGACGGCCGCGAGCTCTGGGCCGAGGTGGCCAGCTGCCCTATCGTTGGCGCCGACGGCCAATACGCCGGCGCGCTGGCGATGGTCACCG
>DAORNK010000004.1:6278-11435 GCA_035440985.1 Rubrivivax sp. | reverse complement strand
ACGTGATCCGCTCGGTGGGTGAGCGTCTGTTCGCCGGCAGCTCCGGCGGGCTGTCGATTGCCGGCAGCGGGGACGAGATGATCCGCGTCGCGGCCTGGGGCACGCCCGCCTGGGTGCCGGCGCGCTACGAGCGGCAGGCCTGCTGGGCCATCCGGCGCGGCGGCCCGCACCAACAGGCCCCGGGGCATGGCGTGCACTGCAGCCACAACCCCGGTGAGGGCGCCGGCCGCCTGCTGTGCACGCCACTTTCCGTCGAGGGCCCGCTGCTGGGCTTGCTGCACCTGGGCGGCGGTCCTGGCACCGGGGACGACCTGCTCGACGAAGCAACACGGCGCCGGGGGGAACTGTTCGGCGAAGTCATCAAGCTGGGCCTGTCGAACCTGCGGCTGCGCGACAACCTGCGCGACCAGGCCCTGCACGATGCGCTGACCGGGCTGCCCAACCGGCGGCTGTTCGACGAGACGCTGCCGCGCGAGCTGGCGCGCTGCGTGCGCTCCGGGCAGGCCCTGACGGTGGCCATCATCGATGTCGACCACTTCAAGCGCTTCAACGACCACTACGGGCACGACACGGGTGACCGCGTGCTGCGTGCGGTGGCGGCGACGCTGCTGCGCGGCATCCGTTCGGGCGACCTCGCCTGCCGCTACGGCGGCGATGAGTTCCTGTGCCTGCTGGTCGGCACTACCGCGGCCGAGGCGCAGGCGCGATTCGAGGAACTGCTGGAACAGGCCCCTGTGGCCGAGGATCCGGGCAACGGCATGTTGCCGGAGCCCGTGACCTTCACCGTCGGCCTGGCCGGTGCCCCCGAATCGGGCACCGTGGCCGCGGACCTGCTGCGCGCGGCCGACGCCGCGCTGTATGCGGCCAAGGCGCGCGGTGGCCATCGCGTCGAGCGGGCCGTGCCTCAGCCATCCGACGCCGCGGGGGCCCAGGCCTCCCATCTGCAGCTGGGCTGAAGTGCCTCACCGCTGCCGCTACGGCGCGAACTCGTAGCGCACATTGGCCACTTCGCCACGCCAGTAGGCCAGACGGCCCTGCGGGGTGAGCCAGGCCACCTCGCCGCGCATCGGCACACGCAGGCCGGCCTGTTCGGCGTGGTTCGACCAGCGCCCCTCCCACGGCGTCGGCACGACGGCATCGCCGACGCTGCGCCCGCGGGCTTCGGCGCGCACCGACTCGATGAAACCGGTGGCCGGATCGAAGCGGAACAGCAGCGTCGCGCTGATCGGCCCGTCGGTCATCGTCGCCTGGGCGGTTTGTTCGTCGACCGCGGACCAGCGCACGCCCTGGCTGGGCAGCAGGGCCGTGGGGTACCAGGCCGTCTCGGCGCAGTAGCGCAGGAACTCACCCTGCGCCAGGCCGCCGGGTTCGGCGCTGCGGCCACGCTGGTTCGTCAAGCTGAAGAGGCCGAGCAGCGTCGCGTGCAGCCGCCCTTCACCGGCGATGTAGGCGTCGTGCACATGCACGGCCAGCGCCGGCGCCACGGCCACGCGGCCGTCCCACACGAAGCCGGGGCGCTGCGTCGTGACCCGCTGCGTCGACGTGAACGGCCGCCACCGCTCGGCATCCAGGGTGCCCAGGTTGAAGCTGCCGCGGTGTTCGATCTGCACGGCCGTCACCAGCGCTTGCCCGTCCCGCAGCACAGCGCGGAAGTAACGCTGCACCGGTGCGGGCAGGCCGGTGAGTTCGCGCGCTGCGTCGTAGCGGGTGGATGCGGGCGGTTGCCGGGCGGCTTCGAGACCCGCATTCAGCTCGCCCGTGCCCGCCCTCCAGCGTGCGGCCCCGAGCAGGGTCAGTACCAAGGCCGCCAGAGCCCCGGCCGCGCCAAGGATCAGCATCCACTTGAGCCACACCATCGGAGTACCTCCTTCATTGCGAACGGCAGATCGGCCGCATCAGCGGCCCGCGCCCAGCAGCTGCAGGATCGCGGTGCGCACCGCGGCGTCGTGGCCGACCAGCAGGTGGCCACCCTGCTCGTAGCCGATGAACCGGGCGCCCGCGATCCGGCTGGCGGTGTACTGGGCGCCTGCGTAGGTGCCGAAGCCATCGTCGCGCGCGCTGATCACGAGGGTCGGTGCGCGGATGGACTCCAGCGCCGCCGGGCCCAGGCTCTTGCCCAGGCGTGTGTCGTCGCGCAGGCCGACGGCGCGGCGCGACACGGGCAGGATGCGCGCCGCCAGATCTTCCACCCGCGCGCGCTCCGGCGCGCTGGCAGCGGCCACCTGTTCCGGCGGCGTGGCCAGCAGGTGGCGCATGAGCGGATCGTGGGCCAGCTGCAAAGCAGTCCAGAACAGCGCGTCCGAACCCAGCAGGCGCAACAGCCAGGCATCCTTTTCGTCCGACACCGGCGCTGCGGAATCGGCCACGTCGCCCGGCTTGTAGGTGATCGGCACCACCAGCACGAGCGCGCTGACACGATCGGGGTGCCGGATCGCCATCTGCAGCGCCGAAGCGCCCCCGGCCGAGACACCGACGACCGTGGCCTTGGCTACGCCCAACGCATCGAGCAGGCAGACATGTGCGTCGGCCTGGGCCTGGGGCGACCCATCGGCGGGCCGCGGTGTGCGCAGGTAGCCGAAGCGCGACACGGCAATCACCTGTACACCGTGCCGCGTCAGCGGCCGCGCAAAGGCCATGCCCTGGTCGTGGCCACCGCCGCTGCCGTGCACCATCAGCAAGGGCGTGCCGGTGCCGGCTATCTGGTATTCGATGGCGCCGCAGCGTGTGTCCGCGAGCCTGCTGCCCAGCGTGCTGCGTTCGATGGCCAGTGCCAGATCATGCTCGAAGCGCGCGTGAATCATCAGCCCCGCTGCCAGCAAGGCCAGCGCCAGGAAGGCAAGGGCCAGAGCCCAGGTCATGCGTTGACTCATATCTTCACAAGCTCCGTCCCGCGCGGCCAGCCTCGGGCGTCGGCCCCGCGCCGTTGGCCGCGCGTGCGTAGAACGACTTCTTCGCCACTTCGACCGCGACCACGTAGACCGCCGTCAGCGCGATCAGGGCGAACATCAGCGGTGCGGGCAGCGGCACGAAGCCCAGCAGCGCGCCGATCGGCAGGTAGGGCAGCGCCAGCGCCGCCGCCATCACCAGCGCCGTGGTGATGAGAAGCCCATTGCCGGGCCGGCTGCGATGGCATGGGCGCTGCGTGCGCACCACCAGCGCGACGGCCAGTTCGGTCAGCAGCGATTCGATGAACCAGCCGGTGCGAAAGGCTTGCGGTGCCGCCTGGAACACCCACAGCAGCGTCCCGAAGGTCAACAGGTCGAAGACCGAACTGAGCAGGCCGAAGCGCAGCATGTAGTCGCGGATGAACGCCGTATCCCAGCGGCGTGGTGTGGCGACCATTTCCGGGTCCACCCGGTCGCCGGCAATGGTCGCGGCCGGGATGTCGGACAGGAAATTGTTGAGCAGGATCTGCGACGCGAGCAGCGGCAGGAAGGGCAGGAACACCGATGCCACGGCCATGCTGACCATGTTGCCGAAGTTGGCGCTGATGGTGGTGAGGATGTACTTGAGGGTGTTGGCGAAGGTCTTGCGGCCCTCGTCGATGCCCAGCCGCAGGATGCCCAGATCCTTGCGCAGCAGCACGAAGTCCGCTGCCTCCTTGGCCACGTCCACCGCGGTGTCCACCGAGATGCCCACGTCGGCGGCGTGCAGGGCCAGCGCGTCGTTGATGCCATCGCCCATGTAGCCGACCACGTGGCCGGTCTTGCGCAGCGCCAGGATGATGCGTTCCTTCTGTTTCGGGTCGACCTCCGCGAAGACGCCGGTGTGCCTGGCGGTGTGCATCAGGGCTTCGTCGCCCATCTCGTCGAGCTCGCGGCCGGTGATCAGGGCCGGGTCGGCCAGCCCGACCGTCTGCGCCACGTGGCGCGCGACCCGGGCGTTGTCGCCGGTGATGATCTTGACCTGCACGCCGCGCCGCGCCAGGTCGCCCAGTGTCTGACGTGCATCGGGCCTGGGCGGGTCCAGGAAGAGCAGGAAGCCGACGAAGTTCAAGCCCTGCTCGTCGGCCCGCGTGTAGGGCCCGTGGCGCGGCGCCACGGGCGCGGTGGCCACACCCAGCACGCGGCAACCCTGGTGGCTCCAGGCCTGGACCAGGTCATCGATGCGCTGGCGCATCGCGGCGTCCAGCGGTGCCTGGGCGGCACCGGCGGTCGTGCACACCGCCAGCACCGGGTCCAGCGCGCCCTTGGTGATCAGCGTGCAGCGGCCTGCCGCATCGGCCGCCACCACGGACAGGCGCTTGCGCACGAAGTCGTAGGGAATCTCGTCGACCTTGTGCACCGCACCCAGGTCCAGGCCGGCGGTGCGGGCCGCCGCGACCAGGGCCTCGTCCAGCGGGTTGGCCAGCCCAGCCTGCCAGTGGGCATTGGTGGCCGCCAGGCGCAGCACCTCGGCGCTGGGCTGGCCGGCCAGGTCGACGGCGCGGTCGAGTGCGACCATGCCCATCGTCAGCGTGCCGAACACGTCAGTGTGGCGCTCCAGGAAAATCTTGTCCTGCGTGAGCGTGCCGGTCTTGTCGGTGCACAGCACGTCCATGCTGCCCAGGTTCTCGATCGAGTTCAGCCGGCGCACGATGACACCCAGCCGGGCCATGCGCTGGGCACCGTGCGAGAGGGTGATGCTGACGATGGCCGGTAGCAGCTCCGGCGTGAGCCCGACCGCCAGGGCCAGGGCGAACAGCAGCGAATCGATGGGTGGTCTGGCGCGCAGGATGTTGACGGCCAGCACGGCCACCACCATCACCAGCATGATGCGCGTGAGCAGGCAACCGAAGCGCTGGATCCCGCGTTCGAACTCGGTCAACGGGGGCCGCAGCGCGAGCTTGCCCGCGATCTGCCCGAAGGCCGTGTCCCGGCCGGTTTGCACGACGAGCATGCGCGCCGTGCCGCTGCTCACGCTGGTGCCCATGAACACGCAGTTGCCGCGCCCGGCCAGGCTGGCCGCCGCGGCGGCCACACCGGCTGCCTTTTCGACCGGGAAGGTCTCGCCCGTGAGCACCGCCTGGTTGACGAAGCAGTCCTTGGACTCCAGCACCACGCCGTCGGCCGGGATCAGGCTGCCAGCGGACAGCAGCACCACATCGCCCGGAACGACACGGCTCGAAGGCAGGGTCCTGGGCTCGCCGTCGCGCAGCAGGGTCGAATGGACGGTGAC
>DAORNK010000004.1:0-6254 GCA_035440985.1 Rubrivivax sp. | reverse complement strand
TCTCGATGGCGCTGCCGGCCATGTACTCCTGCACGAAGCCCAGCACCGTGCTGCCCAGCACGATGGCCAGCACCACGGCCGCGTCCACCCACTCGCCGGCGAACACCGAGATCAGCGATGCCGCCACGAGGATCAGCACCAGCGGGTTGCCGAACTGGCGCGCGAACAGGCGCAGGGCCGTGGCCTGCCGCGTGGCGGCCAGACCAGCGGGGCCGAGCTGTCGCAGGCGGGCGCCTGCTTCGCGCCGCGACAGCCCGCTGCTGCCAGCCTGCATGGCCGCCAGCAGTTCGTCCGGCGGCAGGCTCCACCACAAGTCAGGGGCCATCGGCCGGGCGCGGGCCGAGCGCCGTTGGCGTCTGATCAAGCTGGCGACGATGTCCACGGTCCGGTTCGCCGTTCAGGTCCGGCTGGCAGCCCTCGAAGATGGCAGAAAGACTGCGGCCGAGCAAGAGCCGATGCTGGGCGGCAACGGTGACACCCATTGCGCCTAGCATCGGGGACCACAACGATCACCCGCCCGGGAGGCACTTATGAGCGACACCCACCTCATCGCCCTGCAACCCCTGCATGCGGCCATGTGTCTCGTGGCCCGCGGCTTCGGCAGCCGCGAAGAAGAGGTGCAGGCCGTGGTAGGCAACCTGATCGAGGCCAACCTGACCGGCCACGACTCGCACGGCATCGGCATGCTGCCGCGCTATGCGCTGGCCTACCTGGAAGGCAATCTCAAGCCCAACGCGCAGATGAGCGTCACGCTGGATGCCGGTGCGCTGCTGCGGCTGGACGGCAACGCGGGCTTCGGCCAGGTCATCGGCCAGCAGGCGATGGCCCTGGGCATCGCACGGGCCAGGCAGCACGGCAGCTGCATCGTCGCGCTGGGCAATTCGCACCACCTCGGGCGCATCGGCGCCTGGGCCGAGCAGGCGGCCGAAGCGGGCCTGGTGTCGATGCACTTCGTCAACGTCATCTCGCGGCCCTTCGTCGCGCCCTACGGCGGTGCCGACGCGCGCTTCGGCACCAACCCCTTCTGCGCCGGCGTGCCGCTGCCGGGGCGGCCGCCGGTGATCCTGGACTTCGCCACCAGTGTCATCGCCCAGGGCAAGACGCGCGTGGCCTTCAACAAGGGCGAGACGGTGCCGCCGGGCTGCCTGATCGACGACCGCGGCCAGCCGACGCAGGACCCGCGCTGCATGATCCTGCCGCCGCATGGCGCGCTGCTGACCTTCGGCGGCCACAAGGGCTACGGACTGGCCGCGATGTGCGAACTGCTGGGCGGGGCGCTGGCCTCGGGCATGACGCAGCGCGTGCGCGAGACCGACAAGATGCGCATCCTCAACGGCATGTTCAGCGTGCTGGTGGACCCGGATGCGCTGGGCCAGCGCGCGCAGTTCGAAAGCGAGGCACTGGCCTTCATCGACTGGGTCAAGGCCAGCGCGCCGCGCGAAGGCTACGGCGCCGTGCAGATGGCTGGCGATGCCGAACGCGCCGCCAAAGCGCAGCGTGGCCGTGACGGCGTGCCGGTGGACGAGGCCACCTGGCGCGAGATCCTGGAGGCCGGAACGAAGCTGGGCGTGCCGGCGGCACAGGTGCAGTCTGCGGCGGGGCTGGGCTGACCGTCGTTTCGACCGGCGGCTGACCCTGCAGCTGGCCGGCGGTTCCTCGCTGAAAGTGTCGAGATAGCTGACAGTTGCGTGCGCCTGGATCGGGCGCAGGCACGCAAGTCCTTGCTGCGTCAAAAGAACCTGTTGACGGCGTGGTTTTTGCTTGCTCCAAGGGCGATCAGGACGAGTTGGCACATGTGGCGTCGAGCATTCGCGAGACCGCACCCGGCCCCATCCGCCGCGGATGGAGAGGCCTCAGCCCAGACGAGCCGTCCAGTTGCGACGCTCGATCCGTCCCTCCCCTTCCATCCCCACGAAAGGCATGCCATGAAAGGTTTGCAGCGATCCATCCTGGCCGGGGCTCTGGGCCTCGTGACGGCCATTCAGGTGCAGGCAGGAGAGGTCAGTCTCTTCGACTTCGCGTTCAACATCGACGGCGTGGTGACGAGCCAGGCTTCACCCGCAGGGGTCAGCATCGCGGGGTTCGACACGGGGACTGGCCTGGGCACGATCACCGTGAGCCTGGGCGGAGTCGGCCCTCATTACGTTGGCCTCTTCGTCGACCACGAGATCGATGAAACGACCAATACGTTCTTCAACGAGCACGGCGCCACATCGGGTGGCGCCTTGGCGGGACAGAGCTGGGAGATCGACGAACCGGGCTTCGTCTTCGGCGATATCTGGACGAACTTCAAGACGGGTGCGTTGGACGGCACGAATGGTGTTCCGAGCACAGGCCCGGATGATGTCTCGATGGCCCAGGCCTGGTCCTTTGCCTTGGCCCAGGGGGAGACGGCAGCGTTGCGCTTCTGGATCTCGGATGTGCTGCCGGCGAATGCCAGCTTCTACCTGACCCAGACCGATCCGGACAGCCAGGCCAGCCTCTATTTCTGGAGTTCGTTGCGCATCGACTCCGGCGGCAACGCGCCGGAGCCTTCGAGCCTGGCGCTGGTCGGGCTGGGCTTGCTCGGCGCCGCGCTGATGTGCCGCCGCCCGAGCCGCACCTGAACGTCCAGGCTTTCATGAACCCCGTTCTGGCCAGCACGTCGTGCATGACAGGAGCCGGACCTCCGCGTCCGGTGTGCGCTGCCGGTGCTGCATGACGCGCATGGCCCTTACTTGAGTGAGGAGCATCCTATGAGTGTCAGCATCCATGTCGCCGCGGGGAGATTTGCCATCCTGGCAGTCGCCGCCGCGATGTCGCTCGGCAGCTTCGCCGCTCCACCGGTGGTGAAGACCGTTCCCTGGGTGGCCAGCAACCCGGTGATTCCGCATACCAGCTGGTCCGGCAAGCAGATCACGCTGAAGGGCACCTCCGACCTGGCGGGCGGCAACATCCAGTACCGCTGGAACCCCGGTGATGGTTCGGCGGACAAGGTGGGTGTGGTCACCAATGGCCGGGCCGTCGAAGCCACGCACACCTATACCGGCGCCAACCGGATCGTCACCGCCACGTTGACGGTGACCAATACGTCGACCAACGAGTCGGCCAGCCAGCAGTACTACGTCGAACTCGTGGCCAAGACGCTGCAGGCGGAAGTCAACGTCGCCATCGACGAGGGCCTGTGGTACCTGCACAAGAGCATGACGCCGTACCTGACGGACCAGGGTTACTGGGCGACGAGCTACAACGCCGAGACGCCGTCGAACCTCAACGCGTTCTTCGTCAACGGGCACCTGGAGACCGGCGCGGACGCGAACCCCTACACCGACACCGTGCGCCGCGGCATGAAGCGCCTGTTCTCGCTGCTGTCCGTCAGCAACATCCCGATGAGCAAGACGTACCCTGCGCCCATCGGCACCGTCAACCCTGACAGCAATGCCAATGGCATCGCCATCTACGCGAACGCCGACGGTTCCTATACCTACGCCAGCGGCATCTACATGACTGCCATCGTGGCCAGCGGGACCCCGGATGCGATCACCTCGACCGGCCCCGGGAACGTCATCGGACGAAGGTACAAGGACATCGTCCAGGACATGGTCGATGGTTATGCCTACGGCCAGACCAATGCCGGCGTGTGGATGGGAGGCTGGGGCTACGACTGGCTGAGCGGAAGCTCCGACAACTCGGTCAACCAGTGGGCCACGATCGGCATGATGGCGGCCGCAGACTGGGGCGGCACGGTGGTGGTGCCTGCCTGGGTCAAGACCGCAAACATCACCTCGTTGAACAACACCCAGGCCACCACGGCCAACTGCGGCGCCGGTTACGACGGTGCCTTCGCCTACACGAACAACTACTGCTATTTCCCCTGGGGGCCTTACGGGACCACGCCCGCCGGGATGGTGCAGATGGTGAACGACGGCATCGGCCGCGGCGACGCGCGCTGGGACCGCACCGAGAACTTCATCCGCAACAACTTCTGCAGTGCCAGCCCGAGTTCCACGGCGAACCTCAAGCGCTACTACTACGGGCTGTTCTCGTTCACCAAGTCGATGCTGCTGTCACCAGGCGGGGGCTTGCGGTTCCTGACCAACCGGCCACCGGGTGTCGCAGGGGCGAACCCGATCGACTGGTACGCCGCCCAATCCAGCCAGGGTGACGCCTGCGACGGCGTCGCCCGTACCCTGGTCAACGACCAGAACGCCAATGGCAGCTGGCCGCTGCGCAACGACTACGGCTATCACACCGTCTTCAGCTCCGCCTGGGCGATCATGATGCTCAACCGGACGGTCTATGAATCGGGCGTGCCGGTTGCCGTGGCCAAGGTGACCCCCAACCCGGCGGTGGTGGGACAGACCGTGACGCTGGACGGCAGCGCCTCGTTCCACCAGGACAGCGCCAAGGCCATCCTGCAGTGGGAATGGGACCTGAACAACGACGGTGTCTACGACCGCTCCGGTGTCGTCGTGACCACGTCCTTTGCCGCGCTGGGCAGCTATCCGGTCACGCTGCGGGTCGCCGACAACAGCTCGCCCGCCAAGGTGAACACGACGACGGCCACCGTGGTGGTCAGCATCCCGCCGCTGGCGCCCACGGCCAACGCGGGCGGGCCGTACAACTTCTGCCCTGCCCAGAAGCCGTGGTTCCTCGATGGCACCGCGTCCGTGAACCCCGACCAGGGGCAGAGCCAGGGGCCGGGCTTCCCGGGCGACCTGATCACCAGCTATCTGTGGGATCTGGATGGCAGCAACGCCTTCGCGACCCCCGGGGCACAGCCTGACGTCACCGCGTACTTCGGTGGCAAGTCGGCTGGCAGCTATCTGGTGCAGCTGAAGGTGACCGACAACACGGCGCTCTCGTTCCCGGCCAGTGGCATGGGCAACCTGAGCAGCGTGGCCGGCGCGCAGGTCAGGGTCCTGGCGGCCACCGATCCGGCCTGTGCCTGCATCGCCGACCTGGCAGCGCGGCCGAAAGCCGGCAAGATCCAGCTGACCTGGGCCGCCAAGGCCGGGGCGGCCGGATACAACGTCTACCGGGGCACGGTCAGCGGTGGCCCGTATCTCAAGATCGCCACGACGGCGTCGACCTACGCCACCTACCTGGACTCCAATGCCGTCAACGGGACGCGTTACTACTACGTCGTGCGCCCGACCGCGGCCAACGCCCATGAGTTGTGTCAGTCCAACCAGGCCAGCGCCATCGCCAGCACCCGCTGAGCTGCGTCAGCGCTGATCTGAAGAGCCCGCCGATGGCGGGCTCTTTTCACATATGTCCTACGAGATCAATGTGCCAAGAGAAACCGGTTGCCGTGACCGCAGCACTTTGGAGTCACGAGGTTCAGCCAGCCGACACCTCGACCCGCACCTGCCCGGCCTTCACGCCGACCTTGTAGGTCTGCAGCGCCTTTTCGCCGCGCACCACGTTGAGCAGCTGGATGCCGGGTGGGAAGTTGGCCCAGTCCAGCACCGCGCCGGTGCGGATGTCGAAACGCGCGCGGTGCAGCGGGCACTGCACCTTGCAGTCCTCCAGCAGCTTGCCGCGCGCCAGCGGGGCGAAGGTGTGCGTGCAGCTTGCCTGTGTCGCGAAAAAGCCATCGCTGAGGTGGTATAGAACGATCTTGTGCTTGTCGACGGTGAAGGACCTCATCTCGCCGACGGGCAGTTCGTCCGAACGGCAAAGGGTGTGCCAGGCCATGCTGGGGCTCCGGTTGCAGGGATCGGCCGATTGTGCGGCCGTGGCGCGCCCCGGCTAGCATGCGGGCCTCGAGCAGCCGCCCACGCTGCCGGGCACGGCGGAAGGGAGCCCATCATCGATACCGGATTGCTGAAGGAGTTGCGCATCGACGGCACGCACCGGGAGGACCACGACGGGGGCACCCCGCGCTGGATCTGGGGCCTGACGGCTGCCTTGCTGCTGCTGGCCCTGGCCGGTGCAGGCGCCTGGTGGTACTTGGGCGGCCACCAGCCGGTGGTGGTGCGGACCGTCGCCGTGCGCGCCAACGGGACAGGCGCCAATGCCGATGCGGTGTTGCAGGCCACGGGTTACGTCACCGCGCGGCGCGCGGCCACCGTGTCGTCCCAGATCACCGGCACCTTGACGCAGGTGCTGATCGACGAGGGCTTTCGCGTCAAGAAGGGCCAGGTGCTGGCGCGGCTGGACGACAGCGGCCTGAAGGCCAGCCTGGCGGTGGCTGAAGCCCAGCTGCGCGGCGCCCAGGCCACGGTGGCCCAACTGCGCGCCCAGCTGTCCCAGGCCGAAGCCGATGCGCG
>DAORNK010000003.1:0-40960 GCA_035440985.1 Rubrivivax sp. | reverse complement strand
AGGCCACGGCCCAGCACCGAGGAGCCCTGGGCCACGCCCGACACCAGCAGCAGCTGCGCCAACTCGATCAGCGCGCCCAACACCAAGCCTGCCAGCATCGCCTTTGTCGCCGCAGGCTGCACGCCGCCACGCCCACCCCATGCCCAAGCCACGCCCAACGGCACCACGAGCGCCGCCTCGACCGCCCAACGCAGCAGCCCGAGCGTCGTGCCGCGCGCGTCGGGCACCCACCACCACGCCACGTTGTCCGACGCCAGCCGCTGCGCCCATTCCGCTGCCGAAAGGACGAAGTCGAACGGAAACAGCGCCAGCACCACCAGCCCCAGCAGCCAGGCCCGTCCCAACAGTCGAGCCGACTGACCCGGCCGCACCTGAATTACATGGAGCAGCCGCCGGCCCCATTGCACCAGCCGTGGTGCAGCCATCACGCCCAGCGCCGCACCAATGCCCTCGGCCATCAGATCGTTGAGCGACACCGTCCGCGGAGGAAAATGCAACTGCGCGAACTCCACCCCCACCGCCAGCGCGGCGCAGGAGGCCCAGGCCAGCGCCATTGCAACGATGCGCAGGCGCGGCAGCCAGCCCGACAGCGCTGATGCCGTCAGCGCACCAAGCGGGAAGTAGAGAACACCATTGGCGATCCAGTCGGCGCGGGATTCGGCGCCAAGGGTAAGGAAGGGCGTGGCGCCGAAGCGGCGGAGGGCTTCTTCGAGCGGCAGCGGGCGATAGTCGAGGGGGACGAGGCTGCCGTAGATGACGAAGGCTGCGTAGGCCAGCCATGGCAGTCCGAAATTCCCACTTGATCTCGTCACAATCGGCAAGAATCACCCCCCGAATCGTGGGGTCGAACGCCCGGGCGCGTGCCGAGGAGCCGGTCGAGCCCTTGTTGCAAATGCAGCCGAACGCTAACCTCGGCCCATCGGGCACACATTGTCCGCCCCGACGTGTTTCGAGCGAGGATTTCACCCATGAGACTTGTTCAAGTTGCCGCGCTGCTTTTGTCGGCGGCGGCTTCCGCTCCGGTACTGGCGCAGGGCTGCACGGGCACACCGCTGACCGTCGCACAGATCAATGCCCTGGTGACCGGCAACACGGTGTGTGGCCGCCCAGGCCCGGGTTACCCCGGAAGTGCCAGCGACCGCTTCCAGGAAGCGCATGTCAGTGGCGGCGATCTTGTTGACTACAAGCTCGGTGCGGGGCATCCCGTCGACCCGCGAGAAAAGGTCGGAACCTGGGAGGCTCGGGCCGGTGCTTCTCGAGATGATCCGAACACGATCGTGCACCGCTACAGCCCTACGGTTGGCTTCACCTGGGTAATGTTCGGCCCTGTGACGAACACGCCGGGCAGCAGTGTTTACTCGTTCTGCACTGCCGGCCTGGCGAAGGTTGAGCATGTTCGCGCTTACATTATCGTGGGAACGACTTCGCCTTGCGGGTCGTACCCCTGACGCGCAATGACACATGGCGTGTCGTTGCGTTTGACACATTGACCGACGAGGGCCATCGATTCTGAGCACCTCCCGACCTGGTAGTTCGCCGTCGTCGGTCGTCTCCTGATTGGTCCAGCACTTGCCTTCAGGCTTGGCGGGCACCAAAGACCTTGAACTGTCGCCGGACAGGCCGGCGAGATATCTTTCGTAGCCAACGGAGTAAATGCATATGTGGACGAAGGTCTTGAAACAGGTCGCCACGCTGGCCGTCGGTGCGGCCGTCGTCAATGGGCCAGCCCACGCTGCATTGACCTCGTACAACAGCTTGGCTGGCTTTCAGGGCGCGATCCAGAACGCGGGGCTTGACGACTTCAACAGCCTCCAGGCTTCCAACGGTTCGGTGACATCGCCTCAATCGCGAACCGCGGGCACTTATTCGTACGAAGCGTCGTCCAGTGGAGGCCTGTACAGCGTCGGTCCGAGCAACGCAGACCGTTGGCTGTCGGTCCTTGCCGTTACGGACACCCTCACTTTCAGCACCTTTCCCGCAGGTGTTGGTGCCATCGGAGGCTATTTCGGCGCGACGGATTTCGACGGCTTTTTCGCCACCGGCGACGTGACCGTGGTGGTGGACGATGACCTTGGCAGCACCCAGTCGTTCACGCATTCACCGGCAAACGGCCTGCTGTTCATCGGCTTCGTGTCAACCGGCAACATCGTGTCGTTGTCGATCACCGCAGCCAACCCGCCCGGCACCGACTCGCGTTTCGCAACGGCGAATGATCTCTTCCTCGCTCAAGCCTGTATTCCTGGGCAGACATGCCGCGATGTTCAGCCAGTTTCCGAGCCGGCTTCAATTGCACTTGCTGGCTTGGCCCTCCTGGGCATGGCAGCGACGCGTCGACGCCTGAAAAGAGTTGCCTGAACCCTAGACCAACACCTCGACGACCGCCGGGTGCCCCAGGAACGGCTGCGGACTGGCGCTGGCACCATAGGCACCAGACTGGAACACCACCACCAGATCGCCCACCTCGGCCTGAGGCAGGTCCATGCGGTCCGCCAGCAAGTCGAGCGGCGTGCACAAGGGGCCCACCGCTGAGGCAACTTCGCGCGGCGCGATGACCCGGTTGCCAACCGTCACCGGGTAGTTCTTGCGCACCACCTGGCCAAAGTTGCCCGACGCCGCCAGGTGGTGGTTCAAACCACCATCGCAGACCAGAAACACCTGCCCGCGCGAAACCTTGCGATCGACCACCTGCGTTACGTAGACGCCGGCTTCACCGACGAAGTAGCGGCCCAGTTCGATGACGATGCGCGCTTGTGGCATCTCCACCGCGGCACGCGCGACCAACGCCGCCAGGTTGGCGCCAATGGGCGCCAGGTCCAGCCGCTGCTCGCCCGGGAAGTAGGGGATGCCGAAGCCGCCGCCCAGGTTGAGGAACTTCACCGACGTCGGCGCATGCTCGGCCAAGCGCAGCGCCAGTTCATAGCTCTGGCACTGGGCTTCACAGATCGAATCGGCCTTCAGGTTCTGCGAGCCGGCAAACAGGTGGTAACCTTCGAAGGCCAGGCCCAGCCCCGCGATCTGATGCAGCGCGTCGGGCACCTGTTCGACGTCGATGCCAAACTGCTTGGGCCCGCCCCCCATCTTCATGCCAGAGCCCTTGAGCTCAAAGTCGGGGTTGACACGCAAGGCCACCCGCGCCGGCAGGCCCATCGCCTGCGAGGCCGCGGCCAGTACCGGCAGTTCACGCTTCGACTCGACGTTCACCAGCACGCCGGCGGCCACGGCCTGGCGCAGTTCGACATCGCGCTTGCCAGGCCCGGCAAAGCTGATCTCTGCCGGGTCGGCCCCGGCGTCCAGTGCCACCTTCAGTTCCCCGGCCGATGCCACGTCGATACCATCGACCAGCCCTGCCATCAGCCCGACCACGGCGGGCATGGGATTGGCCTTCATCGCGTAGTGCAGCTTGATGCCAGCCGGCAACGCGGCACGCAGCATCCCCACCCGCTGGCGCAGCAGGCCGCGGTCATAGGCATAAAACGGCGTCTGGCCGACGCGTGCCGCCAGTTGGCTCAGCTGTTGGCCGCCGACGACCAGTTCACCGTTGCGGACGGGCCACTGGGACATCGGGCTATGGGCGGGTGACGCCCGGGCGGGAGCATCTTGCATCTGATGTTGAGGCACTTGAAGGACTCTGGCCAGGTTCGGCCGACGCGAACTCTAGCCTGAAGTTCTGTTGCTGCACGGCCCGCCAGCCTGCGTCGATCCTCACCTCGTGAAGGATTCCGGGCTGCGGCCTTGTCTGCTCTCGACCGATCCTGGCGAAGACCCCTCAAGGCACCACCACCTCCAGCCCGGCATGCCGCCTTCGCAGCTCTGCCGCCAGCGTGCGCTTGGCGGCGTCGTCACCATGCACCAGCCGCACCTGGCCCGGCAGGGTGCGCATGCGGCCGATGAAGTTGAGCAGGTCCTTCTGGTCGGCATGCGCCGAGAACCCGCCCAGCGTGTGGATGCCGGCGCGGATGGCAATGCGCTGGCCATCAAGATCGACATAACCACCGTCTGGGCCGTACTGCTGGATGGCCCGGCCGGGCGTGCCGGCGGCCTGGTAACCGCAGAACAGCACGTCGTGCCGCGCATCGCCCAGCATGGCCTTCAGGTAGTTGACGATGCGCCCGCCGCTGCACATGCCGCTGGCCGCGATGACGATGGCCGGCCGTGCGCTGCCCGCCAGCGCCTGCACCATGCGCAGGTGCGCCGCATGGTCGCCGACGGTGGTCAGGTGCTCGAAAGCCAGCGGGTGCCGCCCGGCCGTCAGCTTGCGCCGCGCCTCGGCGTCCCAGTGCGCCTTGAGCTGCACGTAGCCAGCCGTGAAGTCGGCGGCCAGCGGCGAATCGACGATCACGTCCACCTCACCCCAGGGCACGTCGGCGGCGGCCGGGCGTTGCCGGTTGCGGTGGATGATCTCTTCCAGTTCGTACAGCAGCTCTTGCGTGCGGCCAATGCTGAAGGCCGGCACCAGCAGCGTGCCGCGGTTGGCAAAGGCGTGCTCGCAGACGGCCTGCAGTCGTTGGCGCCGGGTGCGCCGGGCTTCGTGCAAACGGTCGCCGTAGGTGCTCTCCAGCACCACCACGTCGGCCTGCATGGGCGGGCGCGGCGCCGGCAGCAGCGGCGTGTACGGGGCGCCCAGGTCGCCCGAGAACACCACGCGCCGGCGGCTGCCCGCCCCGCTGCCGCTGGCCAGCTGCACATCCAGCTCCACATAGGCCGAGCCCAGGATGTGCCCCGCCGGCTGAAGGCGCAACTTCAGCCCGGGTGAACCGGGGGCTATGCGCAGCACAGTCTGCCACGACTTGTAGGGCACGGCCACGATCTGCCGCTGCAGCTGGGCGATGACGCGGCCGATCAGCGCCTCGTCCCGCGTGAAGCCCACCTTCAACGCGTCGTGGATGACCATCGGCAGCAGCAGCGCCGATGCCGGCGTGCAGAAGATCGGCCCCTTGAAGCCGGCCGCCATCAGGTAGGGCAGCCGCCCGACGTGATCGATGTGGACATGGGTGACCAACAGCGCGCACACCCCGGCCAGCGAGAACCCGATCTCCAGCCGCCCCGCCCCCGCCAACCCGTCGGCCGAAGTCTCGGCGCCCTGGAACAGCCCGCAATCCACCAGCACCGATGCACCACCCGGCAGGTGCAGCTGGTGGCACGAACCGGTGACGCCGTTGACGGCGCCGTGGTGGGTGAAGTGCAAGGGGCTCTCGGGCATGGGGCAGCATACCTTGGGTGTTGGGTGGACTCGCCGTTCTCGAAACTGGCGAGGCAATCAGGGGCCGGGCGTCACGCGGGCCGATCCACTATCGCATCAAGTCACCAAGCTGGCATCGAGGCATCGACCATCCGCGATGGAGCCAGGTCTTGCTCGAGCCATCCTTTCACACCTCAAGCCCAAACCCCACATCCGGATGCAGCGCCACCGGCCCCTTGTCAAGGCTGGTCAGCTTGCCCTTGTAGTGCCGGGCCAGCGCGGCGAGAGACGCAGCAAAGTACCCTGGGTGATGGGGCAGGCGGCGAAGCCACCATGAAGGCCAATGAACCAACGCCGCGCAGCAGTGTGATGCACATGGGCTTCGTCGATCAGGGCATACGGGACATTGCTGGCCAGCAGGTGCACGGGGCCCGCCGCGTCGTGCGCTGCGGTCGCTGTCACTCGTCTTCCAGCGCCCGTACGTCCTCGACGGTAACTAGGCGCGGCGAGCGAATCACCGGCAGGCCCGTGTCTTGGTCAAGCCGATGCGCCGGAAGCGCCCCAGCGCCCAGAGGACCAGAAGGTGGTGCCAGCCTGCGGTGGATCAGCTCGACGGCGGTCTGGTTCATGCTGCGACGACCGTGCGCCGCGATTGAGGTGACCGCCTGGTGCAAGTCGTCGGGGAGATCGATGGTGGTTCTCATCGAATCATCATGTCATCATGATGAATCCCCGTCAAAGTTGGGCCGTTGCCGGGTAAGAGAGACAGGCCGCTCGCTGCGTTGTTCACCTCAGGCCCTGGCGTCCTGTCGCGATGGCGGCTCAAAGACCGCGGCCGTGTGCGGCAAGCATTCGGCCCATGCAGTTGTCATTGCGGTAGGCATAGAGAGCCCGGTCAAACCGCCTCGCCCCGCCCGACGCCGCTGTAGTGAATGCCCAGACTCTTCATCAAGGCAGGCTCGTACAGGTTGCGGCCGTCAAAGATCACCGGCTCCTTCAGCGCCAGCCTGATGGCATCGAAGTCGGGGTTGCGGATTTCCTTCCACTCGGTCACCACCAGCAGCGCATCCGCACCTTCCAGCGCCGGCATCCAGCCGCTGGCGTAGCGCAGCCCGGGCATGTCAGGCATCACGCGCCGGGCCTCGTCCATCGCCACCGGGTCGTAGGCCTGCACCACCGCGCCACGCGCCGTCAGCTCGGCCACCACGGTGCGGCTGGGTGCGTCGCGCATGTCGTCGGTGTTGGGCTTGAAGGCCAGGCCCCACAACGCAAAGCAGCGCCCCTTCAAGTCCTGCCCATAGCGCGCCGTCACCTTGTCCACCAGCACATGCTTCTGGCGGTTGTTGGCCGCTTCCACGGCTTCCAGCACGCCCAGCCGGACGCCGCAGTCCTTGCCCGTGTGCACCAACGCCTTCACGTCCTTGGGAAAGCAACTGCCGCCATAGCCCGTGCCGGGGTAGAGGAAGTGCGTGCCGATGCGCGGATCACTGCCGATGCCCCTGCGCACCATCTCGATGTCGGCCCCCACCTTCTCGGCCAGCAGCGCCAGTTCGTTCATGAAGCTGATGCGCGTGGCCAACATCGCGTTGGCGGCGTACTTGGTGAACTCGGCGCTGCGCACGTCCATCAGCTGCAGCCTATCGTGGTTGCGCATGAAGGGCTGGTACAGCGCGCGCATCAGCAGCACCGCGCGTTCGTCATCGGCGCCCACGATGATGCGGTCGGGCTTCATGCAGTCCTCGATCGCAGCGCCTTCCTTCAGGAATTCCGGGTTTGACACCACGGCGAACTCCATCTCCAGGCTGCGCCCAGCCAGCTCGGCCAGCACCGCGGCGCGCACCTTGTCAGCCGTGCCCACGGGCACCGTGCTCTTGTCGACGATGACCTTGTAGTCGGTCATGTGCCGGCCGATGCTGGCCGCCGCCGCCAGTACATACTGCAGATCGGCCGAGCCGTCTTCGTCAGGCGGCGTGCCCACGCCAATGAACTGGATGGTGCCGTGCCCCACCGCGGCCGGCACGTCGGTGGTGAACTGCAAACGGCCTGCAGCGGCGTTGCGGTGGACCATCTCCTTCAAGCCGGGCTCGAAGATGGGAATGCCGCCCTGGTTGAGCGTCTGGATCTTGCGCGCGTCCACATCCAGGCAAACGACGTGATTGCCCATCTCGGACAGGCATGCGCCAGTGACCAGGCCCACATAGCCGGTGCCGACGACAGTGACTTTCATTCGCAGAACCTCCAAGTCCGTCCAGCGCCGATGTCTCCGGCGAGGAAATCTTGGGTATTCTCGACGATCGCCTCATGGGATCAGCCAACAAAGGGCCACTAAGCACCTGACAAAGTCACGCCGTAGGGCGCAACCTGCAAATCTGATGCTGTCAGGTCAACCGCGTTGTCGAACCTGCACTTTGAAGAAGCCCAGCCGATTCTGGCCGTTGCATTCGACCAGCTGTTGGAAAACCGCTCCAGCTCGACGGGCCTGGCCAAAAAGAGCCCTCCGAGGAAGAGTCTCAAGTCCGCGAGCGTCTTCCATCAACGCTGCCCGCAGGCACAATGAACCGACTGACCCTATCGATCCCGTCCAAGGCGCCGTCGAACGAGAAGGCCGGTGACCCCCAATCCGACAAGCATCATCAGGCTCGTGGAAGGCTCCGGGATGGCAGAAACCACGGGACTCGCAGTGCGAAAAACAACAAGCTTGCCGTCAGTAGTGCCTCCCTCGATGCTGTCGCTCCACACCCACTGCGTAGCGGAGTCAGAAACGACGCCACCCCAAGGCGCTGCCCCATGAGAGCGGCTCTCAAGCAGGACTTGCCAGCTGGCACCGGCCAAGGCCGTCTGCAGCGAGCCGACGTTGGGTGCGGCCGTCCCTGCTGAAGACCAGCCCGGCAAGGACGATGCAGGCACAACCGTAGCCACCCAATCCGTCAAGTTCGTCCGAAACGTGCCTGCTGGTCCACTGGCAACGCCTTGGAAACCCTGCAACCCTCCCTGGTCCCAGGCAGCAACGTACACGAAGCTACCAGCGACAGCTGAAAAGGTGTAGCTTTCTGCTGTGTTCCAGCTGCCATCTCCACCCAGGAACGTCAGCGAAGCAGGCGAACCAAAATAGGCAGCATAGACGTTGTCCACCGTTACGGACAGGTTTGCATTCTGACCAAGCGCAGGTGCAACTGCTCCTCCCGCCAGGAGGAATAGGAACGTGGCCTTGTTCAGCAATCGATACGAGTTCATCCCAGACTCCCGAAGACGTGGCTGGTGGCCGCTGTCCCACACTCATCAATCGCAGTGGCCATTGCGTCACGTTGCCTGAGCCGTGGAGCCTTGTTGCGCAAGTCCACGAGAGCACATGCCAACACTGCGCAGAAGCATGCGGAGACCCCTCGTTGGTATTCTGCACGGCCAAATGGGATGCGCAACCCCATGGTTGTGTGCTCCCGAGGTCATGCCGCAGTTTAAGGAGTCCAATGGAAGGGCGGTGGATCGGTCAATGCCACGGCCTAGCACAGCCACTTGCTGCAACTCAGTGGCGAGGGCTGGTCCTGGCTAGTCCTGGACACCCGTCGGCCTTTCCCAATGGTGCCTGTCTTGGCCTCTGAATCGTCGCCAACTCGCGCCAAGAGTTACTCTGCGATACATAGCGCAAACCTGCACGTGGGCAAGACGTCAGGACTCAAGTCGGATGCTGGTCCACCCATTCGCTAGACAACAGCTTCCGGTCAATCTTGCCGTTCGGGTTGCGGGGCAGCGGGCCGACCTTTGCATCGATTCCCTGTGGAACCATGTACGCTGGCATGTGGAGACGACACTCTGCCAGCAAAGCTGCCGTGTCCAGTGATGCACTCCCGTCAGGAGCAGTCGCGATCACCTGGATAGCCTGGCCCAGCGTCGGATGGTCAACGCCGAATGCCACGCATTCGCCCACCAGCCTGGTGGCGTAGAGAATCTCCTCGACCTCAGTCGGGCTCACGCGGTAGCCCGAGGTCTTCATCATCTCGTCGCGACGACCGATGAAGTAGAGGAACCCTTCGGAGTCTTTGCGTACGTAGTCGCCCGAAAACACGGCGTACTCGGGCAGCACCAGCCCCGCCTGCCGGCCCGGCAGCAGCTTGTAGCGCTCGGCCGTCTTCTCGGCATCGTTCCAGTAGCCCTGCCCTACCAGTGCTCCACGGTGCACCAATTCGCCGGGCTCGTCGGGCGCGCATTCACTGCCGTCCTCGCGAAGCACCAGTATCTCGGCATTGGGAATCGCCTTGCCGATGGAATCGGGCCGGCGGTCGACCTCCTCTGGAGGCAAGTAGGTTGAACGGAAGGCTTCGGTCAGACCGTACATCAGGAAGGGCTTGGCCGCGGGCACGCGCTGGCGCAGCAGGTTCAGCGTTTCGCGAGGCATGCGGCCACCGGTGTTGGCAAAGTAGCGCAGGTGCTCGTTGATGGCAGCCGGCCATTCCAGCCCAGAGAGCTGGATGTACAGCGGCGGCACCGCCGTTAGGCCCGTCACCTTCTCGCGTTCCATCGCCTTCAACACGTCTTTGGGCAGCAAGTAGTTCAGCAGTACCACGCGCGCGCCGCTGTGGAAGGCGGTAGTAAGCTGGCTGAAGCCAGCATCGAAGCTCAGAGGAAGCGCCGCCAGCAAGGTGTCGCCTGGACGGTTCTCCACGTACGAGGCCACGCTCTTTGCGCCAGCCACCATGTTGCGGTGGGACAGCACCACGCCCTTGGGCCGGCCGGTGCTGCCGCTTGTGTACAGGATAGCCAGCATGTCTGTGTCGATCACGCGGTAACCGGCACGCGATGGCGCTTCAAGCAGGTCTTCCCAACCCAGCACGTTCACGAAGGGGGGCAATGCTACCGGCTCGCGCAGGCGCGCGGTGGTGACCACATGTCGCAGCGATGGGCATTCGGCCAGCACCGGCGCTAGCAGCGTCAGACGCTCTGGTGAGGTGACCAACACCCGCACGTCGCAGTCCTTCATTATGAATACGGCCTGCTCGGGCTTGAGCAGCGGATTCATCGGTACGAAGACGCCGCCGGCGGCCGGAGCACCGAAGCTAGCGATGACCGTCTCGAAACGCTTTTCGAGGTAGATGCCGACTCGATCGGCGCGGGCCAGACCCAAGGAGAGCAAGCCGCTGGAAAAGTCGGCGACGCCTTTGGCGAGCCCGGAATACGTCAGCGTCGCACGTCCGTACACCAATGCGGGGGCGTCGCCGGCCCGGTGGGCGCTGCAGTGGATCAGTTCGTGGAGCAGCGACGATTCGTACATCGGCAAGCGCCGCAGCCAAGGGCGCATTGGTCAGGGTGAACTGAAAGTATCGCACGCAGGGCGCAGACGCCTCTAGAGGATGGCGTGACCTATTCGACTGTAGGCTCGCCCGGAGCGCAGCGGGTCGACCCCATGACTGAGGGGTGCGTTGTCAACACGCGGTAACCCCCGTGCACGCCTGCGCGTGATAGCTTCCTACAACCTCAGCCGCATGCCATCGAACGATGGGCAGTGCGCCTAGCAAGCAAGTGCTACTCAGCCTCATCAAATGAACAACTCAAGCCAAACGCGCTCCCAGCCCAGTAGAAAGTCGCAGCTTGGA
The DNA here is from genome assembly GCA_035440985.1 of Rubrivivax sp. GTDB lineage: Bacteria > Pseudomonadota > Gammaproteobacteria > Burkholderiales > Burkholderiaceae_C > Rubrivivax. Next base: position 30,193 of record DAORNK010000003.1, on the reverse strand, counting down.
GCAACAGGGAAGATCGCGTGGTTCGGCTTGGCCCTGTGGTCTATATCTTCCAGCGCAACAGTCCTCGACCTGGTGCGAGCTGCTCCTGAAGGATCGTGGCTGCAGGTCAACCAGAACCCAATTTCTGCGGCTTGGACGCCGCAAGGGTTCAGGAACGACTACACCGTCCAAGGTGGAGAAATGGAACGGATCATCTATGCGTGGAGTTCTTTCGCCTGGGACAGCTCGCGTAGCAATCTGATCATTTATGGTGGAGGTCACGCCAACTACGGCAGCAACGACGTCTACACCTGGAGCGGTGACACCCTTTTGTGGGAGCGGTCGTCGTTGCCCAGCAAGATCGTTCCCGCCATGGCAGGCAGCTACACCTACGGCTACCCGGCCGACGGCTCGATGAATGCGCCGGCTTCCGCGCACACCTACGACAACACCGTCTACCTGCAGGTTTCCGACCGCTATCTGACTTTCGGCGGCGCGGCGTGGAACAACGGAGGCAACTACGTCAGACCGACCACCGCAAGCAGCATCGTCGCAACCGGGCCCTACCTGTTTGATCCCACTAAGGCTGACCCTTGGAAGGTGGGAGGCACCACCGGTTCGGGTGTCGACCCGACCTCGATCGGCGGCCAGATGTGGCAGAACCGGGATGCCTTTGCCAGCAACCCGGCCACCATCAAGCCCAAGAGCTTCGTCGACGGCTTCTCGGACGCCACGGTGATCAACGGCAAGGACGTCGTGTATGTGGCTGGCACGCAGGACGGGACGCCCAAGGACCTGTACAGATATACGATCAACTCGCTGTCCGACCCATCGTTGGACACCTGGGAGCGCGTGGGCACCTCGAACGTCAGCTTCAGCTTTGGCGACACCGCCGGCGCGCTGGACCCGGTGCGCAACATCTTCGTGCGTACCGGCGAGGCCGGCAAGCCTTTCGCGTTCTGGGACATCGATAACGCGGGGCCTAGCAACCCCGACCAACTCATCATTCCAATCGACCTCACCGGTGGCCTGATGCCGGCCAACACGGTGGGCTACGGGCTCATCTACGACCCCGAGCGACAGCAGTTTGTGTTCTGGAAAGGCGGCACCGACGTCTTCGCCCTGACGCCGCCTAACACTGACGTCTTGACCGGCAACGGATGGACTGTGACAAAACTGGACATCAACGTACCCGGAGGACCCGGCGCTCTCAATACGATCCAGGTATTAGGCAAATGGCAGTACGCGCCGGACCTTGACGCGTTCGTGGCGCTGCAGGGCCCCACCACAGGTGATGTGTGGGTCTACAAGCCCGAAGGCTGGTCGGATCCGGTGTCGCAGGTGCCAGAACCTGGAACCTACGCGCTGATGGGCCTGGGCATGTGGGTGGTGGCCCGTCGTGTGCGCCGAATTGGCGCCGGAAGCTCGCACACCGGATGACGGCGCGCCGGGGCTACATGTGGGGGTATCGGGCCAATTTGTGCACGTGTTGCAGTTGGTTGCGGCCCAGGACCCGAGCCTAAAATCGAAGGCTTTGCGGTTGATGCCACTTGGATGAACCACATGGACGTGACTGCCGACGTGCTGCGCTTGCTCGACGAAGTCTTGAGCCTCAATGGCAGGGCCGCGCTGTTCACGCGAGCCACGCACCTGCTAGGGGCCATTCCTGAGCTCGATTCGATGGCTGTGGTGAACCTCATCGCAGGCATCGAAGACCACTTCGGCATAGTCGTCGACGATGACGAAATTGACGGTGCCACCTTCGCCACCGTCGGCACCCTGATCGACTTTGTCGCGGAAAAGATCGCGGCTTGATCCCTCCGTGACAGCGGCCGCCCGTAGCGCTCAATCGCTCACGCCTCCGTCAGAGCCTCCCCCGTTTGACGCCTTCTTCCTTGAAGCAGGCGGTAGCGGCAGCGGCGCGCGCTTCGTCGTCCATCATCCGGCCGGTGGCGGCACGGCCAGAGCGCAGGCGGTCTTCGTACACGCGCTCGGCGAGGAGATGAACAAGTCTCGCCGAATGGCGGCGCTGCAGGCGCGCGCACTGGCCCGCGCGGGCTGCGAGGTCGTGCAGATCGATCTGGCCGGCTGCGGGGACAGCGCCGGAGACTTCTCCGACGCCACCTGGACGGCTTGGGTGAAAGACGTCGTTCTGGCAGCGGACTGGATGCAGACCCGTTGGGATCGGCAACAGGCTCAGGCATCGGCGAGCGGGGCGGCAGGCGAGGCGTCCAGCCGCCTGGTTCACCCTCCCCTGTGGCTGTGGGGCCACCGCGTAGGCTGCCTGGTGGCGGCCGAAGCACTGCGCCTTCTACCGGGACCGGCGTCCCTGCTGTGCTGGCAACCGGTCACATCGGGAAAGGTGGCGCTCCAGCAGTTCCTGCGCCTTCGGGTGGCCGGCGAAATGCTGGAAGGTGGGGCCAAAGGCCTGATGGACCGGCTGAAGCTCGATCTGGCCGAAGGCCGGGCGGTCGATGTGGCGGGCTACAGGCTGTCACCGGCATTGGCATCGGGCCTGCAGGCCGCCACGCTGGCGCCGCCGGCAACGGCAACGACACCTGCAAGGACCGTGTGGCTCGAACTGTCGACCCAGGCCGATGCCACCACCACACCGGCAGTGGCCGCCGCTGCTGAACGTTGGCGTGCGGCGGGGTGGGCCACCGAGTGCAGGCTGGTTCAGGGCCCCGCGTTCTGGCAGACCACCGAGATCGAGGACGCGCCGGCCCTCGTGCGCGTCAGCGTCGACGCGATGTTGCAGCTCGCATCGCCCGCAGTTGCAGGGGCACCGGCATGCGCACCAGCCAGCCCCGAAGCATCCACCGCGGCCGGCACCATTGCAGAAGGTCCGCCCGGAACCGAGGTCATCGAAGAACCCGTGCCGTTCCATTGCGCTGGCGAGTCGCTGCTCGGCATCCTGTCCATGCCCAGGGGCAAGCCGGCGCAGGCCGACATCGCCGTCCTGATCATCGTCGGCGGCCCCCAGTACCGCGCAGGCAGCCATAGGCAGTTCGTACAGATGGCACGCGCCGCAGCTGCAGCCGGCTACCCGGCCATGAGGTTCGACTGTCGAGGCATGGGCGACAGCACGGGTGCCCTGCAGCCGTTCGAAGCCGTCTCGCAGGACGTCGCCGCGGCCGAAACGGCGCTGCGCACTCGGCTCCCCAATGTCGAACGTGTTGTTCTTTGGGGACTGTGCGACGGCGCCTCGGCCGCCCTCTTGTACCTGCAGGAGCGTGGTGACGAGGGGATCGCCGGGCTTTGCCTGCTGAACCCGTGGGCCCGCTCTGCCAGCACCCTGGCGCGCACCCACGTCAAGCACTACTACCTGCAGCGGTTGCTGCAACCGGCGTTCTGGACCAAGCTGCTGAGCGGTCAGGTGGCCGGCAGGGCTCTGAACGACCTGCGCGAGAACCTGAGGCTGGCAAGGCAAGCACCGGATAAGCGGGCCGGGTCGGCAGCGCCCGCGCTGACCTACCAGGACCGGATGGCCGATGCATGGCGGGACTACCAGGGTTCCATCCTTCTGGTGCTCAGCGAGATCGACTACACGGCCAAGGAATTCGTCGAGCACGCGACGAGCAATGCACGGTGGAAAGGCTGCCTCGACCTGCCGACCGTCGAGCGGGCCGACGTCGCGGGGGCAGATCACACGTTTTCTGACCTGCTAACGCAGCAGGCCGTCGAGCAGCTCACGCTGAAATGGCTCGTCACGCTGACGGCGGGGCCCGCTGGGCCGCAGCCGGCTCGGCCGATGCCAGCTTGATCGAGGCCGAGACTTGTTCAAGGCATCTGGCGCTGTCTCGACCTGGTGGCAGGGTCTCGTGCGCGAAATGGGCGCTCCCATGGCCGCGCTCTACACGCTGCACCGACTGCTGAGCAAACTCAGCGGGGGCCGAGCGCGCATCGTGCCGTACGCCATCTATGCCCAGCCGCTGGGGTCTGCCTCACTGTCATCGGTGCGAGACGACCCGGAAACGGTCACCACGCTCTGCCTGACCGGCGACTCGTCGACGAACGACTTCCCGAGGCCCGGGCCCGTCACTGCTGCCCGGTTCGCAGCGGGGGCCGAGTGTTATGCCACCCTGGTCAAAGGCCAGTTCGCGGGACACATCTGGATCGCCCGCAAACGCTACGACGAGGACGAGGTGCGCTGCGAGTACGTGCTGGCCGATGCCCAGCGGTCCGTATGGGACTTCGATGTGTACGTGGTACCCGCCTATCGCCTTGGGCGCGCCCTGGCGCGCATGTGGAAGGCAGTCGACGCCAATCTGCGGACCGACGGCGTCGCGTGGTCGTTCAGCCGCATCTCGCTCTTCAACCGTGGCTCGATCAGCACACACGAGAGGCTGGGCGCCGTCAGGACCGGACACGCGATCTTCGTGGTGATCGGCTCGATCCAACTGGCCTTTCTCTCGGCGTCACCCTTCGTCCACGCGTCCCTGGGCGAATCTCGCCGGCCGACGATCCTGCTGCGGGAGCCGCCGACGAACGCTACCCAAGGGAAGCAGCAGCCTGACTGAGTTTGCGCATCCACGACCGGAACAAGCAATGGCGCGGCGGCAGACCTATGTCACGCTTGCGCCGATTCGCCGCCGGCCGCAACAGGTCGTTCCATTAGACTCGTTCAACACCGTTTGCCTCCAAAGGCGCTGCATGCGAAGAGATCTCTTTTGGCCGGTGCGCACGTGCAAGGGCAAAGGTCCAGTCCTCTGTCATCCCTCACACCACCGTGGACTCGGTCGATCCTCCAAACCACAGGCGAAAGCACAACGAGGGTGACCCACAGCCGCGCCACGGTGATGCCATGACAGGGGGGGCGAAGGTGCTCTGCCTTCCCGACTGGAGAGAGTCCAACCCCTACCAGTCGTTGCTTCAGCAGTCGATGGAGGCCCTGGGACTGCGCGTCTTCTTCAGCGGCATACCCGGCGGCACCTTTCCGCTGCTGCGCTGCTGGTGGCGGGCCGGTGGACCGGAGGTCGTTCATCTGCACTGGTCGAACGAACTCATCGGACCCTGCATCTGGCCGCGCAGCAAGGTCGTGCGCGACATCCGGCGGCGCCTGATGGTGCTCGACGTGTGGATCCTCAAGCGGCTGGGGGTGCAGGTGGTCTGGACGATTCACAACCTGGTGGCGCATGAAAGCGCCGGGCGCGAACTCGAGTTCAGTGCCCGCCGCGCGCTGGCCAGGGTCGTCGACCGGGTCATCGTGCACAGCGGCGGGGCCCTGCGCCAGATACGCCAGGCCTATGCGGGCAACGACCTGCCCGATCACCGGGTCGCCGTCGTTCCCCATGGCAACTACGACGGCTGCTACCCACCGAACCCTGCTTTCAAGTCGGAGCTTTCGGCCCGCTGGGGGCTTGGACCCGAAACCACCACGATCCTGTTCTTCGGCGCCATCAGGCCGTACAAGGGCCTCGAGCGGTTGCTGTCTGCCTTCAGCCAGACCCAACGTCCAGACCTGAAACTCATCGTGGCAGGCCGACCCTCTGATGCGACGGTGCGCGAACTGGTGGATAGCGCCATCCGGCAGGATCCCCGCATCGTCGCGCTGCTCGACTTCATTGCGGATGAGCAGGTGGCACCCCTGTTCGAACTGGCCGACGTCGTGGCCATTCCCTTCGAACGAGCCCTGACGTCGGGTTCCGCCGTGTTGGCCATGACATTCGGCAAGGCCCTGATCCTGCCGGAGCTGGCGCGCGAACTCGAGTTCGCTGCGGAAGGAGGCTGCTTGTACTTCGACGCAGACTCAAAGCTCGCGGAACTACTCGAATCGCTCTCGAGGTCGTCGCTGCAGGGCATGGGCTTGATGAACAGGCGGATGGCTGCCGCCAGAAGCTGGGGAAGGGTGGCCAGCGATACCCGAAACGCCTATCGACAGGGCGTTGCGAATAGCAGCCTGGCACAAGGCACGCCGCGCGAATGACAGCTCAGTCGCCAGACTCACGGGGACGGTCACGGGCCCTCGCCCAGGCCATGGTGCAACAAGCCATGCGCCCTTCAGGGGCCGACCTCGGAAAGCGTGTCGTCTATGGCGTTCTTTGGCAGTATGGGCTGACCGCCTTCCGCATCGTCATCACCCTCGGCTCAACGGCCGTCCTTGCGCGGATGCTGCATCCGCAAGACTACGGTCTGGTCGCCATGGCAGCGCTCGTTACCGAGCTGGCCGGTTTGATGGCAAACACTGGGTTCGGCTCCATCCTGACTCAACGAGTCAGACTCACGAGGCTGGACCTCGATACGGCCTTCTGGGCCTCGCTGGGCATTGGTGCAGCGCTGGCACTTGTTGTCGCCGCACTGGCCTGGCCTGCTTCCAGACTCTTTTCTCAGCCAGAGCTGGTCACGATCCTCTGCATTTCCGGGTTGAACTTCATCATCCACGGCATGACGGTGGTCCCATCGGCCATACTCAACCGCCTTTTGAAGTTCCAGGCGGACGCATGGATCCAGGTGCTGCAGCTCGTTGTTCGCGCTGCTGTCGCCATCGCCCTCGCTTGGTTGGGACAGGGCTACTGGAGTCTAGTTTTCGCCGGACTCGTTGCAGCGCTGGTCGGTGCTGTCGTTGAGCTTGTAGTTGTGGGATACAGGCCCCGCTGGCGATTCAATAAGACGTTCGTCCGGAACAACTTGAGTGCGTCAAGCAGCTACCTGGGCTCGGGCTTGCTTGGATATGGAAGCGGGAACTTCGACGTCTTCATCGTCGGTCGCTGGTTTGGCGCGGAGCACCTGGGCTACTACCAGATGGCGATGACGCTACCTTCCGAGCTGCGCAATCGACTCGCAGCGCCTTTGCAGCGCGTTCTCTTTCCTGCCTACGCTCTGCTGCAAGACAACCCTGAGCGCCTCCGATCGGTGGCCTTCCGGTCACAGAAGATCCTGTCGGTCCTCGTCCTGCCCATTGCGGCGTTCATGGTCGTCGCTGCAGAAGAGATAGTTGCAGTCCTGTACGGCCCCAAGTGGGAGCCGGCAGTACCGCTCCTTCAGGTGCTGGCCTTCGGTGGCGCATTGCGCGCACTGTTCGGCCTGGTCGGCAACATCTTCTTCGCCATTGGCCGACCCGAACTGGTCTTCAAGGTACAGCTGCTGGTGCTGCCTGCGGTGGTACTTGGTACCTGGGTAGGCAGTCACTGGGGACCTATCGGCGTGGCCTGGGGCATGCTGGCTGCTAGCTCGCCCGGGTTGTATTCAGCGCATCTCGCATGGCGAGCGATCGGGGGAAGTTTGACCGACTTCATGCGGGCCATCACGACCGCTGCCGTGCTGTCGGTCGTTGTCGCGCTGGTCTGCCTGGGACCCCATCAGGTGATCGCGCAAGCCTGGGGCCCGTTCGCATCGCTGATTGTCAGCGTGACGCTATCGGTCGTTGCTTGTCTTGCCGTGCTGTGGCTGGGGGACAAGCCCTTGCTGCAACCGCTGCTGGATCGTCTCAAGCGAGTGCGTTCCCGGAGCTGATCCTTGGCGCACCCCAGGTGAATGAGCTAAACACCTGGGCGCGATCAAGTGAACCGCGAACGTACCTGATCTAGGAAGCCGCGGCCATACCTGCGCGAGGGCTCGAGGTGATTTCCTTCGCCCCATTCATTCCACGACTTGATGAACAGAAAGTTGTCCTCTGCCTGCCGTCGATTACACATCTCGATAGCGCGGTCCAGGGCCACGCCGAACCGCTCTGGCGTGGCGTTGTCGAACACAACGCCGCGAGCGCCGCTGCGTGGCGTGTTGTCCCAATTCGGCAATACGCAAGGTATGGCCAGTTCAGAAGCCTTGTCGGGCAGGAAGTACGGCAAGGTCGACGTGTAGTCGAAGCGCGATGGCATGCCGAGCATGTCCTTGAACTTGCTCACGATCTTGAGAATCGGCTGGTTCCAAGGCACCCAGCTTCTACGCCGCATGAAGGATGGCTTCAAAACAAAGGCATCGAAGCCCGCTCCCCGTGCGTCCCATGACGGATCTGGATGCTCCGCCAGGAGGTACAGACCTGGAAGGCCGGCGGCTTCAGCGAGCGTACGCCAGTGTTGTGCGAAGAGGCGGCTGTTCGGCAACTCGGACGGCGCATAGACCATGAACACGGGCTTTCCGTTGACCCGAAGACAGCGGTCATCTTGAAAGGCAGGCAAGAGAGAAGCAAAGTGCGCTGCCTCATCAGCGCGCCCTGGATACCGCTGCTCTACAAGCACCCGCTTGTCCAGGCCATGCCAGACACCTGACCAGGTCTGATTCGCCCAACACACCATGAATGGGAAGTCGGGCTGACCGCTGGCGACGACCTCGTCGAACGGACGCGCGAGCAATCGCCGTCCATCGCCAAACCAGTAGTGGTAGTAGCAGAAGGCGCTGACCCCATTTGTCCGAGCCAGCATCGCCTGCTGTTCACGCACCTCGGGGACGCGCAGGTCGTAGAACCCAAGTTCCGACGGAAGGTTCGGCTGGGCATGCCCGCGGAAGAGCGGCTTCGCCTTCGTGACGTTGGTCCACTCGGTGAAACCCGGTTCCCACCAGGCGTCATTCTCGGGAATAGGATGGTACTGAGGCAGATAGAGGGCAACGACCTGGATTTTTCTTGATGAAGTGCCCATGCTGAGAGGTGGTTGTCGAGTGTCAGTAGCGGTCGATTGCGTAGCGGAGACGGGCTCGCCTCACGGAGAGCGAGCCAATGGCTGGGATCCACCGTGGCCGACTCTGCATCCTGGCGCCGCAAACAAGCAGGGCAGCGGGCACCTTACGCACCGTTCCATACGTTAGCGCAGCTTCCTCCTGACCACTGCACCGGCCCGAGCCACTTTGCGTGAGATGTTGCGCTGGCTGCATGACTCTCTTGAGCGAGACTCGACGAATAGCAAGTTCAGGCGGTTCGCCCCTCCACGATAATTCCTGCTGACATGAAGTACCCACACACCGACCGAAGCGAGATCGTTCGCCTTGTACCGAAGAGCGCACAGCGCCTGCTCGACGTCGGCTGTAACTCGGGCGCGTTTGGCGAAGCGCTCAAGCGTCAGCGCCCGTTGGAGATCTGGGGGGTCGAACCCAACACCAGTGCTGCGAAGACCGCCGAGACGCACCTGGACCGCGTCTTGGTGGGGTACTTTGACGGCGACTGTGCAGTGCCCGATGGTTACTTCGACATCGTCGTCTTCAACGACGTCCTCGAGCACATGGTTGATCCCGCAGCGGCGCTCACGCTCGGCCTCAAGAAACTTCGTGAGGGTGGTCAGATCATCGTCTCGCTGCCGAACCTCAGGCACATCGACAATCTGCTGCACATCCTTGTGGAGGCGGATTTTCGCTATGAGGATCTGGGCGTCCGGGACCGGACTCACCTGCGGTTCTTCACTCGACGCAGTGCACTCCGCTTCTTCGATGACTGCGGTCTCGAGACGCTGCACGTCGAAGGGGTCAAAGAGCAGTGGTACTCCCCCAAACTCTGGCGTCGCCTGATGTTCCGCCTGCTCTGGAAGCACATCGAAGACACCCGGTTCGTGCAGTTTGCATTCGTCCTACGACCCAGCGGCAGGGCGGTTTCTTCCTGACGTGACCAAGCCGCTGGACGACCCGGTTGGTCCAGCGGCTCCATTCAGCGGCAGTTGCCGCTTCGCACGACCGCTGTGACGATGTGAGTGGCGCTCTTCGCCAGGTGCCCCTCGCGCTCGCGCGGGCCTTGGTCGAAAACGTCCACGAAAGCCAGCTTACTCGGCGCCATGCAGAAGTGCGCCGTCCTGTGCCAAGTCGTTGACTTCTGGCTTGAGCCAGTCTACGGGATCATGAACGGTCACCAACCAGAGTTGATCAGCCTCAACGACAACGCCACGCTGCCCGCCGTAATCTCCTCCGCACAGCTTGAAGTCGGCGCACCATCGCAAGTTCGCTTGAACGCGCTTTGGCTTGCCCCCCGAAGCCTCAATCGTACAGGGGAGTCACTCATGACCCGCAACACACTCCACGCGATGGCGAGAGTCTTGACCGGCTGGCTCATCGGCTTGTCGGCTGTATTCGCGGCACCCATCCTGCAAGTAGACAGCAATGGCAGGTTGCTCGGCGCGCTGGGAGTCGAAATTCAGGGACGAACCTACAACGTGTCATTTCAGGATGGCAACTGCGGTGCCGCAGTCGCCATCTTCGTGACCTGTCCGCCCCTGGGTTGGTTGGGTGAACGACAACGTGCGCTGGACGCATCGCAAGCACTGTTGGACCAAGTGTTCGTGGGAATCTACGACGACCAACCCATGCGCGTCGCCGGCTGTAGCGACACTGAGCTGTGCATGGTGCTCACTCCATGGTACGAAGAGCTCAACGATCCCTTCAACCCGGCCAACGGCTTGATCGTCTCATCTGCTTATGCCTACAACTATGGGCTTTCAGGCGAACCGGACTTCATTGGAATAGGCTACGACAACGTTGCATACGACACGGCCACGGACGCTCGAAAGGTGTATGCCGTGTGGACGTTTGCCGCTCCGGAACCGGGATCACTTCCCAGTGCAGCGAGCGCGCTGTTGTTGCTGATGCTCGTCATGCGGCGTCGAACGGCAGGTTGATCGGTGCGACCGAACTTCGCCCGTCCGTCCCGAACGACGGCGCGGAGACAACTACGTTCTTTCCAGACCGGCAGAACGGCCTCCCCAAGCAGACCCCGAACCCTGGTCACCCGATCGACCTGAGCCCCAGCTCCGAAGCACGCCGCAGCTTCTGAGTCCGCTCGGCCAAGGTTCCTGGGTAACTCCTGGCCATCGAAAGCAATCCACGGGCGAAGGCACGCATCGCAGACGGCCCACCCGGAAGAGGCTTCGCTTGCTGCAAACCACTTACAAAGGCGGGCCAATCGTCGGCGCTGGCATCGTAGGCCCAGCCCCGACCGATGGCTCCAGCCAGGTGGGCCGCTTCGGGTTTGGTCAGCCTGGATGACTGTGCGGTGTCCAGCATCGCGCGCAGGTCGTCGAGCATCTCCTCCACGCACCCGTGGTTGGCCATCACCAGCAAGCGGTTCGACAGGGCGACTCGCCTGCTGGGTGCGTCCATAGCCTCGCTGGCGCGCGGCACTGCAAACTCATGCAGCGGCACGTCACACCTGATCTTCCGGCCAAGGTCGGCGCTGTAGCGCCTGAAGACGCTGGCCCGTGAAGCACCTTCGCTGCGAATCGCCTTCGGACCGCGCGCACCTGCATGCTGCCGGAAGACGAACGACGGTTGGTCGCAGAACCCGAATCTCGCGATGCGGGCCAGCCTGATCTGCACGTCGTAATCCTGGCCCCGCAGCAGCCCCTTGTCGAAGCCCCCGATACGCTCGTACAGGGTGCGGCTGACGAGGCAGCTATTCAGGTGGAAGAAGCAGTTGGCCATGACCTCCAGGAAGAAGGCTTCATGCGCTGGGCGCGGCGGCATGTAGAGCCTGCCGCGCACGATGGTGCCGTCGGGCGCATCACTGCCCAGAAAGTGCGGACTGAAGATCACGCCGGCCTCGGGCATCGCCGATGCCGCAGCCAGACGGGTTTCGATCGCGTTCGGCGTCGCCACGTCATCGTCGTCGAACAGCCAGACCCAGTCGCCACTGCAGTGGGCCAGCGCCAGATTTACGGCCGCGGCCTTGCCGGCATTGGCCTGGTACAGGTACCGAACACGGTCACCGTAGCGGGCTGCGACCTGCGCCGTGTCATCTTCGGACCCGTCGTCCACCAGCACGATCTCGACCGCCGCCACCGTTTGCGCCAGCAGGCTGTCCAGGCATTCCGGCAGGTAGCCGGCCCGGTTGTAGGTCGCCATCACAATGGACACCATCGGACGGCTCATCGCCAAGCTCCCCGGGCGCCCGTGGGCAACGCCTGCCCGATTGGCACGCGGCGCAGGCTCAATTGCCGGAAGAACTGGCCTTGGCAGGCGCCGGCTCGCGCCACGCGCCACGGGCCGTCAGGGCCTCCTTCAGGCCCGCGCGTGTCATGCCCAGCTCCATCGCGCGGTGGGCCTGGGCCAGTGCCTTGTCGGCCTCGCCCAACTCCAGGTACATCATGCCGATGTTGTAGTGAGAGAAGGCGGCCTCGCCCGCATGGAAGGCCGCGACATCCAACTGCTTGAGCCCTTCCTCCGTGCGTTTGCGCTTGTGAAGGAATTGGGCATAGAGCGCACGGACGATCGTGTCGTCGGGCCTGAACCGGATGGCACGGTCGAAGTAGCACTCGGTCATGAAGGTCTGCCCTTCGGTCTGGTCGGACTTCCTCTTCTCGCTCCACTTGACCAGAGCGATCAAGGCGCGGTGGTGGTTGGGAGATGACCTCAAGGTGTAGTTCAGATCGCCACCGATATAGCCTGACTGGCCACCCTGGAGTTGCTCGACCTTGGAAGTGAAGTGAAAGTCCTCGACAATCTTCAATTCGGCCCGCTGCGTGCGGTAATCGAACGGCCCATAGTGGTCCGTGTAGATCATTCCACAGGGGTGGCCGGGGTCTTCTGCCCCGCGTCGCGCTGCCTGCTGGGCTGACGCCGGCAGGGCCACCGCGGCGCACAGCGTGGCGACGGCACTGAGTCGGATGACGAGACTTCGGTTCATGGCGGTTTCCACGGCGCGTAGCCAAAGTGAGAGCAAGCGGCAGAGCGGCCCTTGGATGCCGCCGCACCGCAGGAAGTTCAACCTCGCGGCCAGGACGGCGCCGGGGAGACGAGACCGAGCGACATGCCCTGCGCTTCAGTATTCTGCCAGCGGCCCCAGCCGGCATGTTACGAGTGGCCGCGCGTTCGGTCTGTGTCAAGGTTGGCTTGACGCCCCGTCTTGCGCCCGTTGGTGCCGCTCAGCTGCGGGTGTGCGACCTCGCGGTCACCGAGGCAGCCAGCGATTTGGCCAGCACCTTCCAAGCCAAGAGCTGCCCGGGCTGTATGCGCACGGCCGTCATGGCGGCCTGCCGTGCGATGATGGCATGTCCCGCGATGAGGTGTGCGCCCGCATAGTCGGTCCAGCTGCGCGCCAGACCGCGATCCACTTCTGCGCGGCTGGCGACGCCTCCCCTGGGGCACGCATATCCCCACTTGTTCAGCGCTGACGAGATCACCCGCCCCTTGAAGTTCTGCTCGGGCACCCGGCGGGTGATGCTGCCGGGGTGCATGCGGTACAGCGCCAGCGGCCTGGCCACTTGCAGGATGGGCGTGACGCGGGAAGCGCGGAGCCACAGGTCATAGTCTTCACCAACGCGCAGATCGGTGTTGAACCCTCCGACTTCGTCGAACACCGACCGGTGCGCCAATACGGTGGACGTCCAGACTACGCAGTCGAGCAGCAACTGCGGATAGATCCAGCCCGCGGCGCCGGCCCATCGGGCGACATCGCTGGCGGCCGACTGAAGCTCGTCCAGCAGGGCAGGTGTTGGCAGCACCTCGGCCGTAGGCCAGACATGCCAAGCCGTGTACGCCATGCGCGCCTCAGGGTCGGTCGCCAGCAACTCAGCCTGCAGGGCCAGCTTGTCGGGCAACCAGATGTCGTCGGCGTCGACAAACGCGATCCAGTCGTGGCGCGACTGCTGAATGCCGGTGTTGCGTGCTACCGCTACTCCATGGTTCGGCTGTTCGAAGACGCGAACCTCCGGATAGGCCGACCTGACAGTCCGAGCAGAGCCGTCCGAGGACCCGTCGTCGACGACGATCACCTCCAGCTCGACTCCCTTCTGTGCCAGCACGGAGTCGATCGTCGCGGCGATGAACCGACTCGCGTTGAAGCAGGGTATGACGACGGAGATCTTGTCTGGTGCCATATCGTTGAAGGGATTCTGGCACCCGGCACGGGCCTGCCTGACCCGGAGCAACACGGCGCCATGAATTCCTCACGGTGCCGGCATCGCCCCGGCTGCGTCATAGTGCACGCCTGTCCTGGTGACGGCCCGCCCGAGCCGTCGGCGGCCGCAATAATGTTCCGTGCTGCGAAGTGCGCAGCGAACACTCGCGGCTGCCCTTCCCAAGATGAAGATCGCATTGCTATGCTCCGGGCTGGGCCACATCCACCGCGGACACGAAGTGTTCGCCCGCGATCTGTTCACGCTCATCGGTGGCGCCGTCGACATCACGCTGTTCAAAGGCGGCGGCGAGCCCACGCCGCGTGAACTGGTGATCGACAACCTGCCGCGCAACGCGGCCTGCCTGCGCAACGTTCATGTGGCGGTGTCGCCCAAGTGGGCCGAAGCCGCCCGCGAGCAGGAACGCGTTCGTATCGAAGGCGAAACCTTCGCGTACGCTGCCTTGAAGCTCTTGATCGAAGGTGGCTTCGACGTCGTGCACTGCCTTGAACAAGAGGTGTGCAACATCGTCTTCGACAACCGGCATCTCTTCGCCCAGCCTCCCAAGGTGGTGTTCAGCAATGGCGGTGCCATCCCGGCGCACGACCTGCCGCGTTGCGACTTCGTGCAGGAACACACCAACCACAACCTGCAGCACAGCGCCAGGCACAAGGCCTTCATGATTCCGCACGGAGTCGATCTCCAGCTGTTCAAGCCCGGCTTGACGAGCGACTACCGTGCCCGACATGGCATACCGGCCGACGCGTTTGTGGCCATCAGCGTGGGCACCATCTGCTACTGGCACAAGCGCATGGACCACGTCATCCGCGAGTTGGCGCCTTTGAAGGACGTCTACCTCGTGGTGGTGGGCCAGGAACATCCGGACACAGTGGCCATCAAGGCGCTGGGTCGCGAACTGATGGGTGACCGAATCGTGTTCGACACCCTGCCCCACGACGAACTGCCGATGGCCTATGCCGCCGCCAACGCCTTCGTGCTGGGCTCGCTGTTCGAGACCTTCGGCATCGTCTACATCGAAGCCATGGCCATGGGCCTGCCGGTGTTCTGCACGAACCACGCCAACCAGCGGTCCATCGTCAAGGAAGCCGTCTTCCTGGACATGCGCAAGCCAGGCGCGCTGACCGAGGCGCTGCGCCAGCGCGACCCCGCGCACCTGGCCCGGCTGGGCCAGCGCGGCCGCGAGATCGTGGCGCAGGACTACGACCTAAGCGTGCTGCGCAACCGCTACGTGCAGCAGTACCAGGCCATGCTGGCGGCGCCGTCGTCCCTGCCCATCTACTCGTTGAAGACCAAGGTGGCAGCCAACGTGCGAGGCACGCTGCGCAAGGCGGTGCGCCTGGTGCGCGGCCAGGCCGAATGAACGACAACACCCGCGGGGCCCACGGGCCACGCCTTCCCATGCACGAACCGATCACTCCCCTGACCCTGGGCCGGCCGCGGTTCACCGACCCCGCCATCGCGAAGCTCGCCGCGGTGAACGGGAACGCAGCGGCCTGGTCTGCCACGCTGGCGGCAGGCAAGGCCGAGGCGCTGCGGGGCGTGCAAGGCGACTTCGCGGTCGCCTGGCCGCTGTCGGACGGCCGAGCACTGCTGGCGGCGGACCGCTTTGCGGTGCGCAGCCTGTGCTGGCGCATCGTCGACGGCCAGTTGCACGTGGCCGAGCGTGCGGACGATCTGGCGCGCATCGAGCCGGCGGCCGCCATCGATCCGCAGTCCATCTTCGACTACCTTTTCTTCCACGTCATTCCTTCCCCGCGCACGATCTTCGCAGGCGTGTACCGCATACCGGCGGGACACGCGGGCATCTTTGCCGGTGGCGCCATGACGGTGAACCCCTGGTGGGTGCCCGACTTCAACGAATCCCCGGCAGGGGACTTCGAGCCGCTGGCAGCAGAGTTTCGGCAACTACTGGAAGGCGCCGTGAAGCGGCAGCTGTCGGACGGCAAGGCCGCCTGCTTCCTGAGCGGAGGCACCGACAGTTCGACCGTGGCGGGCATGATCGGTCGCGCCACGGGCAGCCCACCCGCCACGTATTCGATCGGCTTCGAGGCCGAGGGCTACGACGAGATGGAGTTCGCCCGCATCGCGGCCAGACGCTTCGGCGCTGAACACCATGAGTACTACGTCACCCCGGCCGACCTGGTGCAGAGCATGGCCGACGTGGCCGGTCACTACGATCAGCCGTTCGGCAATTCGTCGGTGCTGCCGGCGTTCTACTGCGCGAAGATGGCCCGCGAAGACGGCGTGACGCGGCTGCTGGCGGGCGACGGCGGTGACGAACTCTTCGGCGGCAATTCACGCTACGCCAAGCAGCGCATCTTCGGCTGGTACGACCAGGTGCCTGGCGCCCTGCGCAGCAGCCTGGTCGAGCCGCTGGTGGGCATCAAGGCTCTGCACGCACTGCCCCCGGTGCGCAAGGCGTCCAGCTACGTCGAGCAAGCCCGCGTGCCCATGCCCGACCGCCTGCAGCTCTACAACCTGCTCACCCGGCTGGGCGTGGATGCGGTCTTCACGCCGGGCTTCCTGGCCTCCGTCGACCGGCAGGCTCCCGTGCAGCACCAGCGCAAGGTGTGGGCCGAACCTCGCACCCACGAATGGCTGAACCGGACGCTGGCGTTCGACTGGCGATACACGCTGGCCGAAGCCGACCTGCCCAAGGTGTGCGGCAGCACCAGGCTGGCCGGCGTGGACGTGGCCTTCCCCTTCCTGGACGACCGGTTGCTCGACTTTTCGATGCGGCTGCCGGTGGACTACAAGCTGAAGGGGCTGAAGCTGCGCTGGTTCTTCAAGGAAGCCCTGCGAGGCTTCCTGCCCGACGAGATCATCACGAAGAAGAAGCAAGGCTTCGGCCTGCCGTTCGGCGTGTGGGCCACCCGCAACGATGCGCTGCACCGCCTGGCCGCCGACGCCCTGGGCAGCTTGGCCACGCGCAGCGTGGTCCGCGCCGACTTCATCAAGACGCTGCTCAGCGAACACCTGCCGGCGCATCCGGGCTACTACGGCGAGATGGTGTGGATCCTGACGATGTTGGAGCTGTGGTTGCAGGGGCATGCGCCGAACCACCGCGTCGCGACCTGATTCCTTGAGGCGGCGCGATGCTGTACATCACGGCCTGACGTGACCCTGGGATTCAAGGTACGCAGCGATATCAGGCGAAGCGCCCCAGGGAAGCGGCAGCCCGTAGAACCCGAAGCCATTCTGCCCATGGAGGAGATGCAGCCCGCGTGCCTGAAACTCCGCACCACCTCGCGCAGCCGCCGCACTGGGCGGGCCTTCGTTCGGCAGCCGCTTGGAAATGACGAGAACGCCTTCATTCGCACCACAGGTGATGAGCCGCCCCTGTCCGACAGCTCCCGCTGTGGCGTAGACGAACTGAGCGAAGTTGCCTGCACCGCCCCTCTGGTCCTCCCAACTCCAGCGGGTCCCGTCGGGAAGCCGTGACGCTGGCAGTCCCATCTGGGCGTTGCTCCATGTCCAGGTGAAGACAGTGCCCCTGGGGCCGAACGTGCCGTCTCCGATCGCCAGCTTCACGAACTTGGTGTTGTCGTCCATGGGCACGGAGCAGACCGTTTCCATGACGCCATCGCTAAGCCGGACTCTGCGCACCTGGCCCTGCGCCTTCGACGCCCAATACAGCCAACCATCCATGAGATAGAGACCTTCGGGCGCGACACAGGGTTGTGCCTGCATCTGTGCGAGCGTGCCCTGGCGGACGAGTTCCCGGTTGCGGTCGACGGTGGCCAGTGCCGCACCCTGAACCAGGGTCCGCTGGTAGGCCCCGGTAGTTGCGTCGTATTGCGCGATGCGGTGCGACAGCCGCTCGGTCACATAGAGCAAACCGTTGGCGTAGACGACGTCCCAGGGGTCCTGGATGTTGGTGATGAACTCGGTGATGCGGGGCGGTACCCCGTGGCGGGTGGCCGAGAACTCCAGCTTGCAGATGCGGTTTCGCTGGGTGTCGGCAAGGAACATCGTGGGCCCCACCAGGTGCGGTTGCTGGTTGTCCTCGCTAGCGATCGGCGCGGCAGCCTCGTTGATGGCCAGCGTACGTTCGTCCCAGGCCATGCCCCAGAGCTCGTGGAAGCCCCGGCGCGCCGCTGGCACCGAAGACCAGTCGCCCACCAACTCCACGTCAGCCGGATCCTCCCAGTGCGTCAGCATGCCGGCATGCCGGTAGCCTGCCAGGGTGGTGATGGTGCCGTCGGCTGAAATCTTGCCCACGCGCCAGGGGTCGCAGAAGTAGGTGTTGTTGCGCGGCCCGGTGTTGGGCGGCGCCGCCTTGCCGATCTCGACGTGCGTGACCATGCACACGGTGCCCACACCGCGTGGCCCATCGAGCAGGGGAACCCGCGGCTTGAGCGCGACGAGGTCGCTCCAGAAGTACGGCTGCACGTCATAGCTCGACTGGATGCCATCGACATTCCGGTTGGGGCGGTGCACGTCACCCCAGCGCAAGGGCACGAGATGAGCACAGTGCAGTTCGGAACGGGGCAAGGCGGTCGAGAACGGTGTGAACGTTCGAGGCTGCATGGGCCGCGGCGTGGGCGCATAGGCTCCAGGAGCCAGGGCCCACACGTTCAGACCAACGCCGCTTTGGATCATCTCGTAGGTGCCACGCACCACGGGTGTGACCGACTGCGGCCCCACGTTGCCCCGCTTGACGAAGACCCACCACGTCGGGCAGGTCTCGCCCCCGGTCAGACCCGCGATGTCCAGGCGGCGCCAGCCGGGCTGCAAGGGAGTCAGGTCCAGGTCGAAGGCTGCAGAACTCTTGCCAGCCACACCGGTGAGCGTCGATGCCGGCTTGCCATCCACCAGCAGGGTGTACTCGTCACTCTTGAACGTGTTGAAGGACCCGCCGCTTGCCAGGTTGTAGGCCTGGATTCGCAACTTCGCGCGGGAGCCGGTCAGCACTTCGAGCTTCCTGTAGCGCTCGTATCGGCTGTCCTTGTGGTACGACTCGAACTCGACGAGCTTGTCGAGCGCGATGGTCTGCATGCCGATACGGGCGTCGCCCGGTGACGGTGACGGTGACGGTGACGGTGCAGGGGCCGGCGCGGGCGTTGGCGCGGGCGCGGGCGCCGGTGCTGGTGCTGGTGCTGGTTTTGGGGCAGGGGCAGGGGCCGGCTTGGGGGCGGGTTCAGGGGCGGGAGCCGGTACTGGGGTGGGCGCGGGTGCTGGTGAAGGCGTTGGCACGGGTGCCGGGGCCGGTGCGGGGTTGCCAAACCCGGCCGTAAGGGACTCCGGGGCTTGGCCATCTGCGACCGCGCCTGAACCGCCACACGCCGACAAGGCTGCAGAAGTCGAGAAGGGAAGAGTCTGAAGGAACTTTCGGCGTGTGCTCATGGTGAGGAAGTGTGCGACCAAACCACCAGCCCGTCGTGTCGGCATGTGACACCGATTCCATGCATTCACCATTCGAGCGGGTGCGTGGCGGCACGAGGCAGGCGAGTTGGCGCTCGTAGGCCACGCCTTGAAGTGCGCGGGCAGGCCACGATGAACACCCGGCACGCCGGATACACAGCGGAACAGCTTGGGCTCTCTCCGTCCTGTTCGCCGGATAGTCTCAGGCGCCTATCCGCGATCGCAGCCGCCGTGCACCGCGGTATCAGGTGGGCCGCAAGTTGCCAGCCAGCCGCAGGCCGAAGCGAATGCGGGTCCTGTCCCAAGGCGTGAAGCGGCGCATTTGAAACAGGTCGTCGCCCTGCCCTGACGTACCCCACACGGTGGACATGGCAGCCGCAAAGCCGCAATCACGGGCCTGCACCACGTTCACCGGCAGATAGTCGTCGCCGGGCCGCCCGTTGGGGTAGGCGAACAGCGTGACAGGTTCCCCCAGCAAGGCCTCCAGGTGCTGCTTGCTGTGGGACATCTCGTGCCTGGCTTCTTGATCGCCGAGCTTGGCCAGGATGGGGTGCGACACGGTATGCGCACCCACCTGCATGCCGGCCCGTCTGAGCGACCTCACCTGGTCGGAACGCATCATAAGGTCGTCAGACACGTCGACCTGCGCCGCTTCGGCCAGGAAGCGTGTGAAGCGCAGGCGCTCCGCGGGCTCCAGGTACTTGGCCTGGCCGATGATAGCGTCGATGGCCATCCGGCGCAGACTCGGGGTCGACAGGTCGTGTCGGCCGAAGTCCGCCACGGTCCATGCACCCAGGTCCAGGGCCTGCAGCCGGGTCAGGCGCACAGACTCGATGATGGTGTCGTTCCACATGCGGCCGCCATCCAGGAACCCGGTGGCCACGAAGAAGGTCGCGGTCAACCCGTGCCTTTGCAGGATAGGTCGGGCCACGCTTTCGTTGTCCTCATAGCCGTCATCGAAGGTGATGCTGAGGGCTCGCGACGGCAGGGTGCCGGCACCCAGGCAGCGAACCGCTTCGTCCAGGGGCAGGACGTTGAACCACTGCTTGACCCAGCGACAGATGTCGTCAAACTGCCGGGCGTCCACCTCGCCGGGAAACAGTTCGTCGGGCTGCCTCAAGACCCTGTGGAAGATCAGGGTGGACAGGCGGGCAGGCGGCCCCGGCGGCGAGAGCAGTCGAAATGCGGTGCGCAGCACGGGTCAGCGCGCGGGGACAGGTGCAAAGCCCATCGCCCCCCTCAACCCCGGCGCAGCCGCCGGTTCGGTCTCCCAGGCCTTGCGCATTACCCACTGGCGTGTGAGAACCACCAGCACCATCAAGTAGTAGGGCAGATCGAAGTAAGCAAGATTGAGGAAAGCACCGCCCGCCGCAAAACCCAGCAAGGATGTCTGGCACATGCCAGCAAGGTCATGCGCCCACTGGGCTTGCGGCACTCCTTTGGACAGCTTGCGAGTGCGGCCAGCGGCCAGCCAGGTTGCCAGGCCGATGGTAATGAACAGGAAGAAGCCCACGAATCCATGGTTGCCTAGAACCTGGAAGTAGATGCTGTGCGCAACAGGGGTTCCCAGTTCCGGGTAAGGAGAATAGGCCGCGAAGAGCTCAGGCCTGGAGAGGTTGAACCCGATGCCGAATGGGTAGGCGAACGCCACCCGCCAAGCCACCCACCACGCGCTGAAGCGACCCTTCGCCGACTGGTCCTCCTGATAGTCTTCGATGGTGTTCATGCGATTCGCCCATTCCTCGGGCATGAAACCCAGCAGCGACGTGCCGACAAGCACGATCAGGATTCCGCCCACAAACTTGCTTCGCCCACGCCACCACATCACGAGCGTCATGGCCGTCAGTGCCAGCAGGCCTCCGCGGGAGTGGCTACCCAGGGCTGCGGCTGCGACTAGGATCATCGCAACCGTCATCGCGTGCCTTCCCTTGTGGCTCGTCAGTTGCATCTGGATGAATCGCAACAAGGGAATCGTCATAACCAGCGCGAGGGCAAAGTGGTTGTTGTCCGCGATGAAGGAGCCGGCAGGTCCCCACACCTTGTAGTTGCCGCCGTTCATCACGGTGAACAGACCGCCCTTGACGCCCAACAAGGCCAGCGAGGCCGTGCACACCACGGCCAAGACCATGATGTGCTGCTTGGTCCGCAGCAGCGCCAGCGTCACCAGAATCATCACGTCGATCTTCATGACCTTGGACCACTGCTCGTAATCGTCGCCTCGGTCCAGCCCGAACAGCCATGACAGGGTCATCCAAATCATGAAGACGGCAAGCAGGACCGGCCCCGGGCCCTTGAATGGTGACTCCTTCTCGCGGGTCAGCAACAACCCGACCAAGGTGACCGCGGCCGCCAGCGCCGCGATGGGGGCGTCGTAGGCGAATCCAAAGGTATATCGGTGCGGGTTCATGAGGCTGACCCACGCCCAGAGCATGCAGCCGATCCACGGCCGCCGCAGCGCCATCACGGCCAGCACGGCCACGATACTCATCAGGAGGATGTCGCGCATGGTCGTCTCACGGCGGCTTCATGGAAGGGCAGTACTCGGGGTCGCGCACGCTGCAGCAGACCTCGGCGCGGGTACCGCATGGCTCACCACATACCGGAACTTGCCGGACTTCTCGGGCGCGATCGTCTCCACCCGTTCGATGGTCACCTGCACAGACTCGCCCAGCCTTCTCCGAATCCCGGTCTGAATCGCCCGCTCTTGCACCGGGCCGAACTCGCTGCCCGGAACCACCAAGACGCTGGTATGCATCAGGTCGTGCTGGATGATCTTGAAAGACTGCACGCCGGGCAAGTCCCGCAGGATGTAGATCACCGCCAGACCGTGCATCACCGTCCCATCGGCGGCCAGCACGAAGTCGGTGGTGCGGCCCTGGATCTCACGAATCAACGGCAAGCCGCGTCCACAGGCACAGCGGCTGTCATCCAGCACGGCCACATCACCCGTGCGATAGCGGATGAACGGGAAGTGCCGCGTGGCCATGTGCGTGATGACGATCTCACCGGCAGTGCCCGGGGGCACAGGCTGCCCAATCGGGTCGAGGGTTTCGACGATGATGTCCTCGGCCGTGATGTGCATGCCCCCACTCGGGCACTGGTGGGCGATGAAGCCCGCATCGCGACCTCCATAACCATTGGCCACAGGACAGCCGAAGACCCGCGTGATGGCTTCGCGCTGGTCGTCATAGAGCCGCTCCGAGGTCACGAATGCCACCCGGATGCCCAGGTCGTCCATGCGCTGGGTATTCTTCTCGGCGTGCCGCGCGATGTGGCTCAGCGCCGACGGGTAACCGAACAGCATCCTGGGGCGCCGCCGCCGGATGGCCGCCACGAAACCGTCCAGCCTGGCCGGGCTCATCTCGAAGGCCGGCAGCAGTTCGGTGCGCAGGAGGCGGTCGCGCACCCGGCGCAGACGATCCTGCGCGCCCAGCTCGATGGGCGAGCCCCAGACCACCATCTCGGGGTCGCCGATGTCCACATCCCACCAGCGCGTCGCGCGCCACTTGGCCGCCACATCGTGGCTGACACGCTCCTTGCCGATGAAGAAGATCAGCGGCTCGCCCGACGAACCGCCGGTGTTGAAGCGCGCCAGGTCCGTGGCGTGAGCGTGGCGGAGGTCGTCGGTGTGAGCACGGATGATGGCCTTGGTGAGGAGCGGCAGGCGCCTCAGATCCTCCAGCGAAGTGACCGCACCCGGATTGAAACCAAGGCTCTCGAACAGGCGCCGGTAGTAGGGCACGTGCATGCCGACATCCACCAGCATGGTGCGCAGGCGTTGCAACTGGAGTGCCTGGATCCGCTCGGCAGGGAGCCATTGCGTCTGCTCCATGCTCCGGCGCACGGCGACGGTGTCGTGGCGTTTCAGACGCTCGTGCAAGGGGAAGACCAGACCGGAGACCAGGCGCGTGTAGAAGCCGCTCATCGCGTGCTCTCCAGCACGATCCAGAATCCCAGCCATGACAGGTCGTCGTCGTGCGCGTCGCGGAAGGGCTTGGCCAGGTGCGGGCGCATGCGTGCGATGTCTTCCGGCGGCAGCTTGCCTGTCGGCTCCATGGCGCGCAGCCGCAGCGTGCGTGAAGCGAGGATGTCGCGGTAGCGCCCAGGCCGCCAACGGTTGGGAAAGCCCTTGTGGCTGTACATCAGGCGATAGGCCCACACGGGCCAGGTAAGGAAGTCATAGGGCTGGTAGCGGTCGAGGTTGTGGCTGCGCAAGTCGACGTTGTGCACGGATACGCCACCTGCGGCCAGGCACAGCTCGACATCGGCCAGCGTCCTTTCGAGCGAGTTCACATGCTCGAGCACGGCACGCGAGATGATGAAGTCGTAGGCTCCCTCCCGCGCAGCGAGGCCATCCTCGGAAACGCGGTAGTCGATGCACTCGGGGCGAAAGCCGCTTTCAGGCCTTCCGGCCTGGACGAAGGCAGAACCGGCACGCAACCGGGCCGCGCCGCTCATCCGTTCGAGCAGGCGTTGATAGACACGTGCGTTCTTGACCGAGACGTGTTCCAACGGAAAGCGATCGACGCAATGCACATGGTCCGCACCGGCGGCGTACATCAGCAGGGCGACGCCCAGGATGTCTCCGGGTCCGTACTCCAGAATCCGGCGGCCCTGGAGAAATGCGGCGAACCCGCCATCGTCCAGATGCAGGCGGTCCCGATAGTCGTTGAAACTGCGCTCGAAGTAGTCGGCAATCTCTTCAACGTTCTCTTCACTCGATCCGCGACCGGTCTGCCCGGTCAGCCGTACATAGCTCGCCGGCGCGAAACGTGCGAGGAGATTGGACGTGCAGGCCCTGGCAAAGACCTTGGCATCGCGGATGCGGCTCTCGGAGTACATGGGTCAGCTCTGTGCAACGACCCGCCGCGATGACAGCGCCTGCGGCGCGAGCAAGGCCCTGAATTCCAGTTCCAGGTCATCGATGCGCCTGTCCCAGACGTTTGCCTCCGCGTAACGCCGAATCGCCGCTCTATCCCAGTGCTGCTGCAAGGCCTTCTGGAGCGCTGCGGCCAGTGCCGGCGCGTCGTCAAACGGCAGCACGGTGCCCAGCTCAGGTCGGCACACCACCTCAGCGTTGCCGCCCACGTCGGTGGTGACCACCGGCAGCCCGCAGGCCATTGCTTCCAGGAACACATTGGCCCAGCCTTCGTTGCGGGTGGACAACACGAAGACATCTGCGGCTGAAAGCACCCGGCGCAGCTCGTCGGGCGGCAGTGGGCCGGTGAAGTGGACACAATGCTGCAATCGCAGCTCCTGGGCCAACTGCTTGAGCTGTTCGGTCCAGTCACCCTCGGGGCTGGGGCCGCCGACGACCAGGTACTTGAGCGTCGGAAAGTCGCGCAGCAGTTCGGGCAGCACGGCCATCACACGATGGAAGCCCTTGCGCTCGACCAGGCCACCCACGGTGATGACCACAGGGCCCGTGGCCGGCAGCGCCAGCGCCGCGCGGCAGTCGGCCTGGGGCAGCGGATAGAACCGGGCGATGTCCACACCATTACCGACCACCCGCGTGCGCTCGGCCTCCACGCCCAGTTCCAGTGCCACCTGACGCAGGCTCTCGGAAACGGAGAACACGCGGTCGGCCCGCTTCAGGCCACGCGCCAGAAGCGGCCTTAGGACGGGGTCCTGCGCATGCCGGCTCTCCGTGCCGCGCAGGGTGATCGTGACGGGTACACCCAGCCAGCGGCCCAACAGACCGGCGGCGTAACCGTCGGGGTAACCGAAGTGGGCGTCGATGACATCCAGCCGGCCATCACGTCGCAGCCGGCGAAAGAGCGGCCAAGCGCCCAGCGCCATCGCCAGGCCGTCCAGACGGCGCAGCACCAGCGGCACCGACAGAAAGCGCGGGAATCGCACCTCGAAGCCACGCTGCGTTTCCCGCTGCGGCGCATCCAGGCGGCTGCCCGGGCGCAGCTTGCGCAGCAGACGCTGGAACGGGAACCAGGGTACCGGCGAAACGACGGTGAGCGGCATGCGCGCGCCGAGCCGGAAGGCACGCTCGCGCACGAAGAGCCCTGCACCGGGCTGGCCTGCGTGAGGGAACAGGCTGCTCAGCACCACGACATGCGGCGCAACCGGACCGGCGTCAGGCATTGGCATGCTGGCCCTGCCCTGCGAGCTGCCGGTAAGGCGCCTGGTATCGCGCCACGCTGCTGCGCCAATTGCGTTCGGTTTCCACGAAGGCCCGGCCGGCCTTTCGCACCTGGGGCCAGCGTGAGCGTTGATCGATCAGGCCATTCAGTGCACCGACCAGGCTTTCCACGCTGCCGGCCCTGAACAGCATGCCCGTCTCGCCGTCGCGGATCAATTCCTTGTGGCCGCCCACGTCGGAGGCGATCAGCACCCTGCCCTGCGCCATGGCCTCCAGCGGCTTGAGCGGCGTGACCAGATCCGTCAGCCGCATGCTGTGGCGCGGATAAGCCAGCACATCGATCAGATCGTAGTAGCGCTGCACGTCGGCGTGCGGCACGCGGCCGGTGAAGACCACCTGTTGGTCGATGCCCAGCGCGTGGGCCTGGGCCTTCAACGCCGCCTCCTGCGGGCCCCCGCCGACCAGCAGCACACGAACATCGGGCCGCAGCTTCAGCAGGGATGGAACGGCCTGCAACAACAAGTCCAGGCCTTCGTAGGCATAGAAGCTGCCGATGAAGCCGACGACGGTCTGGCCGTCCATGCCGAGCCGGCTCTTCAGCGCCAGATCAGGTTCGCCGCCGACGTCAAAGGCCTCGATGTCCACGGCATTGGGAATCACCGTCACCTTGGTGGCCGGTATGCCGCGCGCGACGATGTCGCCGCGCAGGCCTTCACAGATGGTGAACACGTGGTCGGCGTTGCGCAGCGCGTGGGTTTCCAGCCGACGGGTCAGGCGGTAACGCAGGCTTCCTTCGGTAGTGCTGCCATGGTCCACCGCGGCGTCCTCCCAGAACGCCCGCACTTCGTAGACAACGGGAATGTCCAGTTGCTTGCCCACCCGCAGCGCCGGGATGGCATTGAGCACGGGCGAGTGGGCGTGCAGCAGGTCAGGCTTGAGCTGCCGGGCCAATTCCAGCAAGCGGTTCGTGGTCTGCTTCATCTGCGCCACTTCACCCAGGCCGGGCATGCGAAGGCCGGGGGAAGGCGATGGCGTGCGGTAGAAGTGCCAGCCGTCCACGGATTCTTCGGCGTCCGAAGGTGCGCTGTGCTTGGGGCTGGTCAGGTGAAAGGTCTGCCAGCCCAGCTTGCGCTGTTCACGCAGCAGCGAGAGCGTGCGAAAGGTGTAGCCGCTGTGCAGCGGGATCGAGTGGTCGAGGATGTGCAGGATGCGCAGGCTCATTAGGCTTCCGCGAGGGCAGCGGCCGGCATGTGGATGGATGAAGGTGCGTCCACCACCGTACGCAGGAAGGCTTCGAACATCAGCAGCGTCCACAGCGGTGCGCTGTAGTCGCTGACGTTGGATTGATGAGCGTTGACCAGGTGTTCCAGATAGCGGCGGTTGAACCAACCCGTGGCTGCCAGCCGGTCACCCAACACGGCGTCGCGCACGCGCTGCTTCAGCGGGCCCCTGAACCAGCGCGCCAGCGGTACCGAAAAGCCCATCTTGGGCCGGTAAAGGATGTCGTCCGACAGGTGCGGCTCCATCGCCTTCTTGAACAGGTATTTGCCTTCCTGCCCGCGCACCTTCAGGTCCGCCGGCAGCGTGGCCAGCCATTCCACCAGCGGGTGGTCCATCAATGGCTCGCGCACTTCCAGGCTGTGCGCCATGCTGGCACGGTCCACCTTGGTGTTGATGTCGCCGACCAGGTAGGTCTTCAGGTCCAGATACTGCACCACCGCCAGCGGGTCGTCGGTTTCGGCACGTGCGGCGTGGTAGTCGAAGACATCGCTGGCCTTGTAGCCGGCCAGTTCGCGCCTGAGCGCATCGCTGAACAGCTGGTCGCGCATCGGGCCGCGCAGGATGGACACCGAGTGGAAGTAGGCCTGCACCGACGTGCGTGCCATGCCTTCGAAGGTGGTCTTGGCGCGGAACACACGCGGCGCCCAGTCGGCCTTCGGGTACACGCGCCCCAGCAGGCCGAAGATGGGGCGGCGCACGCCTTCAGGCAGCGCGCTGCGCAGGCGCTCTTCCATCAGGTGCATGCGGTAGCGGCGATAACCGCCGAAGTTCTCGTCACCCCCGTCGCCCGAAAGCGCCACCGTCACGTGCTTGCGCGCCAGCTGGCACACGCGGTAGGTGGGGATGGCCGAGCTGTCGGCATAGGGCTCGTCGTACAGGCGGGCCAGCGTGTCGATGAGATCGAAGTCATCGCTCTTGACGACTTCCAGCCGGTGGCGCGTCTGGTAGCGGTCGGCCACCGTCTGCGCAAAGGCCGATTCGTTGAAGGCGGGGTCATCAAATCCGATGGAGCAGGTGTTGACCGGCCCGTCGGACAGGCCGGCCATCATCGCCACCACGGCGCTGGAGTCGACACCGCCGGACAGGAAGGCGCCCAGCGGCACCTCGGCAATCATGCGCAGCCGCACTGATTCCTTCAGCCGGTGCACCAGTTCCTGGCAGGCGTCGGCAGCGCTCGTCGGGTTGCCGCCCGTGAAGCGCACATCCCAGTACTCCTTGGCCTGGGGCAACGGCTGGCCGCGGCGGATGCACAGCGAATGGGCCGGCGGCAGCTTTCTGGCCTGGCGGAAGATGGTGCGCGGCTCGGCCACGTAGCCCAGTGCGAAATACTCTTCCACCGCCAGCGGGTCCAGCTCGCGCCGCAGGCCGCCGTGGGCCAGCAGCGATTTCAGCTCCGACCCGAACAGCAGCGTGCCGTCGTCCAGCAGCGCGTAGTACAGGGGCTTGACGCCCAGCCGGTCGCGCGCCATGAAGAGCGTCTGCTTGTTGCGGTCCCACAGCGCAAAGGCAAACATGCCGCGAAAGCGCTGCACGCAGGCTTCGCCCCAGGATTCCCAGGCGTGCACGATGCACTCGGTGTCGCTCTTGGTGTGGAAGACGTGGCCCAGGGCCTGCAGCTCGGGGATCAGTTCCTGGTAGTTGTAGATCTCGCCGTTGAAGACCACGACCACCGAGCCGTCTTCATTGAACAGGGGTTGCTGGCCAGTGGCGATGTCGATGATCGACAGGCGCCGGTGGCCGAAGCCCAGGCCGGGCTCGATATGCAGGCTGCCTTCATCCGGCCCGCGGTGCGACTGCGCGTTGTTCATCCTGTGCAGTACAGGATGCGAGATTGCCCGCTCGCCGCGGGTGTCGAACTGGCCGGTAATGCCGCACATGGGTTGGGTTCTCGCTATTGCCGTCCGGGGCCGTCCGAGGTCGTCTGGGCCATGCCCGGGCAGTGCCGGGCTAAGCCGCCATGGTAGGCCACGCCACCGTTGGAACGGCCGGTCGCGCTGTGCAGGGTTGGTGGTGACATGACATCTGCCACGCGAAAACCTGCCACGCCGGGTGACGCCAGACCAGGAACGTCGTGTTCAGGTCTTGCGATACCCGCCGGCGCGGCCCAGAGACTGGTCGTAGAGCTGCTGATAAGCCGCCACCATGGCCTGCAGGCTGAAGCGCTGCTCAACGGCTGCACGGCCGGCAGCACCCAAGCGCCGCGCCTCTTGAGGCTGGCTTGCCATGCTGCAAAGAGCCTGCGCCAAGGCCTGCACGTCGTCGGGCGGTATCACCAGGCCGGTCTGGCCGTGCTGCACCAACTCGGCATTGCCGCCCACATCGGTGGCTATGACCGGCAGCCCGCAAGCCATGGCTTCCAGGATGGTGTTGGACACACCTTCAGCCAACGAAGGCAGCACGAACGCGTTCAGGCCCCGCATGACTGCCGGCACGTCGGATCTTTCGCCGGGCAGCCAGGCTAATTCGGCCACGCCGCCCTCGGCCAGCACCGCCTGCGCCTGCGCGCGCAATGGCCCCTCGCCCACCAGCGCCAGGCGCAGGCGTTCGCGCAGCGCCGGCTGCTGCTGCAGCGCCCGCACGAAGGCGCGTGCCAGCAATGTCTGGTGCTTCACGGTCTGCATGCGCCCCACGGTGCCCACCAGCCAATGGGCCGGCGCTGCGAATGGTGCGCCGGGGATGGGTGCGGGGCCTTCGACAGCCGGGCTGAAACGATGCGCGTCGACGCCGTTGTAGATCTGTTCGATGCGCTGCGGCGCCAAGCCAACCCGGTCGACCAGGTAGCGCTGCAGGTCTTTCGACAGCGCCACATAGCGCTGCACGAAGGGCGAATAGGCCCGGCGCATGCGCTGATGGCGCCGGCTGCTGCCATCCAGGTCATCCACATCGCGACCGTGTTCGCCGTGGATGCGCGCCGGCACACGCGCCGCCCAGGCTACGGGCTGCATCTCCAGCGCGGCGAGGTTGCGGGTGTGCACGATGGCCGGTCGGTGCGCACGCAGCAGTTGCCACAGCCGAGGGTACAGGCGGGCGCCTTGGCCCAGGGGTTTGTGCAGCGCGACGCACTCGACGGTGGGGTCGTCGAGGCGGTGGCGGAAGTCGGTCACCTCGGTGAGCGCCACCACCATGTGGCGATAGGCGCTGCGCGGCATGTGGTTGATGAGGTTGACGACACCGTTCTCCAGGCCACCGGTGTCGAAGCGGTGCACGATGTGCAGCACCAGCGGCCTGGCATCGGGCGCCTCTTGTCCGCTCATCCCAGACGTCTCGGTGCCTCTGCCGTCACAACCTCCACACCCGATACCCCGCCATCTGCAGCGCCTTTTCATCGAACGCCGCCTTCACGTCGATGAAGGCCCCGCCCTTGATCATCTTGCGCCCCAGATCCTCGATCGACAGCGCCGCGTATTCGCGGTGCGCCACCGCGGCCACCAGGGCATCTGCGCGCGGCAGTTCGTCATAAGGCAACAGTTGCACGCCGTACTCGTGCATCGCTTCCTCGGCGTCGGCCTGTGGATCGGTGACATAGACATCCACGCCGTAGCTCTGAAGCTCGTGGATGATGTCGATCACTTTGCTGTTGCGCAGGTCGCCGCAGTTCTCCTTGAAGGTCAGCCCCAGCACGTTGACCTTGGCGCCCTTGACGTAGCTGCCGGCGGCGATCATGTGCTTGATGGTCTGCTCGGCGATGAACTTGCCCATGCTGTCGTTG
>DAORNK010000002.1:0-43507 GCA_035440985.1 Rubrivivax sp. | reverse complement strand
GGCGATCATGTGCTTGATGGTCTGCTCGGCGATGAACTTGCCCATGCTGTCGTTGATGCGTCGGCCGGCAAGGATGACCTGCGGGTGGTAGCCCAGCATGTCGGCCTTGTGCGTCAGGTAGTAGGGGTCGACACCGATGCAATGGCCGCCCACCAGGCCAGGCTTGAATTTGAGGAAGTTCCACTTGGTGCCGGCGGCTTCCAGCACTTCGGTGGTGTCGATGCCGATCTTGTCGAAGATGATGGCCAGTTCGTTCATCAGCGCGATGTTCAGGTCGCGCTGCGTGTTTTCGATGACCTTGGCGGCTTCGGCGGCCCTGATCGAGCTGGCGCGGTGCACGCCCGGCACGATGATCTTTTCGTACAGCCTGGCCACGCGGTCCAGCGTCCCGGGGCTGTCGCCGGACACTATCTTCAGGATCTTGGTGAGCGTGTGTTCCTTGTCGCCGGGGTTGATGCGTTCGGGGCTGTAGCCGACGAAGAAATCCTGCTTCCATTTCATGCCGGATTCCTTTTCCAGCACGGGGATGCAGACCTCTTCGGTGGCACCCGGGTAGACGGTGGACTCGTAGACCACGGTCACGCCCTTCTTCATGTGCCGGCCGGCGCTGGTGGAAGAGCCGATCAGCGGCCTGAAATCCGGGATATGCGCTTCATCCACCGGCGTGGGCACGGCGATGATGATCATGTCGGCCTCGGCCAACATGGCGGGGTCGTCGGTGTAGACGGCGTGGGTGGCCGCAGCCATCTGCGCGTCTTCCAGCTCGCGTGAAGGATCGGTGCCGCGGCGGCATGATTCGACCTTGTGCCTGGCGATGTCGAAGCCGATGGTGCGCACATGCTTGCCGAATTCGACAACCAGCGGCAAGCCGACGTAGCCGAGGCCAATGACGGCGATGGTGTTCATGTTCGAGAGATTTCCGTACTGAGTGACTGGGACAGCGACAACTGTTCAGGGTGAAGCGCGGCTGGCCCGCAGCGTGGCCTCGATCGTGGCCAGGTTGTCTCTGACGAAGGCCTCCAGCAGCTTGTGCGCTGGATCCGGGCTATCGCTGCGGGTGTAAAGCACCAGCGCCGCGCCGTCGTCGCCATGGCCTTGAAGCCGGCTCAGGGCGCTGGCCAACTGCGCTTGGACGTCGCTGGCGATCCAGCGGCCGTCCACCCAGTAGGCACGCCAGGCCACGATCTGCTGCATTGACGACCCGGCACCCCTGTCCAGAATGATCGCCGTGCGCCATGGCAGCGTGCGACCACCGAGCAGCATTTCGCGCGAACCGCTGCTGAGGTGATTCCGGTTGTGATCACTGGAGGCCACCAGCACGTTGACCGAGCTCACCAGCTTGCGGCTTGGCGACTGGCCCCGGTAGTAGGCCAGGTAGACCCCCACTTCACCCTGCTGGCCGACGAATCGCTGGTTCAGCTCGGCCGACGGATTGACGAAGATCGGCTTGAAATCGAAGGCACCGGCTTCGGCCTGACGCCAGCCCGGTGAGGGCTGAGCCTGCAAGGTCAGACGCAGCTCGCCGGTCTGGCCTTGACGGGCATCCAGGGCATTCATCGCCAGCACTGGGGAAGCCAGGATGACAACGGCCGCCACACCCGTCAGGACGATGGCCTGGGGGCGTGCGGCGGATGGCAGCGCCAAGGTCTGGCCTGCGGCATCGTCTCGCTGTGCATCAGGCTCGGACCAACGTCCGCCCACGTAGAACATCAGCATCACCACCACACCGAAGAACACCCAGCCGTACAGCAGGTGATCGACACCGACGGCGATGGTGTTGTTGGACAGGTGGCCCAGCATCACGATCATGTAGGCCCGCAGCCAGTTGGCCACGATCGGGATCAGCAACGAGGCCAGCATGAAGATTACGCGGCGCTTCGTGGAGCGGTAGTTGAGGTAGGCGAACAGCGTGCCGACCATGAACGAGGCGATCAGGTAGCGAACGCCGCTGCAGGCCTCGACCACCGACCAGCTGCCCGAGGGAATGACGAACTGCAGACCCTCGCGGTACACCGGAATCCCCGTGAGCCGAAGCGCGAAGACCGTGAAGTCCGCCGTCCACTCCATCATGTGCGGCAGCATGAACTCACCCACCGGCACCGCGAAGAACAGGAACAGCAGCGGGAACAGGATGGTCGACGCCACCTCCAGGCCCAGCACCGCCGGAACCGAGATGACCAGCATGGCCATCCAGGCCAACTGCGACACCGAGTTGACCTTGACCAGATCCGCCATCAGCCAGCCGGCGGCGGCCACCAGCAGGCCAAGAAGCAGCCAAGGCTGCGGCTGCGGGCTGATGCGAGCAAGTTGTCCACGCTGGCGCCAGATCAGCCAGGCCGAAATGGGCGGTACCAGGAATGCATGGGCAAAGGTCTCGGACCGATACCAGATGCCGACCATGGTGGCCACGGTGTCGGCATAGAGCAGGCCCAGCGCCAGCCAGACGGCAGCCAGAATGAGGGCGGCCAGACGCCAGTGCACGGCGGGCCGGGCCGAGGGCACAGGGGCAAGCACGGC
The DNA here is from genome assembly GCA_035440985.1 of Rubrivivax sp. Classification (GTDB taxonomy): domain Bacteria; phylum Pseudomonadota; class Gammaproteobacteria; order Burkholderiales; family Burkholderiaceae_C; genus Rubrivivax. The sequence goes on along the minus strand of DAORNK010000002.1, from coordinate 40,990 downwards.
GCTCATGCTTCAGGCCACCGAAGCCGGCAAAGCCGATGCAGCCGTCATCAGGCGCTCAGCGGAACCGCCACCGCTCTCGCCCTGCAGCTCGGCCAACTGGCGCTCCAGCACGGCCATGTGGGACGCCCAGCTGTAGCTGCAAAGCACGCGCCGCCGGCCCGCATCGCCCATGCTGGCAGCGTGGTGCGGGTTGGACAGCAGGTGTTCGATGGCGTGCTGGTAGCTGTCGGCGTCTGTGGCGCTTTCGATCTCGGCGCCGGGCACGGCCGACAGAGCCTCGACGCAGGATGCCGCTGCCACCACCGGGCGGCCCATGGCCATTGCCTCCAGGATCTTGTTCTGGATGCCTCGCGCCAGCCGCAGTGGCGCCACCACCACGGCGGCGTGCTGCAGGTAGGGCCGCACGTCCGGCACCGTGCCGGTCACCAGCACGCCGGCGTCAGCATTGGCCAATGCACGCACGGCCGGGGTCGGCGAGCGCCCGACGATGTGCAGGCGCAGATCGGGGCGGCCCCGTCGCAACCGGGGCAGTACTTCCTGCGCAAACCACACCACCGCATCGACGTTGGGCCAGTAGTCCATCGCACCGGTGAACACGAGCGGCGTCTCACCCGGATCAAATGGTGAAGAACGCTCCGGCGCCGGACAGAAGTACCCGGAGTCAACCCCGTTGTTCATTGCGTCGACACGCCCGGCACACTCGGGCGCCAAACGCTGAAACAGGGCCGTTTCCTTGTCCGTGGCGAAGAAACTGCGTCGGGCCCCGGCTGCCACCTCTCGTTCCAGAGCCAGCAGCCGCCTGCCTTCGCGCTTGTAGATCCACGACAGCGGCCAGCGATGGTGGGCGCCGTACTCGGCCCACTTGGCCGAGTCGACGTCCACGAAGTCCACCAGCAGGGGCAAGCCGGGCTGGCCCTGTGCGTACTGGGCCATCGATGACGAAAAGACCACTGCCGCGTCGATCCGCTCAGTGGCCAGCGTCTGTGCCACCCACTGCCGCAGCCCCCGGTCGCGGTAGTAGACCGCCGTAAGCGACTCGCCTGTGAGCAAGCCCTGCAGGCTGGCCACACGCGCACGCCGCGTCTGCAGCCGCGCCACATGCAGGCTGGCGCACATGCCGCGCAGCGTGGCGATGTGGGGTTCATCGTCCGGGTCGTCGATGAAGGTGCCGAGGTGCACACGATGCCGCTGCAGCAGATGCTGCAGCAGGTGGAACGAGCGCACCTTGTCGCCCTTGTTGGGCGGGTACGGCAGCCGGTGTACCAGATACAGCAGGTTGGCCATCGACCGTCAGCCGAGGTTGCGCACCACAAAGGGTCCCAGCCAGTTGGCCAGGCCCAGCGGCAGCCGGCGCCAAGTCTCGATCATCAGCTTGTACTTGGCATTGGAGGGATTGTTCTGCGGCACGGAGTCGCGCTGGTAGAGCCGGTATTCGTAATGCAGCGGCGTGGGCTCGAAACCCCAGTTCTTCTTGAAGGCGTAGGGGCCCGTGCCCTGCTTGCTGCGGCCATAGTCGAAAACCTTGAGGCCACGCGCGCAGCTGCGCCGCATCAGATCCCAGTATTTGAAGTCATTGGCCGCCAGATCGCGCGCCGCCGTGTCGTCCCCGGCGTAGTAGGGCAGCACTTCGTCACGGAAGTAGAAGCTCAGCACGCTGGACAGCGGCTTGCCATCGGGGCCCGTGACCGTCAGCACTTCGCAGTCAGGGCCGAACTCGCGCAGCAGCTCGGCGAAGTAGCGCTTGGGCAACGCAGGCGTGCCGTGGCGATGCACGTTGTCGGCATACAGCGCAAAGAAGCGGTCGACGTTCGTGTCGATCTCGCCTTTCAGTTCGTTCTTGATGCCCTTGCGCACCATGGCCCGCTGCTTGCGCGGGATGGCCAGCATATTGGCCTCTTCGTCGGGCAGGATGGCCTTGCGAAAGGTGACGTACAGATCCTGCTGCGGCCAGTCGGCGTGGCGGCGTTCGGTGTGGCGCAGTTCCAGGTGCTGCACGCCCAGCTGCCTTGCCAGCCGCTGGGCCTCGTCTTCAAGCGCCTGCGCGGCCTGCGCGTCGACGGCGGCCACGCCGCCGTACACGGCAAAGGGCAGGCTTGTCAGGGCATGGCCGAAGAGCAGGCTCTTGACCCGCGCCAGGGGCAGCACGCCGGTGATGCAGCCCTGCTCATGCGCGTAGAGAAAGAAGGTTTCGTGCCGGAAGACATCGCGCATGATGCGCTGCCAGCCGCTGCGGTGGAAGAACGTGGCCGTGGGGCAGGCCATCACGAAGGCGTCCCAGGCGGCCGCCTGAGCGGCGTCACCCGGGCGCAAGCGCTCGATGGTTGGCATCCAGGGTTCCTCAAGCCGGCGTCAGCGCGCGGCCGAGGAAGATCTCATCCATGCGGCCCCAGCGGAAATCGGCCAGCAGGCTTTGCAGGCGGCCGTCCATGCGCGGGATATTCACGTAATGCCGAAACCGCGTCTTGGCGTCGATGCCGGCCACGCGCGGCTGGTCAACATCCAGTTCCCAGGGATGGAAGTAGAAGACGGCGGCCTCACCGTCTTCGCGGTTGACGCGCCCAATCATCCAGCGGGAAAGTGAATAAGGCAGCAACCGGAAATAGCCGCCGCCGCTGGACGGCAGGTTGCGGTTCATCACGCGCAGCGTCGTCACAGGGACCTCCAGCATGGCACCACTGCCGACACGGTAGGCGAAGCGCGGCGAGTCAGGCATGCCGTAGTGGTCGTGCCTGAGCGGGTAGATGCTGCTGCTGTAGCGGTAGCCGGCCTGCGCCAGCACATCGAAGGCCCAGAGGTTGCCTGCCCCGATGGAGAAGCTGGGCGCCCGGTAGCCCGACACCGGCGTGCCCGACAGGTCTTCCAGCAGTCTCTTGGCATGCGTCACGTCGCGGGTGAACGCGCCGTGATCCAGGTCGGTGGCGCGTTGATGCCCGTAGCCATGGCTGGCCAGTTCATGCCCCTGATCGACGATGCGCCTGACCAGTTGCGGGTAGCGTTCGGCTATCCAGCCCAGCGTGAAGAAGGTGGCCTTGACATCGCGCTCGTCCAGCAGTTGCAGGATGCGGCCCACGTTGCGTTCGATGCGGCACTCGCGCCGGTCCCACTCGTCGCGGCGGATGTAGGGGGCAAACGCCGAGACCTGGAAGTAGTCCTCCACGTCGATGGTCAGGGCGTTGGTGATGGCGGGGGCGAGCATCGCGTCCTCGTCGGAAATCCAGGCGTTCAGGGCGTGCCGGCGCGCAGCCACTGGTTCAGGTCAGCGGCGATGCGTTCGGCGGCATGGCCGTCCCAGTACTCGGGTACCAGGCCGCGTTTGCCCCGCCCGGCCAGGATCTCCGCCACGCCGTCGCGGATGGCCTGCAGGTCGCGGCCCACCATCGTGTTGGTGCCCTGCTCCACGGTAATCGGGCGTTCGGTGTTCTCGCGCAGCGTCAGGCAGGGTACGCCCAGCGCGGTGGTTTCCTCCTGCAGGCCACCGGAATCGGTCAGCACCAGGGTGGCGGCCTTCATCAGGCCCACCATTTCAAGGTAACCCTGTGGCGGCAATGTGACCACGCGGCGCGGGTCCAGCAGATCGGACAGACCGAAGCGCTCCACATTGCTGCGTGTGCGCGGGTGCATCGCAAACACCAGCGGCAGCCGCTGGGATACCTCGGCGATCACCTGCAGCAAGGGCTTCAGCACCTGGGGGTCATCGACATTGGAGGGCCGATGCAGCGTGACCACGCCGTAGCCTGTCGGGCCCTCGATCAGCGACGGGTCCAGCCCATGTTCACGCAGGGTTGTGGCGACCGGGCGGGCGGATTCACGACAGTCGAGCAGCGAGTCGATCATCACGTTGCCGGTGAACACGATGCGCTCCGGCGCCACACCTTCACGCAGCAGGTTCTGCGCCGCGCTGCGCTCGGTTATGTAGAGGCGGTCTGCCACCTGGTCGGTCAGCACGCGGTTGATCTCTTCGGGCATCTGGCGGTCGTAGCTGCGCAGGCCCGCTTCCACGTGCACCACCGGGACGCCTTTCTTCACCGCCACCAGGGTGCAGGCGAGTGTCGAGTTGACATCGCCCACCACCAGCACGCAGGAAGGCCGGTGCTGGTCCAGCGCCGGCTCGAAGCGCTTCATCACCTCGGCCGTCTGCACCGCGTGCGTGCCGGAGCCGACTTCCAGGTTGATGTCCGGGCGGGGCAGGCGCAAGTCGGCAAAGAGCTGGTCGCTCATGCTGGCGTCGTAGTGCTGGCCGGTGTGGACCAGCAGCGCCGGTATCGCCGGCGTGTGCGAAGCCAGGGCGCGCAGAATGGGCGCCATCTTCATGAAGTTGGGGCGTGCGCCTACGACGCACATCACGGGCTGGAGGGGGCCGGAATTCATAGTCGGTCGAGAGAGAGCTACTTGCCTGCAGGAGGGCTGATGGCCGCCACCAACTTCTGCAGCAAGGACAGGGTCTGGAGGTTGATGCGTTCCAGGCGAAGCATGCTGCGTTCCAGCCGCTGCAACTGGTCACCTCGTTGATCAGCGGCCAGGCTGTCCAGTTGGCTGGTCATGCTGTCAGCCTCTTCCGGGCTGACCTTCAACCGCGTGAGGTCCACGTCCAGCACCGCACCAGCCACACCGCCAGGCATGACGGGCTCGCCGGCACGCATCACCGGCGAAACGGCCGGGCTGCTGGGGACCGCGTTTTCCTGCTGCAGCTCGGAAACCACCTCTTCGACATCGGCCACGGTCAGATGGGACCGGCCCGAGAGAAAACCCGCCAGCAACAAGCGGTCGCAGACCGCGTTGATGCGGCGCGGAATGCCACCACTGGCCTTGAACAGGCTTTCGAAGGCGGTCGGCTCGAAGCTGGGCTTGCCGGCCGAGCCAGCGCACTTGAGCCGGTGTTCGATGTAGCCCTTGGTCTCGTCCGCATCCAGCGGGCCGATGTGACAGGTGGCCGCCACGCGCTGGCGGAACTGCTCCATCTCGGGCTGCTGCAGGATCTGCCGGAACTCGGGCTGGCCGACCAGAAAACTCTGCAGCAGGGCCTGGTTGCCGAACTGGAAGTTGGACAGCATGCGCAGTTCTTCCACCGCGCGGGGCGTGAGGTTCTGCGCTTCGTCCACGATCAGCAGGCAGCGTTTGCCCTTGCTGGTCTGGCTGATCAAGAAGGCCTCCAGCGTGATCAGCAGCTCGGACTTGGGCACGTCCTTGACGCGGAAACCAAACGCCGCACCCACCATGCGAAGCGTGTCTTCGGCACCCAGCTGCGTGGTGACCAGGTGCCCGATGATCACGTTGCTGCCGTTCAGGCCGTTGATCAACGAGCGCAGCACCATCGTCTTGCCGGCACCGATTTCGCCGGTGATGACGATGAACCCCTCGTTGCGCGACACGCCGTATTCCAGGTAGGCCTTGGCCCGCCGGTGCTGCTTGCTGGCGAAGTAGAAATCCGGATCGGGGTTGAGCTGGAAGGGCTTGCTGCTCAGCCCGTAGAAGGCTTCGTACATGGGTCAGAACCGCACGTTCAGCGAGGCCGTGGCGGCGGACTCGCGATAGGGGTTGGAAAGGCTGTCGAAGTCCGTGTAGCGCAGCGCAAAGGTCGCGCTGAGATGCGGCCCGAAGATGGTGGAAAACGAGAGACTGGCCGACTGCGTGTCGGCTTCCGGCTCGACCCCGTTGGAGGATGTGCGCTGGCGGGATCCGGACAATGAAACTGCGCTGGAAGGGCTCAGGCGGTAGGAAATGGAGCCAACAAACCCCGACTGCGAGATAGGCGCTGCCCCGAACGCACCACTGGTGGTCTGCAACTGGCGCGTATTTCCCCTGAATGCCTGCAGACTGATGCTGGTACGAACACCCTGCACCGCAACGGCCAGATCCTGGCGGCGCTGCAAGGTCACAGCCGATGTCAGGAAGCCTCCGGCCACCAGGGCGGATGGATCCTGCCCGATCGACAACAGGAAGTTGCGCACCAGCTGGTCGCGCAGGGTGGGGTCGGGTTCCTGCGCTGCAAACAGGTTGAAGTAAAGGCTGTACAGGCTCACCGGCTGGCCGGCACCGATCGCGCCGGAACCTGAGCTCGTACCCCGGGTATCGGTGTAGACCCAGCTACTGCGCCGCATGCGGTGCGACAGGCTGATGTTGTGCGAGCTGCCGAAGTACCGGCGCTCGCTGAGCACCGAGAGATCCGTGCGTGGAGAGGGTGTCCAGCGCAACGTCCAGCCCCAGTTGTCGTAAGCGCGCCGTGTGCCACCCACCACGTCGGTCGATTCACGGCCACCCGTCAGACCGACTCGCAGTTCCGGGTCGACCGCCATGCTCACCTGGGCACTGATCCGGTCATTGGCGCTGTTGGCGCCGGAGCCGAAGTCCACCTCCTGGTGCGTGGCCTGAACACTCCAGCCGATCCTGGCTGCGCTGGCAGAGGCCAATGAAAGCAAGCTCGTCTGGCTGCTCGAGTTTGATTCCACCGAACGAGAACCGCGGGTCCGAGTCGATGTCCAGCGCGCTTCATACACCGCCGAGTCGAAGGCCTTGCCGCGCACGTAGGGAGACAGCAGGTAGGTTCTCACCTCGGTGGCGTTGTCGTTGAAAGCAAGACTGCCTGTCACCGGCTGACCGAACGGGGAAATGGCCTCCTGCGCCACGGAAGCCTGCCCATCGATGAAGAACCAATCCTCGATGGCCTCAGCCTTGAGCGATGCTGCCAATGCATTCTGACGGTTGTCCGCTTCGTCCTGCTTGGAATAGAACCTCGCATTCAGGGTGTAGTCCACCGAGCCCTGGAGGCGCCCGTGACGGCTGGCCCAGGAGAACCCTGGGGAGATCTGGGTGACGAACTGGCGGTCCGCCTCGGCCGTGGTCTGGCCTCGGGTGTCACTGTAGGTCGTGGACACGGCAAGAGTCGGCTTGAAGCTGCTGCCCTGGGCATAAGCCAAGCCTGTTGCCAGCAGGCCCACGCCGATGCCCAGGCAGCCAGCCAAGCCACGTGAGAGGTCAGACATGCTCAGGCCGAACTCACTTGTCGGCCTTCTGTTCGGTGGCATCGTCCTGCCCATAGCCATAGCCCGTGTAGCCATAGCCGTAGCCATAGCCGTAGCCACCGTACCCATAGCCACCGGCGCCCTCACCACGGGCCTTGTTGAGGACCATCAGCTTGACCGGACAGGCTTCGATCGTCGACAAGGCTTCCTGCACGCTGGCCTGCAGGGTTCGGCCCGCGTGTACCACCATCACGACCTGCCCCATATGGGTTGCCAGCACGCGCGACTCCGTGGTCAGCAGCAAGGGCGGAGAGTCAAAGAGGATGATGCGATCCGGGTAGCGCGTGGCCATATCGTCCAGCAACTTGGTCATCGCTTCGCTGGCCAACATCTCGGTGGCCTTGGGGTGCGGTGTGCCGCTTGGCAGCAGGGTGAGTTTGTCCACGTTGGTGCGCAGCAGCACATCTGCAACCTCGGCCTTGCGTTCCAGCAGGTCCAGCAGACCGGGAGCAGGCCGCAGACCCAGCATGCGCAGCACCGAAGGCCGGGCCACGTCCGCATCCACCAGCATCACCGTGTGGTCCAGCTCGGCGGCCATGCTCATGGCCAGGTTGATGGCCGTGAAGCTCTTGCCTTCTCCAGGCAACGCGCTGGTCACCATGATCAGGTTGGAGTGCTTGAGCTGGGCTGCCCCCTTGCCCATCGCATTGGCGATCAGCGGCCGCTTCAGAACACGGTACTGATCAGCGAGGTGGGAACGGGGCGCATCGGGCGTCACCAGCCCCGCAGCGGCAAGCATGGCCAGATCCATCTGAATCTGCTTGGAAACCGGCTGGGGCTCGGAAGTCGGCCTTGTGGGCGGAGCGCTCAGCGAAGGCCTCCCCGGTTGGGAAAGGCCCCCTGCCGACCCAGCAGAAGCGGGCCGCACTGGCTCTGCGTCTGCACCTGCTCCCTGATCCGGCACGGTCACGCCGGCCTGGCGCAATTGTTCCAGCCGCAACGCGGCCTGTTCGATCAAGCTGCTCATGATGTGTTCAGGTTGGGATGCGCGACACCAGGGTCATTGCGACCATGCCGGCTACAAAGAGCGCCACCAAACCGCCGGCCCCTGCGCCGAAGCGAACAAGGCCTTGTCGCTCCCGCCTGCGATCCAGGTCTGAAAGTGCAAGGCTGACGACACCCAGCAACGGCAGACCGGTCTTGCGACGCAATTCGTCCGCAGTCTCGAACGTGGGCCGCAGCTGGCTCATGACGAACGCCACTGCCAAGCCGGCAGCCATTGCAGCCAGCAAGGCCAGCGGGAAGAGCAGGAAACGATTCGGCGCCACGGGCTTGGGCGAGACACGCGGCGGGTCAATCAGGCGGAAGTCGGCAACACCGGATGCCACTTCCAGCTCACCGGACATCACGGCCGACTGCCGGCGTGCCACGAGGTTCTCGTAGTTCTTCTTCATGATGTCGTAGTCGCGGTTCAGCTGGGCTGCCTCGGCCTCCAGCTGCGGCGCGGTCTTCAAGGAGTCACGGGCCTGCGCCAGACGGCTGCTGAACTCGGCCACGCGTGCCTTGAGCGCGGCCACCTGCACTTCGGCGGTGGCATACATGCGGTTCAGCTCCTGGGCGGCCAGGCTCGCCTGGGCGGCACCTGTTGCAGCAGGTGCAGCCATCGCCGCCTGCCTCAGTGCCGCCACTTCCTTGCGCTTGGACTCTTCCAGATCCTTGATCAGCTTCTTGGTGGCCACCACGTCCGGGTGGTTGTCGGTGTAGCGCTGCTGTAGCGAATCCAGGCTGCGCTTCTGGGCCTCGATGCGGGCGTCGATCTCGGGCGTGGCAACCGAGATGGACGACTCCTGCAGCAGGCTCTGCGTCGTGGTGTTGGCGCCCTGGCCCTTCTCGGCGTCGAGCTGGGCCTTGGCGGAAGCGCGCGCGTTTTCGGCTTCGCGCAACTGCAGCTGAGCTTGCGCCAGCTGCTCGGCCATTTCGCGCACGCGCGACGCCGAGTCCTTGCCATCACCCGATTGCAGGTTCAGGTTGCGCAGCCGGAATTCCTTGACGCGGGCCTCTGCCTCTTCCAGCTTGGTTTCGTATTGCTTGATCTGTTCGTTCAGAAAGGTCTTGGCCGAGTCGGTGTCCTTGCGCGAAGCACCCAGGCTCGACTCGACGAAGATCGAAACCAGGGACTGGATGACGCGCTTGGCCTTGTCCTGGTTCTCGTCCCTGAAGTTCAGCGTATACAGGTTGTCGCGGCCCGTGTTGCGCATCTGGATGTCCTTGCCCAGGCGCTCGATCAGCGCTTCCTGCTCGGCCTTGGTGCTGGCCGACAGGTCCATGTCGGCCATACGGACCAGCTTCTCCAGATTGGGCCGGCTCAGCAGCGTGCGGCTGAGCATGTTGATCTGCTGCTCCACATTGGGTTGCACGGTCAAGCCGGCCATCAACGGCTTGAGGATCGACTGGGTATCGACATAGATGCGTGCCGAAGCCTCGAACTGATCCGGGATGCGCCAGACCACGATCGAGCCGAGCACAGCCACCACCCAGGCCGCCACCAGGGCAGCCCAGCGGAAGCTCCACATACCCCGCGCAACACGAAGTACCTCGCGGACGATTTCATCCATCGCTCAAGTCCCCTGAAAGCCGCTGGTAGATGTGGGAGGCCGGCACGATCAGAACAGGCTCTGCGGGATGATGAGAATGTCACCTGGCCGCATCTCGACGTTGGCGGATACATCCCCGCGCTTGATCAGGTCCTGCAGACGAACGGAATACTGCTTGTTGCCATCGCCCGTGCGCAGGATCGTCGCACTGTTGCCGGCGGCAAAGTCGGTCAGCCCACCCACGGCAATCATCACGTCCAGCAGTGACATCTTGCTCTTGTAGGGCAGGAACTGCGGCTTGGCGGCCTCGCCGACCACCCGGATCTGCTCGCTGTAGGGGCCGACAAAGCCCGTGACCAGCACCGTGACCACCGGATCGCGAACGTATTTGGACAGCACCTGCTCGACGTCACGCGCCAGTTGCACCGGGGTCTTGCCCTGGGCCACCAGTTCGTCAACCAGCGGCGCGGCGATCTTGCCGTCGGGCCGCACGGGCACCGACATCGACAGCTCCGGATTGCGCCAGACGATGATGTTGACGTTGTCGCCGGCACCGATGATGTACGTGTAATCGGCATTGCCGGCCAGCACAGGTGCCGGCGGGAATGGGGATGCGCAAGACACCAGCAGGCCAGCGGCCACTCCTGGCATCACGAAACGTCGAAACAGCGCGAACAAGTTTGAGATGAACGCCAAGACAAATCTCCCAGAATGGCAGCCACCGCAAGGCGAGCAGGACCTGAAGGAGATCATGGCACAAAGCCTGCGGACGAACACCCTGCACAGTGGGGGCCCCGGGCACGACCGGCGGGAGATTCACACGGTTTGACCCGATTGCTTCGTACTTCCAGACAGTAGCAGGGGCAGTGTGGCTTCCGCCTTCCTTTGTGATTGACAAGCGAGCTCGATCGGACCTTCACACTTTCGCACCTGCACCTGAAATGGTCTGCTGGGACCAGGAGGACCTGTGCTGTCTTCTCCCGCCCGGACGCCCTCACGCTCTCGCGCCACATTTAGTCGGCTGCGGAAGACCTGCGGCATGATTTGCACACCACTTGGGGTCGTCCGCGTTGTGCGCACAATGCAAGAAGCCGCCCGAAGGCGGCCTCTTTAGGTTTGCGAGTCGACCGACTCAGCTCTTCTTGACAGAACGGCGGCTCAAGCCAACCCCAACAAGTCCGAGACCCAAGAGAGCAAGCGTTCCTGGGGCAGGCACTACTACTGTACGTCCGCGGAGATCAGCGGAACCAGCCAGACACCAATCACCGACTTGGGGAGCACCCGTCAAGCAGCTATCACCACCTGCACCGGCCAGATCGAAGGTGTTCAGAACAAAGTTGCTTGCCGACTCCGTATAAATGATATCGGCAAACGTTCCATTGAATGTCGGGATCGTGTTTGCGTTCAGGTACGCCTCCACATCTGCATTTCCCAACCCATCGGCCATGTCCACCGACACCAACCCAGAGCCCGTCACAGCAATCGACGCGCCAGTGAGACTCTGTGTCACCCTTGTGTCGTTCGCCAGCCCGGCCGCGGTTGGGTCTACACCGTTTTCACCCTTGAAACTGGCCCAGGCCGAGAGCCCGGTGATAAATGCGAGGTTTGCGGCAGAGTCCTGTCCCAGAAGGTTGGCAGCCGCAGCCCCAGAGTAGTACACCGTGATGGAGGTATTGCCGAAGTACAGAGCATTACCCACCACGGCATTCACCGTGTTGTTGACGACAAAGTACAGAGAGCAGTTCGCCGTACCGTCAGCGCAGTAGGTCGCATCGCCGTTGACCGTCGAGATCTGACCGTATGCTGTGGAAACATCGCCTACCGACGACGCAAAGGTGGCCGCGATTGTTGTCGTCTCCAGATGGGACGACGCGCCCAAGGCACCAAAGTCAATGCCGCCGACGATGATCGCAGACGCAGGCGACGCTGCAACGATGGCGCTGGCGGCGGCAGCAGCGGCAGCGAGGTTCTTGAGCTTGAGCATTTGAGGGACCTTTGGGTTGAAGTTGGACTCACCCTTCTAGGAAGCAATGCCTGTGCCAACATCCGCCACACCTGCAGCCAAGCCGTATAAATCCTTTTGAATCAACGGGTTGGGTTGTCAGCACCATGCTCTTTGAAGCTACCTTCAAGGATGCTCGGACTACTTGTGTAAAAAAAACTGACGCCCAGAGACTTTGAATGGACGGTCTGGGCGTTGGGTTTCGGGATGCCGGGATCAAGGCCTGTCGAACCCTCACGCCAGCATTACCAGCCTCAAGATCTTGCAAGGCTAGGGCCGGGTCCTCAGTCCCATTCGAAGGTAGTGCTCCAAAACCCTTGGCAAGTAGTCGCGCCAAGGTGGCAGGCCGGGGCCGCCACAGGACTCAAGTCGCGCACGGGTGTCTGCGTTTTCGAACTGCTGGCCGCTCCGCAAGTAGTCCAGAAAGATCGGCAAGGTGGTCAGTGCACGCCCCGCTTGCTGGCTTAGCACACCCTTGAGGAGCCGCGGTACAGCTCTGAACACGGTGTCCGGCACAACTGCAGTCCGCAACACCTTCTTCCCCTGCGCCTTCCACAAAGGCGCAAGGAACTGACGCAGATCGTTAAGCGCAACTGCGCCTGAGGGACCCGAGGACTCGTGGAGAAGGACTCCGGCCAGCGACGGCAAGCTGCTAGACCAGGCGATAACGCGCGCAACGTAGTCGACGGGCACCAAGTCAAGTGAGGCACCCTCCAGAGACGGAAAGATGCCGAATGTGCGCACGCCACTGAGAAACTCACACAAATGGTAGAAGACTTGGAACTGCAGGATGCGCCCTGTACCTGAGTCACCGACGATCATACTGGGTCGGTGCACTGTGACAGGCAGTCCCCGCTCGACGTGCTGCCTGACCAGAACTTCGGCTTCGGCCTTGGATTGCTCGTAAGTGTTGTGGAAAGCCCGGGGCTCTTCGATCCACCGCTCTGGGACGATGGTGGTCCTGCCACCTACGCCGACCGTGCTGACGAACTCCAACTTACCTAGGCGACCCCTGTCGTGCAGGTCCCTGGTCAGCGATAGCACCTGTTCGGCCGAGCCGAGCGCAGATCGCCTAGCCGCCTCGACCGGCAGATTCATGCGCACTGCGCCCGCCGCATGCACGATGTCGGTGACGGTGTGCAGCAGCGTCTCGAACTCGAACGTCTGCAGCCCGAAGCGCGGCAACGTGGCATCGCCTGCCAGCACGTGCACACGGCGCCGGCGCTCTTTCTCCAGTTCAGGCCGGTCCCAGAAGGCAAACAGTGCATCCAGGCGACGCTGCAAATCGGCCGGATCTCGCGCCCTGACCAGCAGGTGGACTTCGGTGTCAGGGTTTTCCAGCAACACAGGCACGAGGGCGCTGCCCAACGCGCCCGTTGCTCCGGTGACGAAGTAATGCTTCACAGGCAGAGCAACCAGATCTGGCCGACTTCGAATTCGACGGCCACTTGACTGTCGTTCGGCTTACCCATGTTGCCGCGCTGCTCCAGCACCTGCGCCAGACTCTCTAGCGGTGCCCGGTATCGCTGCAGTACCTGTTCGCGCCTCAACTTCAGGTTGCCCGTCAATTCACCCGCTTCGATGCTGAACGGCCGTCTCGTGACAACCAGGCCAGCCGGCCGCAAGTACTCGGGCAGGGGCTCAATGGCGGCGAGCAGGGCCTGCCGCCACTGGCTCGACGGGTCGGGCGCATCCTCGGCGATGCTGACAACGGCTGTCAAGAGCTTCTGTCCGGCACCGTGCACCGCCACGTGCTCGACGCCCACCACCGAACGCAGATGTGCCTCGACGAAAGAAGGAGCCACGCGACGCCCGGTCGACGTCTTGAAGATCTCGGACTTGCGTCCTGCAAGGAAGACGAAACCCGCGTCGTCCATGGTCGCAAAGTCGCCGCTGTGCAGCCAGCGATCGGGGTCACCCTGCAGGGTGCTGCCTGCCGTGTCCGCTTCGGCCTTGGACACCCCTTCGCTGGCCAGCAGCAGTTCACCGTCCGGCGCCAGATGCACTTGCACACCCTTCATCACCCGCCCGACACTGCCGAACCGGAATGCGCCCAGCCGGTTGCAGGACACCGGCACGATGCACTCGCTCAGGCCGTAGGCCTCCAGCACCAGCAGCCCAATGCCGTGCAACCGCTCCAGCAGCCACAACGGCATGGGCGCAGACCCGCTGACCAGGCACATCAGTTCGCCACCAAAGGCAGCCCGGATGCGGCGCAGCACCAGCGCATCCGCAATCCGGTACTGCACGTCGAGCAGCCAACCGGTGCCCGCGCCGCCACGCACTCGCTCAGCCCTGCGTTCGCCGATGCGAATACCCCACATCGCCAGGACACGCGTCACCACCCCGGCCGTGCGCAGCTGCGTCATCAAGCCGGCATGGAACTTCTCGAAGAAACGCGGCACCCCGATGAAGACATGCGGCCGGATCGAAGGCAGGTACTGCATGATCCGGACCGGGTTGCCAACGTAGAAGATCTCCGCACCCCGTGCCACCGCACACAGGTTGATCATGCGCTGGAACGGGTTCGACAAGGGCAGCCAGCAGGCCAGCCGGCTTCCAGGCGCGATCTCCGCAAAGGCCTCCAGGATCGCATCCACGGCGAGCAGCATCTGCGCGTGATCGTAGGCCAGCCCCTTTGGGTTGCCCGTGGTGCCAGAGGTGAAGATCACGGTGGCCACGTCGTCGGGGCGTGACTCGTCCCACGGCGTTTCAAGTGCCGCGCCGCCTCGCTCCACGAGTTCCCGCAAGGCAACGAGATTGACGTTCGCGTGCGGCAGAACGTCTCCGTCGGCGGCGCCCAAGACAACGACGAAGCTCAGGCCGGACAGCCAGGCCGCATCAAAGCGCTCAAGCAATGACGTGGTATCGACGATCAGGCCACGCAACTGCACGGATGCAGTCGTCGCCTGGATCTGCGCCGGGGTGGCATGCGCGTCGATGCCCACCAGTACGCCACGCGCTGCCATCACCGCCAAGCCCACATCGTCCCAGGTGGCACTGCTGGCGGCCATGACGCCAATCTGATGGGTGGGCTGGAGCCCCAGCGTTCGCAAGCCGTGGGCCAGTGCGGCGACCCGCTGCTGCATCTGGCGCCAGGTGCCGGCTGACCATCGGCCCTGCTCGTCCAGGCTCCACTGGCCTGCCGCGTCCGGTGACTGCTGGGCCCTGAGCGTCAGCAAACCCGGGAGTGTCCGGCCTGGTGAGTTGCTGCCCACGGGCTCAGAGCGGCGGATCGTAGGCACCCCTGGGCTGGGTGATCTTCAGGTCGGAGGCTTTCAGGCCCAGCCACTGCAGATGGCTTGTCACGTTCCGCCCCAGGAACACGCGACGCCTGATCATCAGATCCACCAGCGGCTGCATCACCCGCCAATAGTTGCGGTTCGCCTTGCCGCTGCGGATCAGCGCGGCGAATTCGGGCGCATAGGGGTTGTAGCCGAAGTTCTGCAGATCCGAATACATCAGCAACCAGTTGATCGGGTAGTTGCTGACGATGGGGCTGGCATGCGATGCCTTGTCCACCAGACCCAGCCGCACCACTTCGCGCATGACCAGATCCTGGTCGTATTCCCAGGCATGGAAAGGCGCGATGTAGCGGGGGAACACCGTCGACCGTGGGAAGCGGGTCGGATTCCAGAACCGCGCGAGTTCCTGCTCGCTGAAGAGGCCGCAATCGCGCAGACCCGGCGGCGTCCAATCCACCTCGGTTACGAGTCTTCTCGAAAACTCGTATTCCATGCGCTCGGGCTCGGGCTGCCCGGGCGAGTAACCTGCAGCGACCAGCGGAATGCCCTTTTCGTAGGCCACCGCCAGCGCGTCACCTTCGAACAAGGGCGCGTAGACATAGGAGATGGTGTAGACCGCGCCCCGCTCTTCCTGCTGGGTCAGCAGGTACTTGAAAAGCTTGCGGTAGAAGGCATCGGGCGGGCGATAGACCAGGTGATCGACCTCGAGCTTGGCCACCGCGCGCCGGATGCTGCGCCAGGCGACATCCGGGATGTTCACATCGGTTGTGAAGGCCAGCACGTTCAAGCCATGGTCGACCTTCAGCCGATGCAGGAGATAAAGGCTGTCCTTGCCGCCGCTGAGGCAAACCAGTGCATCATAGGGCCGCCCCTGGCCGCGCACTGCCGCCAGGGTGCGCTCCAGATCCGCGAGATGCTGCTTGCGCTTCGCCTCCTGCCGTTCCTGGTCAGCGGATGCAGTCGAGGGATCGCGGCAATATCGGCACACCCCCGCCCGGTCCAGGTCGGCACCAGGCACGGCCGCGGGCAGTAGGCAAAGCTTGCAGCGCTGCACAAGGGATCCGATGAGTGGGGTGGTATCGTCCGGTCGAAGGATGGGCCACGTGGCTTGCGAGGTGCCACCAGCGCTCGAGTCCGCTAAAGTGTAGCGCAGGCCCCTCGATCAGTTTGGCGCTGTTCGGGTTCGCGCGGGTGGTGGACCGTGACAACGCCACGCGGTCCACCGCACGCCCAAGCGCGACACGCATCGGCGCTGTTTGGTAGCTGTCTACAATCGCCGCCAACAGCCTGCGAAGGCTTGGCAGCACAAGCTGTGCACCATTCGGCGCTAGGAAGTGACAGGTCAACTCGTCAAGTGCCCGGGGTTGCTGCCGAGCGCGGACCGCCAAGGACTCTGACTTGCAGGAGATGGGTGAGTTGGTCCAGTTCATCGCAGATATAGAGATAGAGCGCAGCGCCCTCGACCCTGGCAAGCCCGCGCCACGTCTTGCGCACTGGCGACTACCCGCTCGTTCGGATCGAGCACGCAGGTGCCAGGATCGTCACAGCGGACCGACGTTTCGCCGCAGCGCATGAGTTCGAGGCTGATTGCCCTGGTTTACGGCCGCAAGTACGGCATGCAGCACCGCATGCTTGCATGGCCACTTGCGCTGGGACTGATCCTGGCTCTCCAAGGGTTATCGCTTTACCTCATCCTGCAACTGCAGATCAACAACGCACCCGAGGTCTACTTCAACAGCGACTCGCCGGCCGTGATGCTGCGCGACGAACTCAGGCGTGACTTTCCGAACGACGAAGCGCTCACCGTGGTCTTCCGAGGTCGGGATCTGTATGGCCAGGACTTTCTCGATCGGCTGGGCAACCTGACCAAGCGGCTCTCTGGCCACTCGCTGGTCGACCGCGTGACCTCCGTCGTATCGCTTGAGCGGATTTCGGGCAGTGGCGACGCCTTCGCAGTCGACCTACTCGTCGATGCCTCGAACCCGAAGTTGCGTTCGCCGGCTGCCGTGCAGCAGCGGGTGATGAACGACCGCTTTGCCCCAGGTGCGTTGGCTTCGCGCGACGGCACGGTGCTAGCACTGGCGGTACGCCCCAAGCCGCTGTCCTCCAGCGCCGAGCGACTGGTGCTGAAGATCGCGGTCGCGGCAGCCATCAACGATGTCGGGCTGCGCGTGCACTACGCCGGCGACGCCGGGCCCATTACTCTGGACGTGGCACAGCTGGATGCCGTGATGCGCGATTCGATGGTGTTCGTGCCACTGACGGCCGCCATTGGGCTCGGATTGCTGTACTGGGTTGTCGGCCGTGTTTGGCCGGTGGTCATCGGTGCAGTGGCGATGTCCGTCGTAGTGTTGGTTTCGGTCGCGACGGTCAGCCTGTCCGGACAGCCCTACACCATGGCGACCGCCATCCTGCCCAGCCTGCTGGCGGCTTACACCATCGCCACGCTGCTGCACGTTTATGCCAGCGCCCAGCGCAGCCCTTACCCGGGTGCGACGCGGGCAGTCTGTGTGGACCGCGCAATCGGCCACACGCTGCGACCGAGCATCTTCAACTGCGCGACCACGGGGGCCGGGCTTCTCAGCATGGTGCTGGTGCCGATTCCTCCCATTCAGCTGTTCGGCGTCATTGGAGCCTGGGGAACATTGCTGGTGTTCCTGACCGTGTTCTTCCTCGTGCCACCGTTGCTCGTCCGATTCGACCGCCGATCCTGGCCTCATCGGGGCTCCGGGCTGAACAAGCTTGGCCAATTGGCCACTCGGTTGACCTTGTTCAGCATGCGCCGTCCGAAGACTATCGTCGTGGTGGCGGCCTGTCTGGTGGCGGCGGCGTTTCCGCTCGCGCGACAGGTCAAGGTGGAGTCGGACCTGCTGGCGTTTTTCAAGCCAGAACACCCCGTGAGCCAGCACACGCGGCTCATCGAGAACAAGCTCTCGGGGGTCACCACGCTGGAGATCTCGCTGCGGGGTGGACAGCGAGACAGTCTGCAGACGGTGGCTGCGCTGAGCGCGATACGTGACTTCCAGCGTCGGCTGGACGGGCTGCCCGAGGTCGACCGAAGCATTTCGATTGTCGACCTGGTCGAGGAAATGCACTGGGCCATGAACGGTGAGAAGCCAGCATTCAGGACCTTGCCACCCAACGACCGGCAGTTGCGACAATACATATTGATCTATGACGGCAACGACCTATTCGAGCTTGTGAACCGCGACTTCCAGCATGCGCGCATCGTGCTCAGCCTCAATGTGCATGGCGCCGTGGAAATCGGGCGCACTATTCAGACCATCCGTGAGCAACTGCGCGCAAACCCGCTCCCTGGGATCGCCGTGGACATCGGTGGCAATGGTCGCCTCTTCGCCGATCAGGTGGACCTGCTGGTCAAAGGCCAGATCAACAGTTTTTCGGGTGCCTTCCTGCAGATCTTTCTGTTCATGGTTCTGCTGTGGCGGTCGGTCGGGGCTGCCGCCGTGTGCATGCTCCCGAATCTGGCGCCGCTGTACTTCATCTTCGTGCTGATGGGCGCCTCCGGCATTCACCTCGACATTGCCACCGTGATGATTGCGGGTGTGGTTCTAGGGATCACGGTTGACGACACGATCCACCTTTATCACGGCTATCGCGAGCGTTTGAAGAGGGGCGTTTCGCCGATATTGGCTATCGCCAGGAGCTTTCAGTCCTCTGGGCGCGCGGTGATGGCGATTTCGGTTGTGCTGGTCGCACAATTCGCCCTCATGTCGACCTCGGACTTCATTCCGACCTCCAACTTCGGTTTGATAACTGCAGCAGGCCTGCTGGCAGGTCAGTTCGCGGAGCTGCTGCTGCTGCCCGCCGTGCTGGTGATCAAAGACGTGCGCCGCGGGCACCTTGTGGTGGCTGCTCAGGGCGCTGCGAATCCACTGCGTCCAGCGGTTCAGGATCCCGGGACTTCGAGACCCGCGAGGGCAATGCCTGGAGTCGGGACATTATCCATTGCGCAGGTTGGCAGCGAGCCTGGCCAGATTGTTGAGCCTGGCGACGGTAACGCCCTATCGGCCGCTTCATCTGGCCGCCACCATGTGCTTGTGTGCCAGGGCGAGCCCTGCCGCCGGGGGGGAGCCGCCCAGCTTTGGCGGCTGCTGCGGACAGAGCAGCAACGGCTCATCGACGAGGCCAAGGGGCGCCACATTCACTTGACCAAGACAGGTTGCCTTGGCCCCTGTGGGCGCAGCCCCGTCGTTCAGATCTACCCGCAGGGCGTGGTCTACGGCTCCCTGGAGCCGGAGGATCTGACGCGGGTCATCGAAAGCCACATCCGTCGCGATCAACCTCTGGCGGAGCTGGCGGTCCCGGAGGCGGAACTGGCCAAGCTGTCACTGGGCAGCTGAGCGCAGGGTCGGTCGGAGCATGGCTGGCAGCCCGCCCTGGCGCCAACAAACGCCTGATCAGACCTGCTTCAACAGTTCCGTCACCTCGGCATGGTCGGCAAAGCCGGTTCCCAGCTTCGCCAGGTCTTCCAGTTCGGCCCGTGCCTCGAGCTTCGAACCCGCCTGGATGAACAGCCGGGCCAGTGTGAGCTTCAGTTGCGGATCCTGCGGGGCCATCCTGAGCGTCTGGCGCTGCAACTCCAGCGCCTTGGGCAACTGGTTGTTGGCGGCCAAGGCCAGCGCCAGTGTGTCCAGCAGCTGAGCCTTCCCTGGGGCCAGCGAAGCGGCCTTTTCCGCCAGCGGCAACGCACCCGGCTTGCCCTGCTTGAGCAGCAGCCAGGCCACATTGTTCATCGCCAGCGGGTTCTCGGGTTGCACGCGCAAGACTTCCCGATAGGCCCTCTCGGCTTCAGGCCAGTCCTTGCGCGCCAGCGCTGCATCGCCGAGATAGAACCGGAACACGGCGTCCTTGGGGTGTTCCGCGGTCCAGCCGTTGGCAAGTTTGAGGGCTTCTTCCGGCTTGCCCGCCATCAGCAGTGCGGCGTGGAGCTTGGTGGCGAACTCGGCGGAGGGCTGCTTCTGCAATGCGGTTCGATAAGCCGCCTGCGCGCCGTTCCAGTTGCGCTGCTGGGCTTCCACTTCGGCTTCCAGCACGTAGCCACTCGCCTGGGTGGGGGACAGTCTCTGCAGGTCACGCGCCAGTGCGATGGCCTCTGCCTTGCGGTCGCGCGCCAGGTAGACACCGGCCAGCATGCGGCGGGCAGGCAGCAGCTGCGGATTGCCCTGCAGCAGGCGTTGCAACTGGCGCTCGGCTGCGGGGTAGTCCTTCTGGCCCACCATGGCCTCGGCGATGCCCAGCGCAGCCGGCACCGAAGACGGCTGCAGGGTGACGACCCGGTTGAAGGTGGTCAGCGCTTGCTGGAAGTCCTTGCTGGCCAGCTGGATGCGGCCCATCAGCATCAACAACTCGCGACGGTTGGGGATGGCGGTGTCGGCTTCCTGGCTCGCTGCCAGGGCGGCCTTGAGGTTTCCGCTGGACCAGTGAAACTCGACCAATCGTATGCGGGACTGCAGATCACCCGGACTGGCCTTGACGGCGGCTTCCAGCAACGGCAGAACTTCCGACGGTGGCGCGCCCGTATGCCTGAGCAGTGCCGCCAGGCCGAGCCTGGCCTGGTGGTTTCTCGGGTCGGCCGCTATGGTGGCCTCGAAGCGCTTGCGAGCCTCATCAGGCTTCTTCTCAGCCACGTCCAGCGCCGCCAGGCTGGCCAGTGCGGGGTGGTACTTCCCATCCAGCGCCAGCGCACGTTCGAAACTGTTCCTGGCGCCTGCGTTGTCGCCACGCAGTGCCAGCACACGTCCCTTCAGGTTGTGCGCGGCTGCGCTGTCTGGCCGCTTGCGTACCAGCACTTCCACCGCCTGGGTGGCCTTGGCCAGATCATGGCGGCGCAGGTGCGAGGCCACCAGCGCCAGATCGGCCGAGGTGCCGCTGTCCTTGGACGAAATTGACTCCAGCTCTGTCAGGCCTTCGGTGGCCTTGCCTTTGCCGATCTGGTTCAGGGCCACCGCCGTGCGGGTCCGGGCAGAATTCGGCGCGATCTGGGCCGCCCGCGCAAAGGCCTGGTCGGCTTGTTCCGGGTTGCCGGCCAGCAGATGAGCCTCGCCGGCGATGAGCAGCATTTCCGCAGCAGGCTCTGCTGCCGCGAGTGCGGGTTGGAGCGTCTCCAGTGCCCGGTCCGGTTGACCGCTGCGGACATAAAGCCTTGCCAGCAACGCCGTGGCCATCGGCAAGCCGGGTGCCAGCTTGACCGCCTGCGAGAGCAGGTTCTCCGCCTGCGGCAAGGCGCCAAGCTGGTATTCGGAGGCGCCGGCCAACTGCAGCACCAGCGGGCTGTTGGGTGCCAACTGGACCAGCGGAGCGGCGATCTCGCGGGCCTTCTTGAAGTCTCTATCGATGTACGCCAGCTGGGCCTCCAGCATGCGCGACTCAGGCCGTTCAGCCAGCGACTTCTTCATCTCGGCGACATGCTGACGGGCGCCAGCCAGGTCCTTGGTTGCGATCAGCAGCGAGACGATCGCCTCGTGTGCGCCCATCAGGTCCTTGCGAATCTCGATCGCCTTGCGAAAGGAGGCCAGGGCCTCGGCCGTCTGGCCCAGGCCCCGCCACTGGACTTCGCCCTTGAACACCCAGGCGTCGGCACGTGAAGCATCCAGCTTGGTGATTTCGTCGAGCGTGGCGATGGCGACCGCATGCTCCTTGTTCTTGGACGCCAAGCTTGCCCTGGCCAGCAAGGCCGGGATGTAGTTGGCCTGAGCGGCCAGCGCTTCGTCGATGGCCTTGCTGGCCTGAGCGGTGTCGCCGAGCCTGGAATAGGCCAGGGCCAGCGACGTCTTCAGGCTTGCCCTGCCCTCGGCCCCGGTCACGCTCTTGCTGGCAAACTGCTCCACCACTTGCCTGGCCTCGCCTTGCTGCACCATCGCGGCAGCCAGCGGCGGGACTACCTGACCTTCGTCGTAGCCCAGTTCGGCAGCCTTGCGCAGCTCCACCAGGGCGGCAGCCGAATCGCCGGTCTCTAGGAGCACCTTTCCGTACAGGAATCTCGTTTCGGCCCCTTGCGGGTTGAGCTGCAGCGCCGACTTCAGCTGGATGGTGGCCGCCTTGAAGTCGCGCTTCTGGACCAGTTCGCGAGCCGACGTCACATATTCGGTCTCCGAAGGGCCACCGCAGGCCGCGAGGATCAGCGCAAGGACCAGCGGCGTCAGGACTCGGGTGGAGGTGCGCAATTTCATGGTGCGGCCTTGCCTTTGAGCAGGGCGGTCACCTCGTCCTGCCCCGGAAACTTGTCGCCCAATGCCTTCAGGGTCTCCAACTCGGTCCGCGCCTTGGCGGAATCGCCAGTCTTGAGCAACAGTTTGGCCAATCGAAGGCGATAGCCGGCTGCAGCACCTTCCGGGGCCCTTGCAAGCGCCCTGCGCTGCAGATCCAGAGCCTTCACATGTTGGCCCTCTGCTGCCAAAGCGGCAGCCAGAGTGTCCATGTACGCAGCCTGATCAGGTGCCAGAAAGTTGGCCCTCTCGGCATGCTCCAGCGCACCAGGCTTGCCCTGTTGCAGCAAGACCCAGGCTAGATTGTTGAGTGCTGACGGGGTATCTGCTTGCAACGCAACAACAGCCTTGAAGTGTCGTTCGGCCGCCTCCAGTTGCCTGTCATCCATAGCCATGACGCCTAGATGGATCAAGAAGGCGACGTCCTTTGGGTGATCCTTGAGCCACGCTAACGCGAAGCGGTCAGCATCCGCTGAAGAGATGGCCAGTCTTGTGGCGGAGTGAACTCGCATCGCCAGCACGCTCGACTTCTCAAGTTCGAACGCAGCACGAAAGGCAGCCAAAGCAGGTCCAGGCTTTCGCAGGAACGCGTGCACCTCGCCTTCCAGCAGATAGCCAGCTGCCTTCCTAGGTTGCTGACGCTGAACGGACTTCGCAATCCTTATCGCCTCTTCAGTTCGCCGATCAGCCAAAGCCAACTGCACCAGCCGGGTTTGCGCGGACACGGAACGTGGGTCGATCTCCAGCACCTTCCGCAGACTCCGCGTTGCTCCTGCGGTGTCTTTGCCCTGTATCTGCGCTTCAGCCAGACGAAGCTGAGCTTCCGCTGACTCGGGGTGGGCCGAGGCAACCTTACCAAATGCACTCAGCGCCTGCTGCGCCTCCCCCGCAGCCAGTTGCGCGCGTCCCAAGAGATCTAGCAGTTGAAGATCATTGGGTATGGCCGAAATAGCATCCTGCGCGGCCGCCTTGGCCCCGCTGAAATCCCGAACGCCAAGCAAGTATTCCCCATGCAGCAAGCGCGGTGCCACTTGGTCTGGACTCGCCTTCACGGCCGCAGCGAGAAGCGCCTTGATGCTCTCCGGTGGAGCGCCGGTCCTCTGGCGCAGCGACGCAAGAATGCCCAGCGCTCGATAGTTGCCAGGCTCTCTGGACAATTCGGCCTCCAATCGCGCAATGGCCGCCTCTGGCTTCTTGTCGACAACATCCAGATCCACCAAGCTAGCAAGCGCCGGGAAGTACTTCGGATCTAGCGCGTTGGCCCGCTCAAAACTTGCGCGAGCCGCCGCAAGGTCATTGTGTCGAACGTGAATCTGCCCGCGAATTTGGTGCACGACAGCGCTGTTGGGCTGCTTCTTCTGAAGCCTGTCCAAGGCCTGCAGTGCCGCATTCAGGTCATTCTGCTTGAGCCTTGCGCTGATCAAGGCCATATCGCTGTAGGTGCCACTATCCCTAGCAGCAATCGACTCGAGTTCAGCAAAGCCTCCTTGTGTGTTGCCCTTGGCAATCTGAGTCAGTGCCAAGGCTGTGCTTAGCTTGGGGTCATCTGGTGCAAGCTTCGCGGCGCGAGCGAAAAGCGACTCCGCCTCCGCAAGTTGCCCATTTTGCAGACGCGCACCCGCTGCGGCTGCAAGCACAGCAGCACTCACATTTGGCTGCTCAAGCAAAGGCTTAAGGTCAACGAGCGCCTTGTCGGGTAAACCGCTGCGAAGATGGGCTTCCGCCAGAAGACGACGAGCAGCCAGCAGGCGTGGCTCGAATTGCAAAGCCTTGCTCAAGTGCCTCTCGGCTTGAGCCAGAGAGCCCGAGTCAAGCTCCACAGCGCCAGCCGTCTGCAGAACCAGGGCGTTTTCTGGAGCAGCCCGCAGCAGCTTCTGCGTGATGTTGCGCGCTACAGCGAAGTTCTTGACAACCAGCGCACTTTGAGCTTCGTATAGTAGCGTGTCTGGGTGCCCTGGCAGCGCTTTTGACATTTCGTCAACTGCCGTCTTGAATGCCACCATGTCTCCCCGTTGGAGCGCGGCGTTGATCAAGGAAACATGCGCAGCCGTGTACTTGGGCTGCAACTGCAGTGCCTGTTTGTAGGCAGCAGACCCACCCACCGCGTCGCGTTTGCCCAACGCAAGGATGTCCCCCTTCACCCGCCAAGCCTGTGCGTTCTTGGGCTGTTCCGCCAACAAGCCTTCAAGCACCGCAAGTGCTAGGTCCATTTCACCACGGCCAGCCATCAGATGTGCATTCAGGAGGCGTGCGGTGGCGTTCTTGGCATCAAGTTGAAGCGCCTGCTTGACGTTTGCCTCACACAAATCGAGCTTGCCCTGCGCACCAAAGGCAGACGCCACAAGCGCCTTCAAGGCCGCATGTGCGATTGGGTCAGTCAGGCTCGTGTTGCCGTAAACGTCCGTCAGCTTCTTGATTTGCCGCATCGCCAGCATGCCTTGTGCCAGCAGTGGCAGTACGGCGTTATCAGGGTGCTTCAGGTCTCGAGCCTTCTCCAGTTCCACCATCGCCTCGCCAGTTCTGCCCTCTGCGAGCAATGCCTTGCCCAGCAGATAGCGGGCCTCCGCCGATTGCGGGCTCTGCTGAAGAGCGGTCTTGAGCTGGATCACGGCGCCCTTGCTGTCTTCCTTCTCCAGCTTGGCCTTGGCCGAGGAGACCAGATCCTGGGTGGACTCGCCGCCGCACCCCGAGAAGCCCGCCGCCAACACCGCCAGTAAGGCAAGGGTGACGAAGCGTGGTAAGAGTTCCTTGGGCAAGATGGTCCTCGGCGGGGTAGTGGTGGGTGGACGGCCGGCAGTGTGCCTAGCCGCTACTTGATGGCAAGCCGGTGCATCAGGTCGTACAGCGTGGGTCTGCTGACGCCCAGCACTTCGGCGGTCTTGGCGATGTTGCCGCTGGTCCGCGCCAGCGCCAGCACGATAGTGCGGCGTTCAGCGGTCTCGCGTGCAACGCGCAGGTCAAGATCCTGAAGGTCGTATGACTGCGACTCTTCAGGGCCGCTGTCGGGAAGGCCCAGATCGGCAGCACTCACACGCTGTCCGTCGGCCATGATCACCGCGCGCTTGATCACGTTGATCAGCTCACGCACATTGCCAGGCCAGGCGTGCCGCTCGACGGCGCGGATCGCGTCGTCACTGAAGCTGAGGTTCGAACGCCGCTGCTCCTGGGCAAAGCGGCGCAGGTAGGCATTGGCCAGCAGCACGGCATCGCCTTGACGGTTGCGCAAAGGCGGGATGTTCACCTCGATCTCCGCCAGCCTGTAGTACAGGTCTTCACGGAAGCGGCCATCCTTGATCAGCCCGCGCAGGTCCTGGTGCGTCGCGCCCACGATGCGCACGTCCACGGCAATCTCCTGCCGCCCGCCCAGTCGTTCCACTCGGCGTTCCTGCAGGAAGCGCAGCAGTTTGGCCTGCAAGGCCAGCGGCAGGTCGCCGATTTCATCCAGCATCAGCGTGCCGCCGTTGGCGGTTTCGATCTTGCCGATGGTGGTCTTGCCGGCTCCCGTGAAGGCACCCTTCTCATAGCCGAACAACTCGCTCTCCAGCAGGTTCTCCGGAATGGCCGCGCAGTTGATGGCGATGAACCGGCCGCTGCGTTTGGACGCTTGATGCAGGCCCTGGGCCAGCACTTCCTTGCCGGTGCCGCTCTCGCCCAGCAGCAGGACCGTGGCGTCGCTGCGCGCGACCCGTTCCACCATGCGTGCCACGCGCAGCATCTCCGGGTCCCGCGTGGTCAGCCCGGCCATCGAATCGGTCAGCTGCAGCGCCTGCAGCCTGCGGTTCTCGGCCTGCAGTTCGGCCAGGCGAAAAGCGCGCTCCAGCGTCAGGTTGAGCAACTCCGGCTCGAATGGCTTGGCCAGGAAGTCGTAGGCCCCCAGGGCGATGGCGCGCAACGCATGCGATTGGTCGTTCTGCCCCGTCAGCACCACCACCTTGACGTGCGGGTCGACGTCCAGCAGTTCTTCGAGCAGGCGAAAACCCTCGGACACGGAGTCCGGATCCGGCGGCAGGCCCAGATCCATCGTCACCACCATCGGCTGATGACGGCGGAACTGAACCAGCGCGCTCTCGCGATCGCTGGCGACAACCGACTCAAAGCGGTCGACCGACCACTTGATCTGCTTCTGCAGCGCGAGGTCGTCCTCGACGATCAGCAGGGGAGGGGGGGCACCCGTGCTCATGCGGTGCTTGCGCTCTGGGCTTCAGCGCCCAAGGACTGGCTGAACAGCGGCAAGGTGATGCGCATCACGGTACCGCTGCCGGGCCGGCTCTGGACATCGATGGCCCCGCCCAGCTCGCGGATGTACTGGTGGCTTTCGTAGCTGCCGATGCCCATGCCGTCGTGTTTGGTGCTGCCGAAAGGGCGGAACAAGCGGTTTCGCACAAAGTCCTCGTCCATTCCGGTTCCTGTGTCGCCCACTTCCACCTGCACCAGGCCGCTGTGCCTTCGGGCAGCGATCCAAACACGGCCGTCAGCCGGCGTGGCGTCGAAGGCGTTTTGCACCAGATGCCCCAGCACGCGTTCGAGCCGGTCTTCATGGCCACGCGTGAACAGGCCTTCTTCGCAGCTCACTTCCAGCAGCCGCCCGCGCCCCCGTGCCATCAGGTCCAGCTGGTGCAGGACGGCCGCCACCTCCACGCCATGTGCGCTGCCCGGCGGCGTTGCGCCTTCGCGCAACTGCAGCATCAGCCGCCGCATCTTCTCCAGCGAGCTCTCCACCGTCAACAGCATGTCCTGCTGAAACTCCGGGTTGGCGTGCAGTCGTTGGGCATTTTTCATCATCAACGAGAGCTGGGTCACGATGTTCTTCAGGTCGTGCACGACGAAGGCGGACATGCGGTTGAAGGCGTCGAACTTGCGCGCTTCCAGCAGGGCTTCGGTGGCGCGCATCTGCGCCAGGTAGCCAGCGGCCTGCTGCGCGGCGGTCTTCAGCAGGTCGCGGACTTCCCAGTCCAGTTCGATGGTGGTGCGTGGGCGGTCCAGCGTGACGAAGCCCAACAATTCATCGCCCACGGCCAGAGGCACGACCAGCCAGGCCTCACCGCGGGCGAGCAACCAGGTGGGCAGCACCAGATCACCGTAACGCCGGGGCGCGTTGCGGTACTCGTGCATGTCGATGACCCAGCCTTTGCCTTTGAGGAACGCGCCAAAGGGCGCTTGCACGGGTTCGCGCAACGCAATCGCCGGCACATTCCAGCGTGCGGTCTGCCTGAACTCTTCGCCCGCGCCGTCGGTGGTCCAGAGATCCCCACCCGGTGTCTCGACCAGGCTGGACAGGCCCTTGACGATCAACGTGCCCACTTCCTGGGGTGCATGGCTGCTGGCCAGCGTGCGCGTGAACTTCAACCACTCTTCGCGGTAGTCATACCGGTAGCTGAAGAAGTTCTTGCTGACGAACACCTTGAGCCTGGCGCGCAGCGAGCCGCTGAGCATGATGGCCACCAAGGCCACGACGGCGCCTGTGACCATGGCCAACTGCAGCGCGCGCCCCCATTCGCCACCAAAGTAGCGCACGTAGTAGCCCACACCGGCCATGAACAGCAGGTAGACGCCCACCAGCACCAAAGTGGCCGAGTGAAAGGCCACGGAGCGTGAGACCTGGATGCGCCGCATCCAGCCGCTGCGTCCGCGCGTGGCGGAGATCAGCAGCGGCACCGCGATGACGGCCACCGCGCCCCGGGCGATCAGGCCATCCGGGTCCAGCCGGCCCAGCAGGACGGCTTCGGAGTACAGGTAGAGGTCATAGCCGAAGCCCAGCCCGAGGGCCAGGCAGAGCGGCTTGGCGCTCCAGCGCGAGTCCTCGGGCAGGTTGCGGAACAACTGCTCCACCAGCACCAGACCCAACACGGCAAAGGCCAGCGAAACGGCCAGGCTCGGCCACCAGGTCTCGGCACTCAACGCCCCTTGCGCGGTTCTGGCCAGCCAGACGGCCAGGGCCGCTGCCGAGACCAGCACCGTGGCCAGCAGCAACGGCCGCCATTCGCGGCCCCAGCGCCTGCCGCCCTGGTCGGGCTGCAACAGAGTCAGCAGCAGCAGGCACCAAAGCAATTGGCGCACACCATCCAGCAGCGCGGCCAGATGCGCCGGCATGAAGCTACCGACCAGCCGGTCTGTCGCGCCCAGTGTGGCCCAACCGACGGTGGCGCCCGTGGCCAGCACGAACATCAACCAAGCCCGCCCGGCGCGTACCACGGCGTCCCGCGGGCCGCCCAGCGTCCAGACGGCCAAGAACGCATACGCCGCAGCCGCAATGGCCAGGCTGATGAACGTCAGGTCAAACGTTGGACGCATGCGGGCGCAGCCCTAAAGCATGCCATTTTCGCATCGCCCGATGGCGGGCGAGCTGCGCCGCAGCGCCAAGCGGGCGATCAGCGCGCGCCCTTGCCGGTCAGAACCACGCCGATGGTCTCGAACAGCACCACCAGGTCCAGGAACAGCGAGTGGTTCTTCACGTAGTACAGGTCGTACTGCAGCTTCTCCGCCGAATCTTCCACGGTGGCGCCGTAGTGGTAGCGCACCTGGGCCCAGCCCGTGACGCCCGGCTTCACGCTGTGCCGCACCGCGAAGTAGGGAATCTGCTGCGTCAGCTGTTCGACGAAGAACGGCCTCTCCGGGCGCGGGCCGACCAGGCTCATCTCGCCGCGCAGCACGTTGATCAGCTGCGGCAGTTCGTCGATGCGCAGCTTGCGGATGATCGCCCCGACCTTGGTCACGCGGCTGTCCTGCTGCGTGGCCCAGCGCGGCTGGCCGTCCAGTTCCGCATCGGTACGCATGCTGCGGAACTTCATCACCATGAACTCGGTGTTGTCCTGGCCGGTGCGTACCTGCTTGTAGAAGACTGGGCCTTTGCTGTCCAGCTTGATCAGCAAGGAAGTGACGGCCATCACCGGCGCGGCCAGCACCAGCAGCAGCACACTGATCACGATATCGAAGACGCGCTTGACCCCGGTTCGCCACGACCCCTGGTTGAAACCATCGCTGAAGATCAGCCAGCCAGCGTTGACGAAGTCCAGCCGGATCTGACCCAGCCGCTTCTCGAAGTGCGTGGCCAGGTCATAGACCTTGACGCCTGTCAGCTTGCAGTCCAGCAGCTGACGCATGGGCATGCTGCCCGAGCGGCGCTCCGTCAAGGCGACGATGATTTCATCGACCTGCAGCTGGCGCGCCGTGTCCATCAGCGAGCGGCTTTCCGGCAGCACCAAGGCATCTGGCACCGCGATATCCCGTTCGTTGGGGCCGGCAAGGTAACCCACGATCTCGACGTTGGGATCGGCGCGCGCGATCGTCTCGCCGACGATCCTGGCCGGTGAACCAGCCCCAAAGACCAGCACCCGGCAACGGTTGCCGCTGGACTGTGCACCTGTATACATCAGATAGACGCGCCTCAAGACGACGGCCGCCACGCCGCCCATCGCTGCGACTTGCAGCGCAACCCGGTTGCTCAGATCCGCCGGCATGACCGCAAAGACGGCATAGGTCAATGGCAGCGCCAGGAACAGCATCAGCGCCGCGCGGGCGAAGATCTGGGCCGAGCTTAAACGACCGGCATGCTGGTAGATGCCCGAAGCCGTGCCGATCACCGCCACACCGGCGGCAAACGACAGCGCCTGGGTGGTGGCCAGCGGGGCAACCAGCAGGAAGTGCTCCGATTGCGAGGCCAGCACACCCAGCACCACGAGCACCAGCAAGGCACTGTCAAACAGGACCTGGGCCACGGTCTGGCGGTGCAAGTAGTGGTTGAAGATGCGAATCATGGGAACTCTGGGGTGACGGGCGCCGGCCTGGAAGCGAAGGAGCTTGAACCTCCAAGTCCCGCTTCGATGCTCCCTTGCCCTACCTGCGAGTGCGGGAAGACACTATTGCGAGCACGCACCGAATGTAGGAAGGACTCTAGGCCTGCCACAATCCCCGGCTCGAGGGGGCCGCATTCCATGCTGCGGGATTTCGGCAGTTTGTTACGCGAAAGGCTTCGTGCGGCATCGCCATCATCATCTTGCCTCCATCCGCAAGCATGGCTGGGCTCAGCAGGGCAGCGGGTCAGGTCTTAATAGTGATCGACTAGACCATCTTCACCGGCCCCGCCTCGCCGGCATAGAAGGCCCTCAGACCAGCATCGTTGATGGCTCGGGCCACCGCCACCGTGAGCTCCAGGCGCTCGGAGGTCTTGTCCAGTGGCTTGGGTCTGACCACCATCGCCATGTAGCGGCCGTCGCGCGATACCAGTCCGCCGGGCGCAAAACGATCGGCCAGCACGCGGCTGCGTATGGCCTCGGGCGACTTGCCTGCCAGGTTGCGCATGTCCACCAGTGGGCTCACCGAGAAGCCGTCGTCGCTGCCCGAGATGTGCTCGACCGTGGCCACCGTGATCACGCGGTCCACCAGCGCATTGGCCTTCAGGACCGAGGTGGCCTTGTCCAGGCGGCCCAGGAAGTCCTTTCCGAACAGCTGGTCGCCCTTGAACAGGACGGTCAGGACTTCATCGGTCGGGAAGTCCTGCCTGAGCTGGTTGCGCAGCAGCACGGCTGGCGCATCGGTGGGGTAGTAGGCCTCGGCCGAGTTGTTGAAGGTGAGCCGATCCAGTTCGATGAACGAAAGGGCATGCGCCGCGATCACGATCACCAAGGCCAGCGGCCAGGAGATCTGGGGCACGCGCGCCCCGGCCGGTCGGCCAAACAACCACCTGGCGATGAAGGCCTTCACTTGGATCAGAAGCGGGTTCTCCAGCCCAGCGCGACGAAGTCCTGGTTGGCGTAGTAGCCTCCCAGCGTGCGCTCGTTACCCTTGAACTGGTGCACTGCCAGGTAGATCTCGTGGGGCTCCCAGCCGACCCAGGTCAGCTTGGGCCCCAGGTAGAGGTCGTGCACGTTCAAACCGGCGGCAAACTGCAGCCCAAGCTTCCAGCCCGCCTGGGAGAACGAGGTCTCGACCTCGCCGTTGACGCCCAGGTAGCGCAGCAGTTCCAGAACCGGTTCCTTGGCCTTCGCGTTGCGCGCCACCAGCTGCACGTTGACCCGTGTGCTCTTGCCGCCGGGGAAGAATTCGACGGCGCCGACCCACTCGGTCAGCCTGGCGTCGACGCGGGTAGCCGCCAGGGATGTCATCGGTACGCCGCGCGACAACGCAAGCTCGGTACGCCAGGTCGCGCCGGCCCAGACGACTTCGCCGTCGACGGCCACGAAGTTCACGAAAGGATGGACGGCCGTCATCGTGGCGGAACGAAAGTCGGCCTCGTAGTAGGGCAGCGACTGGCGCGTGCGGCCCAGCGTGAAGCCGAAGTCGAACGGGTCGCCGGTGCGCGTCAGGCGAACCGCCGCGCCGCCGTGGCCACCGTCATCCTGCCGGATGGCCGCCACCCGCACCAGGGATGCCAGCTGGGGCGATGCCGTCACGCCGAACACACGGCCCGTGCTGCGGTTGACGGGGCTCCAGATACTTTCAACGGCCGGCAGCCTGGCGCCGACGAAGGCCGGCAGCACCACGGCATCCAGCTTGAACTCATCCCAGCTTTGTTCCCAGCGCAGCGCCCACTGTGCGCGCCGGCGGTCGGCCAAGTCGTCGAGTAGCAGGCGGGTCAGATCGACGCGGCTGACCCGATCGATCACCGGGACACCATCCACGCGCCCCCACAGAATGGTCTGGGCCCCGGCGGTCAGGCGCGTGCCACCGCTGCGCCAGCGCACATAGCTGTCGGACAAGTCACCGCGCCAGCGCGTGAAGTCCGGCGCGCCCGACTGCCCCTGTCCGTCGCCCATCACTCCCAGGCGAATCTCCCAGGCCCGATCGGGCTGCCACAACAGATAAGGTGCTGCGCGCAGGGTCCAGGCACTGTCGACACCGGAGTTGCCAGTGGGGGTGCCGATTTCAGCCAGGACATTCTCCGCGCCGAAGCGCAGCGTGGAGCGGCGCGGTCTGGATTCGGACGCCGCTTCGGCCTCTTCCGGCGTTCGGGCATCAGGCGAAGTGGCGGAGCCACGTCCCGCATCCATGGTCTGGGCGGCGGCTGGCACGAGGATCGTCGGCCCCATCAGTGCCAACGCAGCCAGGAGAAACATTCGCGTCATGGGCGAAACTCCGCTTCGATCTGCTCGTCCGCAAGCGCCCTGCTGCTGAACAACTTGTCGGGCAGCTTGCGATCGTAGATGACTTTCTGGACCTGGATCCTGGTCTCATGGCCAGACTGCAGGTCGGCCATCACGCTGTGCATCACCGTCCAGATGTTCTGCACCTTGCGCCGGTCGATGGCCGTCCAACGCTTGCTGGGACGCGCTTCGTCCTTCTCGAAGTAGTCCACACGAAGCACGACTAAGGTCTGAGGATCCACCCAGCTGATGCGCCGCAGGTAGACCGACGAGGAAGCATCCACGGGCACGCTCTCCAGCACATCACACTGAGTGTCGCCCACTGCTTCCTTGCCGATGATGCGGTGGCGATCCTTGTTCGGGAGACGCTCCTGCAGATCCTCGAAGTAGAGGTCCGAGCCTACGAAGCGCCCGCCTTTGCGGTCCCCGGCGATGCGGCGCGACCGGTCGAGTTCGGGCAGGTAGAGCCACTGATCCGTACTGCCATCCGCCTTGGTGATACCCAACAGGCCTGTGCCTTCGATGTCCTGCGGCTGAACGAAGCGGATCAGGTTGGACGAGCCTGCCGCTCCACGATCTTGCCGGTAGGCGATGAACTGACGCACGCGGGGTGTGCGGCCCTTTTCGACCAGCTCCATGCGACTGACGGTGGTGAGATCACGGCCCACGGGCCTTTGGTGCACGGCCTGCGCCAGGCGCGCTGCGGCGTCGTCAGCCCAGGCCGCTGGCGCGCCAGCCAGCAGAGCCAGCGCAGCAGTCATGCCCAACAGGCAGGTGGCAAGGTATCGCCACAGGTTGATGAGCGCGGGCACGACGCGCCACCTGAGATCTGCAGGCATGGGCTTGTGGCTGAACATCTGATCTCGCTGTGAAAGTGCTGCTGGACGCCCAGGCGACGCTCGGGAGTCGCTTCCAGCGGGGTCTCTCGGGTGGGCGCACCGTGAGGTTACTACCCCGACGGATCCACGCGGTGCGGAAATCGTCGGTCGTGCCGGCCCATTTCCGGCCCGCGCGGGCTAGAGTCCGGCTTCTTGCCCAAGTGAAACTCGCAGCATGGTGTTTGAACCCACAGCCATCGTCAGCCGCCGGACCTGGCTCGCACTCGTGGCCTTGGGAATGCACTGCGTGGGACAGGCCGGCCTCGTGGAAACCGTCGCCTCGGTGCGGCAATCGGTCGTTGCCGTCGGCACCTATGCCGAAACCGATGCGCCCCGGTTCGGCTTCCGCGGCACGGGCTTCATCGTGGGCGACGGCACGCTGCTGGTCACCAATCACCACGTGTTGCCGTCGGCCGATGCGCAGGCCGCAGGCCCCGCGCAGCGAGTCCTGGCCGCCCTGGTACCGAAGCCGGGCGGCGAGCCCGAGCTGCGTCGGGCACGCCTGGTCGGCAGCGACCGCAACCACGACCTGGCCTTGTTGCGCATCGAGGGCGGCCCCCTGCCGCCCCTGACCCTGGGGCCATCCGAGCTGGCACCCCAGGGGTCGTCGATCGCGTTGATCGGCTTTCCCATCGGGGGCGTATTCGGCTTCACGCCCGTCGTCCACCGGGGCATCGTGGCGGCAGTTTCGCGCGTTGCACTCCCGGCCTCGGATGCGCGACAGTTGAATCCGGCCACCGTGGCGCGGCTGCGGGATGGCCCCTTCGAGGTCTACCAGCTGGACGCGACGGCTTACCCGGGCAACAGCGGGGGACCGCTGATCGACGCCGAGTCGGGCCAGGTGATCGGCGTCGTCAACATGGTTCTGGTGCGCAGCACCCGGGAGTCGGCGCTGACGAATCCAACCGGAATCACCTATGCGATTCCGGTGCGACGGGTGCTGGACTTGTTGAAGTCCTCAGGCGGCTGACGCGCCGCCTGTGTGCTTTCGTCGCGTTTGGTGGCGGCTTGTAACAATTTGGTCCCCTGAATACCCTCAAGCAGGGGGTTGCGGACCCGAAATCAGGTGTACGGGCGTCCTGCTCGGCTGCCCTGCTCGAATCCACATCATGAGATCACCGCTCTGGAAGAAGGCCGGCCGGCAATGGCGAAAGCTGGCGCGCTGGGCTCTGGCCGCCCTGCCCGAGGACCTGAGGTTCGGCATCTACAGGCGCATGATGGACGTCGAGCCCGTGAACCCAGGCCGGCTGGTCCTGAAGATCGCCTCGACCCAGGCCGAATTGGAAGCCTGCTTTGCGCTGCTGCACGACGCCTACGTTGCCAGCGGCTTCATGCGTCCCCACCCTTCCGGTCTGCGTGTGACGCCGTACCACGCACTGCCGACGACGACCACGCTGTGCGCCAAGCTCGACGGCCGGGTGGTCGGCACCCTGTCCATCGTTCGAGATGGTGTGTTCGGCTTCCCGATGCAGACGGCGTTCGACATCTCCGCCGTGCGTGCCAAGCCGGGTCACATCGCAGAGATCTCGGCGCTGGCCATCCACCCGAGCTGCCGCAAGACCGGTGGCTCGATCCTGTTCCCGCTGATGAAGTTCATGTACGAGTACTGCACCAAGTACTTCGACACGCGGCATCTGCTGATCGCGGTGAACCCGAACAAGATCGAGATGTACGAGTCCCTGCTCTTCTTCCAGCGTCTCGAAGCCCAGGCGGTGGACCGCTACGACTTCGCCAACGGTGCACCCGCGGTGGGGGCCACGCTGGACCTGTATGAGGCACCGGCCATCTTCCAGCGTGCCTACGGCAACAAGCCCGGACGCAGGAACCTGCATCGCTACTTCGTCGAAACGCGGCTGGAGGCGATCCAGTTTCCAAGCCGCCCCTGGCACACCACCAACGACCCGGTCCTGACGCCCGCGCTGATGGACTACTTCTTCAACCAGCGGGTACCGGTTCTGCAGGCCCTGGAAGAACGCAAACAGTTGCTGCTGCACGCCATCTACCCGGGGCAGGAATGGTCAGGCGTGCTGCCGGCCGTCAAGCTGGATCGCCACACCGGCGCTGCACTGCGTCAGCATCCGCGCTTCACCGTGACCTGCCCGGCCAAGGTGGGTCTGCCGGACACTTCCAGCACCGACGCCACGATCGTCGAGATCTCCCGCTCGGGCTTCGTGGCGCGCACACCCTGGCCGCTGCGGGTGGGCATGCTCTGCGACGTGCAGGCGGAGCTCGGCACCGGCGTGCGGACGCGGGTGGTGGCGGAGGTCGTTCGCGCGCTGAAACCAGGCGCCGAGCCGGTGTTCGGTTTTCGCGTCGAGCAACCCGACGATGCCTGGCAGCAATGCTCCGACTGGCTGGACACCACCACCACCCCGGCCCTGCAGACCCCGCAACGCCTGCCGGCGCTGGCCTGAGCGGCCGGCGCGAGGCCCTTCAGCAGGCCGCCAGGACCACCGGCTCGCGCGAAGCAGGCATCCGAAAGCGCACTGGGGGGTAGTCGACGCGAACCGTCTGCACCAGTTGGCGGATGCGGGCCAGGATGGCGTCTTCTTCGGCCCGCGAGAGCGCCAGCGAATACAGCGAGCGCCGCGCGTTGATGCGGGGCAGTTCGGTGCCACCCTTGGTGATGCGCTCGCGCACATCGTCGCACGCGATCGACAACAGAACCGCAGGCGCCTGAGCCCGCTGGTGGAACCGCTCCTCCGCAAGAACCGTGGCTCCGATGATGCGCTGGTAGTAGGCGACGTGCCGTGGATTGACTTCCAGCATCACGGCATCGGCTTCGCCGAGCCTGGTTGCCACCAGATAGGCAACCTGAAACAGCGAAGCGATGGCCTGGCGGGAACCGGCCTCGGGATGAACGGCCAGCCGGGTGAACTCGCACAAGCCCTTGCCGGACTCGCGCAAGGCTCTCACCTCTTCGGGGAACGTCGCCTCGCAGCCCAGGCCCCTGGGACCATCCAGGCTGACCGTCAGCGTGCCGACCGATTGACCCTTGCAGGTGGCGACCAGTGGCAGATGATTGGTCCCGTCGAAGTTGGGAATATGGGCGCCGGCATAACCGCGCCACCCATAGCGATCCTGCAGCAGGGTGTTCGCCGCTGCGCGTCGCTCAGGGGTGTTGGCGGGTTCGACGCTCAGCAGGCCGGTGACGTCGATGTCGGGGAAGTCCGTGGGCTCGAAGTCCGGCCGTTCACTGTCCACAAACGCAGGGCGGTCCACGGCGGACCAGAAGGTGATGCATCGCATGGCTGTCGGTTGCAATGCAACCCCAAGAATCGTCGGACGCAGTTTGCATGCAACCCCCAGCCCGGGGTGCAACAAGCAGTATCAATTGGCCGAAATGCGCGGCCCTGATACCCGTTCCTATCAAGCTATCTGCAGATAGTTCGATGATACGTGACTTCGTACACGGATCCGGCCGCAGGCGGCCGGCGGAAATCACAGCCGGTAGTAGCCGCGATACCAGTCGACGAATCGCCGCACGCCGCTGCCAATGTCCGTGGCCGGCGTGAAGCCGACCCAGTCTCGCAGCGCGTCCACGTCGGCGTAGGTGGCCGGCACGTCACCGTCCTGCAGAGGAAGCAGGTTCTTGTGCGCCTGCATGCCCAGCGCGTCTTCGATGCAACCGATGTAGTCCAGCAGTTGCACCGGGTTGTGGTTGCCGATGTTGAAGACGCGGTAGGGGGCGTTGCTGGTCCCCGGGTCGGGCGTGTCGGAGACGTAGGCTGGATCGGGCTCGGCCACCCGGTCCAGCACACGGATCACGCCTTCGACGATATCGTCGACGTAGGTGAAGTCACGCTGCATCCGGCCGTGGTTGAACACATCGATGGGACGGCCTTCCAGGATGGCCTTGGTGAACAGGAACAGGGCCATGTCGGGCCGGCCCCAGGGCCCGTAGACAGTGAAGAAGCGCAGCCCCGTGGTCGGCAGGCCGAACAGATGGCTGTAGGTGTGGGCCATCAGCTCGTTGGCCTTCTTGGTGGCGGCGTACATGCTCACCGGATGGTCCACGCTGTCGTGCTCGGAGAACGGCATGCGCGTGTTGCCGCCATAGACGCTGGAACTGGAGGCATAGACGAGGTGCTGCACCTTGGCGTGCCGGCAGCCTTCCAGCACGTTCATGAATCCGACGACGTTGCTGTCGATGTAGGCGTGCGGGTTCTGCAGCGAGTAGCGCACCCCGGCCTGTGCCGCCAGATGGATCACGCGGTCGAAACGCTCGCGGGCAAAGAGATCGGCCATGCCGGAACGGTCCGCGACGTCGAGCTTGACGAAACGGAAGCGCTCGTGTGGCGTCAGGCGCGCCAGGCGATCATGCTTTAGCTGGACCGAGTAGTAGTCGTTGAGGTTGTCCAGCCCCACGACCTCGTCACCACGGTCAAGCAGACGCAGGATGGTGGTCATCCCGATGAAGCCGGCGGCGCCGGTGAGCAGAACACGCATGGGATTGGGCTGGGCACGCCTGTGCTCTAGCACCGCGGCCCTTGTTGAGAAGACCCGAATTCTGGCATCGGCACGCGGCGCGGCCGCGCCGAGCTTTTCACGCTGCGCGCGTTGGCGGCAGCACCGTGCCCCGACATTCGCCAAACCCGATGGTCCGCGCACCCGAGGCACGGCAGCGCCCGCGCAGGATGACCGTGTCGCCGTCTTGCAGGAAGGTGCGCTGCTCGCCGTTGGACAGCAGCAGCGGTTCGCGGCCCCCGGCGCTCAGCTCCAGCAGCGACCCGCCCTGCCCCGGTGCCGGCCCGGACATCGTGCCCGACCCCAGCAGGTCACCGGGCTGCAGGTTGCAGCCGTTCACCGTGTGGTGAGCCACCAGTTGCGCCAGCGTCCAGTACGCGTCGGCATAGTTGCTGTGCATCAGCCGGTCGCCCGCGTGATGGGCAGCCTGCATGCGCGCGGTCTGCAGCCAGACCTCCAACTCGATGGCGATGGCACCGGCGCTGCGGTTGGCTGGTGAATCGAGGTAGGGCAGCGGTTGTGGATCAGCCGCTGGACGAACGAAGGGCTGGCGGAACGGCGCCAGCGCATCCAGCGTGACGATCCAGGGCGAGATGGTGCTGGCGAAGCTCTTGCTGAGGAACGGCCCCAGGGGCTGGTACTCCCAGCCCTGGATGTCGCGCGCGCTCCAGTCGTTGAAGAGCACCAGGCCGAAGATCTGCTGCTCGGCATCGGCCATGGGCACCGCTTCGCCCAGGGCATTGCCTGGGCCGATGAAGGCACCCAGTTCCAGCTCGAAGTCCAGCCGCCTGCTGGGACCCAGCGCCGGCGCTTCGGCATGCGCCGGCTTGATCTGCCCCAGCGGCCGATGCAGCGTCTGGCCGCTGATGCCGATGGACGAGCTGCGACCGTGATAGCCGATCGGCACCCACTTGTAGTTGGGCAGCAAGGGGTTGTCGGGGCGGAACTGCCGGCCCACCGCGGTGGCGTGGTGGATGCTGGAATAGAAGTCCGTGTAGTCGCCGATGCGGCAGGGCAGCAGCATCTGCGCCTCGGTCTGCGCCAGCAGGCACATTTCCAGGAAAGGCCCTTGATCGCTGCCATCGGCCAGGGCGGCCGAAAGCGCGGCACGCAGGGTCTTCCAGGCCGGCGCGCCCAGCGCCATGAATCCGTGCAGGTCCCCGGCTGCCAACGGCTCGAGCAAGGGGTAGACGTCTTCGGCCCAGGGGCACTGTTCGGCGGCCAGCCGCAGATCCAGTACTTGGTCGCCGATGGCTACGCCCAGCCGGGGTGCCTCTTCGGTGCCAGCGCGCCTGAAGCGGCCGAAGGGCAGGTTCTGGATCGGGAATTCGGTGTCCGGGCCGTTGGCCGAGGCCACCCAGCTGCGCAGCAGCGGGTCGTGCGTGGCATCCAGGGTCATCGGTCCGCCACCCCGGCACGTGCCGCCGCCAGCGCTTCGCGCAGCACTCGCAGATCACCCACGTGGTTGGCCAGCAGCAACACCAGCCGGGCGTTGACCAGGCGGCTTTGGTCGTCGCTCAGGTCGCGATGGGCTTCGATGAGCCACTCGTAGAAGTCGTCGCCGGGCGTGAACGCGTGCAGCGGCGTCTGGCCAGGGATGCCGAAGTTGGCGTGCGTGATCAGTTCCTTCATCGGTGCGTTGACCTTCACGTATTGCAGGTGGCGCGTGCCACCGCATCTTGCACCGAAACCACGTCCAGCCGGCGCCAGCGTGCGCACACGTGCTGATCCGGCCGCAGCAGGTACACCGTGCCAGGCCGGCCGTCCAGGCGCCGGCTGATCAGGTGTTCATGGTCCACCACCAGCGTGCAGCCCTGCGGCGCGCTGCCGTCCCGGTCGGCCACCAGCAGGGTGCGCACGGGAATGCGGGCCGAGGCCAGCGTCGCGAGGGCGCTGCGGGTGGCCTCGCCCAGGCTTTCCACGGTGGATGCAAACAGCAGCAGCACGAACTGATTGCCCACGTGCTGCAACAGCCAGCCCGGCTGGCCGCGATACCGCAGAGGTGCGTCGGTGAGCGGTGCCCCGGGTGCCATCGCACCTTCGAAGTGATCCCGGTCCGTGGTGTTGAGCGACGAGGTGCTGAGATGGGCCGGCACCGACAGGCGGCCGGAGTTGACCAGGGTGCGGGCAAAGGCGTGCTCACGCGCCAGGCCCAGCACCGCGTTGCGGAAGTCCTTCGAGACCTGGCTCTTGGGCGTGATGAAGTCGGTGGAACGGGTCGAGTTCAGCAGGTTCTCGTCCGCCGCGGCCACACGCTCTTCGCTGTAGCTGTCCAGCAACCGGTCGGGCGCCAAGCCCTCCAGCACGAGCTTGAGCTTCCACGCCAGGTTGTCGGTGTCCTGGATGCCCGAGTTGGCACCGCGCGCGCCAAAGGGCGAGACCTGGTGCGCCGCATCTCCGACGAAGAGCACGCGGCCATGCCGGAACTTCTGCATGCGCCGGCACTGGAAGGTGTAGACGCTGACCCATTCCAGTTCGAACTCGCGCTCCGGGCCCAGCATGGCGCGGATGCGTGGCATCACACGCTCGGGCAGCTTTTCCAGTTCAGGGTCGGCGTCCCAGCCGAGCTGGAAATCGATGCGCCAGACGTGGTCGGCCTCGCGGTGCAGCAGCACGCTTTGACCCGGGTGGAAGGGCGGGTCGAACCAGAACCAGCGCTCGGCGGGAAAGTCCGCCTTCATCACCACGTCGGCAATCAGGAAGCGGTCCTGGAAGACCTTGCCTTCCATGTCCAGCCCCAACATGCGGCGGATCGGGCTGCGCGCACCATCGGCCGCGATCAGCCAGTCCGCCTGGAGCGTGTAGGGGCCCTCGGGTGTCTGCACCTGCAACTGGACCCCATCGGCTTGCGGCGTCACGGCGGTGACCTGGTTCTTCCAGCGCAGGTCGATCAGGGGCAGCTCGGCCACACGGGCCACCTGGAACTCCTCCAGGTAGTACTGCTGCAGGTTGACCATGCCCGGACGGTGATGGCCGGTCTCGGGCTGCAGGTTGAAGCGGAAGACCTCGTCGTCGCGGTAGAAGGTGCGCCCCACGTTCCAGGTCACGCCCTTCTGCACCACGGGCTCACCGCAGCCCAGCCGGTCCAGCACTTCAAGCGCCCGCTTGGCATAACAAAGGCCGCGCGACCCGACGCTGACCGTATCGTCATCGTCCAGCAGGATCACGGGCACGCCGTGCTGTGCCAGGTCGATGGCCGCCGCCAGGCCCACCGGGCCGGCGCCGACAACGACCACGGGGTGCCGCGTGGCGGCGCCGGGCGAGTCCAGTTCAGCCGCTCGGCGATGGGCGTAGCGTGGGTAGGTGTAGGTGCTCAGCATGGCGGTGTTCAGGCGCTGCCGGCGCCAAACTCCTTCTCGTGCATCCAGGCCGCGTGGCGCGGTGCGCGGCGGGTCTGGGCCCACTCGTCGAGCATGGCCCACTTCACCTCGTCGAGCCTGCGGCCCATCTCGGGCGTGGCCGTGTCGGCAGCGAGCTCGACGCGGTGGCCGTTGGGGTCGAAGAAGTAGATCGACTTGAAGATGGTGTGGTCGGTGA
>DAORNK010000001.1:0-49722 GCA_035440985.1 Rubrivivax sp. | reverse complement strand
TCCGCGGCTTCCGGTTCGGCGGCCTGCGCGGCATCCGGCTGCACCGGACGCGCCCAGTCGACGCTGGCCTCGTCGACCAGACCCACGCGCTGCACCTCCTCGGCCGTCAGCTGCGGTGGCGGGATCTCGTCCAGCAGCACCGGCAACATGCCCGCCGCACGCAGGTCGTCGCGCGAGGGCAAGGGCCGCTCCAACGCGCCATCGACCTTGC
The DNA here is from genome assembly GCA_035440985.1 of Rubrivivax sp. Classification (GTDB taxonomy): domain Bacteria; phylum Pseudomonadota; class Gammaproteobacteria; order Burkholderiales; family Burkholderiaceae_C; genus Rubrivivax. The sequence continues at coordinate 49,511 of DAORNK010000001.1, read as the reverse complement.
GCGCCATCAGGTTGACTTCGAGCTGGCTGGTGCCGGGGCTCTTCAGCGCCTCGGCATGGGCCGGCATCAGCTGGCCGAAGAATGTCCGGCGCTGCGCTTCGGGCCAACCGATGAGGTTCATGCCTTCGGTCAGGTCCTGCATCAGCTTGGGCAGTTCGGCCAGGAAAGCCTTGCGCTGGGCGGGCGTGGGCTTGGCGTGCACGCTGAGGAACAGATCGCGCCCGACCCGCCGCAGCCGCTGGGCCTGGGGGCCGTCGATGCCCCCGAGCTCGGCCGCGCGCAACAGCACCTGGCTCCACACGCGGCTGACGAAATCGCGCAGGAAGGCGGGAGACTCCACGTCCTTGAGGTCGCCGGCCAGGCGCTGGGCATACAGCTGGCGCAGCCGATACTGGTCTTCCTTCTCGGACAGCAGCGCGTTGGCACCGCTCTGGGCCTGCAGTTCCTTCGCCGCCTGGTCGGTCACGAAATGCTCGAGCGTCGCGAGCTTGTGCTCGTAGATCTCGATCTGGTCGAAGTCGCCCTCGATCACGTCCTGCACCAGGGCCCTGACCTTGGCCAGGAAGTCCTGCGCGCCGGGTTGGGAGAAGTCCTCGAAGCCGGAGCCCAACGAAGCCAGCCGGTTGATGAAGCGCCGCACCGGATGGCGATGCGACGAGAAGAACGAGGGATCGCCCAGTGCCGCGCGCAGCACCGGCAACTGCAGCCGGGCAATCTGGCGCGCCATCTGTGGCGGCACCTTGGGGTCGGCCAGGATCTGGTCGAACAGGAACCCGATGACATCGATGACCAGATGATCGAGCGCACCGGTGGACGCGCGGCGCAGTTCCTCGCGATGCGCACGGATCAGGTTGGGCAGCGGCCCATGCGCCGTGCCCGCCAGGCCGTAGTCGGCATATGGGTCGTCGCCACCGCCATAGCTGACGGGTTCGCTGTGCGCCAGCCGGCGGATCAGCGACATCAGGGCCGGGTCGACCTGCCCGATGTTCGTGCCCCCGCGGTAGGCGCCCAGGCTGGGTCGCATCGACGAGACAAAACCAGCACCTGCGTGACGGCCGCCGTAACGGCTGTCCAGCCCGGCCGTGTGGCCGGCACCCATCCGGCTGTCCTCCGCCATCGGGCCCCCGCCCAGGCCGTGCATCGAATGGCCGCCTGAGGCCGTGTCCTCGCGCCCGGGGCGCATGCGCACCGACATGCTCAACGGCCGCACCCCGGCATTGCGCCATTCGGCCACGATGCCGACATAGGCGGCGCGCAGCAGACCGCCCAGCGAACGGCTCATCTCGGTGGCCAGCACCTTGCGCACCTCGTCCCGCTCGGACACGGCCTCGATGCCACGGATCATCGCGTGCCCCACGATGTGGGGCCGCAAGGGGTTGCGGTCGGGCTCGCCGCCGGCGTCGGTGATCAAGGCGCCGACATAGGCGTCGAGCTCGCGCAGTTCCCATTCGCAGGCGGTGGCAATTTCGGTACCGAAGCGCTCGGCGGAAATCTGCGCTTCGACTTCACGGTCTTCGACCAGCCCCAAGGCGTCCCAGTTGGTCGGCGTGTGGGCGGCCGGCGCGGCTCCGGTGGTGCCCGCCACGCGGGGGCCGAGCTCGCGCAGCACGCGCTCGTCGAAGGCGTCGTTGAAGGTGAGCACGAACACCGCGGACTTGCGGTTGAGCTCGAACTGCGCGCCCAGCAGACCATCACGCTGGAAGGCATGGGTGGCCGCCAGTGCTGCCAGGCCCAGGCTCTCGATCGTGCGTTCAGTGGCATCGCGGGCCGCCAGCTTCAAGCGCTGGACGGCCGCTTCCAGCGGCGCAGGCAGGCGGTGGATGGGGTTGGGCTTCATGCAATCGGCTCAGCCAGCAAGTATGCGGCATGCCACCCCTGACCGCGCACGCGGCCGCGCGAGCCCGCTCGGGCTGCGCGGCCGGGTGCCAAGGATCTACTTCTTCAGCGAGTCGCGGATCTCGCGCAGCAGCACCACGTCTTCAGGGGTCGCGGGCGGCGGGGCCGGGGGTGCTTCGCGCTTCAGGCGGTTCATCTGCTTGACCATCAGGAAGATGATGAACGCCAGGATCACGAAGTTGATCGCCACGGTCAGGAAATTGCCGTACGCAAACACCGCACCGGCCTTCTTGGCTTCCGCCAGCGTGGTGGCAGCCGGCCCGGACAACTGGATGAAGTAGTTGCTGAAATCCAGGCCACCGAAGATCTTGCCCACGATAGGCATGATCAGGTCACCCACCACCGAATCGACGATCTTGCCAAAGGCGCCGCCGATGATCACGCCGACGGCAAGGTCCATCACATTGCCCTTGACGGCAAACTCCTTGAATTCCGATGCAAAGCTCATGGGTCACTCCTGATATTGTGCGAAGGCAGTCGCACTTAGAGATGTCCCGGGCAAAGTACCCGGGCCGACGCGCGACGCTAGTGTTGCCGGCCGCCAGCGTCAAGAGGCCAAGGGATGGGCCAAGGGATGGGCCAAAGGCTGGCTAAACCACCCGGCCTGCATGGCGCTCGTCGTCAGGGACAAGAAGGCGGGTCGGCTAGAATCACAGGTTTACTCCCATCTTCTCAAGAACCCAGAGGTTACCCATGAGCGAGGCCTCGTTCGAGCCCGGCGTCGACCCCACTCGACGCACCTGGATCGCCATCACCTGCGGCGCCGGCGCCGTGGGTGGCGCGGCGGTCGCGGTACCCTTTGTCAGCACCTTTGCACCCTCTGAGCGTGCCCGTGCTGCCGGCGCCGCCGTGCAGGTCGACATCAGTGCGCTGCAACCGGGCGAGAAGATGACCGTCGAATGGCGGGGCAAGCCCGTTTGGATCGTGCGCCGCACGCCCGCCCAGTTGGAAGCTTTGAAGAAGGTCGAGTCGCAACTGGCCGATCCGCAATCGGCCCGCACCGCTTTGGACAACCCTCCCTACGCGAAGAACACCCACCGTTCGATCAAGCCCGAGTTCTTCGTGGGCATCGGCATCTGCCCGCACCTGGGTTGTTCGCCGTCCGACAAGTTCCAGGCCGGGCCGCAGCCCTCGTTGCCGGATGACTGGAACGGGGGCTTCTTCTGCCCCTGCCACGGGTCCACCTTCGACATGGCGGGCCGCGTCTTCAAGAACAAGCCCTCGCCGGACAACCTGCAGGTCCCCCCGCACATGTACCTGTCGGACACCGTCCTGCTGGTGGGCGAGGACAAGAAGGCCTGAGCCCCCTGGCGGATCGACGCACACCTGCATACCGAGGACACGATGGCTGAATTCAAGGAAGCGCCCGCCGGCTCATCGGCGCTGACCCAGACCACGGTGTGGCTGGAGAACCGGTTCCCGACTCTCTTCGCGGCCTACAAGGTTCATCTCTCGGAGTACTACGCCCCGAAGAACATGAACTTCTGGTACTTCTTCGGCTCGCTGTCGCTGCTGGTGCTGGTGCTGCAGATCGTGACCGGGATCTTCCTCGTGATGCACTACAAGCCGGACGCCGCCAAGGCCTTCGAGTCGGTCGAGTACATCATGCGCGACGTGCCCTGGGGTTGGCTGGTGCGCTACATGCATTCCACCGGCGCCAGCGCGTTCTTCGTGATGGTCTACCTGCACATGTGGCGCGGCATGATCTACGGCAGCTACCGCAAGCCACGCGAGCTGATCTGGATCTTCGGCGTGGCCATCTTCCTGTGCCTGATGGGCGAGGCCTTCATGGGCTACCTGTTGCCCTGGGGGCAGATGAGCTACTGGGGTGCGCAGGTCATCATCAACCTGTTCGCCGCCATCCCCTTCATCGGCCCGGACCTCGCCTTGCTGCTGCGCGGTGACTACGTCGTCGGTGACGCCACGCTGAACCGCTTCTTCAGCTTCCACGTGATCGCCATTCCGCTGATCCTGCTGGGGCTGGTGGTGGCGCATCTGCTGGCCTTGCATGACGTGGGCTCCAACAACCCCGACGGCGTGGAGATCAAGGCCAAGAAGGTGCCGGGAACCGACATCCCGCTGGACGGCATCCCCTTCCACCCGTATTACACGGTGCACGACATCGTCGGTGTGGCGGTGTTCCTGATGGTGTTCAGCGCCATCGTCTTCTTCGCGCCGGAAATGGGCGGCTACTTCCTCGAATACAACAACTTCATCCCGGCCGACCCGCTCAAGACGCCGCTGCACATCGCGCCGGTCTGGTACTTCACGCCGTTTTATTCGATGCTGCGCGCCGTCACCGACGACATGGTCAACGTGCTCGTGGGTCTGACGATGGTGGCTGGCCTGCTCGGCTTCCTCAAGGGGGGCTTCAAGGGCATCTGGCGCTTCGCGCCGTTGGTGGCAGCGGTGGTGTTGGCCGGCCTGATGAAGACCTTCGACGCCAAGTTCTGGGGCGTGGTCGTGATGGGCGTGGCGGTGATGATCCTGTTCCCGTTGCCCTGGCTGGACCGCAGCCCGGTCAAGTCCATCCGCTACCGGCCGAGCTGGAACAAGGTGCTGTACGGCATCTTCATCGTCAACTTCGTCGTGCTGGGCTACCTGGGCGTGAAGCCGCCGTCCGACATCGGCACGCTGGTGTCGCAGGCGGGAACGCTGTTCTACTTCGGCTTCTTCCTGCTGATGCCCTGGTGGAGCCGCATCGGTGAGTTCAAACCCGTGCCCGACCGCGTGGTCTTCAAGGCTCACTGAACCACCGGCGGAGACCCAGACCATGAAAAAACTGATCCTGTCGCTGTTCGTGGCCCTGAGCTTCTGGGGGTCCGTCCAGGCCGCCGGTGGCGGCCATCCCTGGGACAAGTTCCCGACGGAACGCATGAACGACATGGCCGCACTGCAAAACGGCGCCAAGCTGTTCAGCAACTACTGCCTGAACTGCCACGCCGCGGCTTTCATGCGCTACAACCGCCTGAAGGACATCGGGCTGACCGACGAGCAGATCGCCAGGAACCTCATCTTCACCGGGGCGAAGGTCGGCGAGACGATGAAGATCGCGCTGGACCCCAAGGACGCCAAGGCCTGGTTCGGTGCCGACCCACCCGACCTGACGCTGATCGCCCGCTCGCGTGCCGACGGCGCCATGGGCAGCGGTGCCGACTACCTCTACACCTACCTGCGCACTTACTACCGTGACGAAACCAAGCCCACCGGCTGGAACAACCTGGCCTTTCCCGGCGTCGGCATGCCGCACGCGTTGTGGGAACTGCAAGGCCAGCAGCGAGCGCACTTCGCCGAAGAGAAAGACCCGCACGATCCGGCCAAGGTGAATCATGTCTTCAAGGGTTTCGAGCAGATCACGGCCGGAAAGCTGAGCCCCGCCGAGTACAACCTGGCCGTGGCCGACCTCGTGGCCTACCTGCAATGGATGAGTGAACCCATGCAGGCGCAACGTGTTCGCCTGGGTGTTTGGGTACTGCTGTTCCTGGCCGTGTTCACCGTGATCGCCTGGCGCCTGAACGCGGCGTTCTGGAAGGACATCAAGTAGGCATCCCGACATGGCCCGGTTGCCGGCCGGGCCTGCGGCGCAGTGGGGAGCCACCAGCACCCACTGCGTTTTGTTTTGGGACCCTGCGGGTCCCACCGCTGGCAGATTGAAGAGACTACGAAAGGCCCGACGCCATGATGGTGCTGTACTCCGGAACGACTTGCCCCTATTCGCACCGCTGCCGCTTTGTGCTGTTCGAAAAGGGGATGGACTTCGAGATCCGCGACGTGGACATCTTCGCCAAGCCCGAAGACATCGCGCTGATGAACCCCTACAACGAAGTGCCCATCCTGGTGGAGCGCGATCTCATCCTGTACGAGTCGCACATCATCAACGAGTACATCGACGAGCGCTTCCCGCACCCGCAGCTGATGCCGGGCGACCCCGTGGCCCGCGCCCGCGTGCGGCTGTTCCTGTTCAACTTCGAAAAGGAACTCTTCAGCAACGTCAACCTGCTGGAAGGCCGCGGCGTCAAGGCCACCGAGAAGCAGCTCGAGAAGGCTCGCGACCAGATCCGCGACCGGCTGACCCAGCTGGCGCCCATCTTCCTGAAGAACAAGTACATGCTGGGCGACGACTTCAGCATGCTCGACGTGGCGATCGCGCCGCTGCTGTGGCGCCTGGACTACTACGGCATCGACCTGAGCAAGAACGCCGTGCCGCTGCTGAAGTACGCTGAGCGCATCTTCTCGCGCCCGGCCTACATCGAAGCGCTGACGCCGTCCGAAAAGGTCATGCGCAAGTAGGTCCTTCGATGGCCGGCACCACGCCAGACAACCAGGGCACGTCGACGCGGCCCTACCTGCTGCGCGCGCTGCACGACTGGTGCACCGACAACGGCTTCACGCCGTATGTCGCGGTGTTCGTCGGGCCGGGCGTGCAGGTGCCGATGGAGCACGTCAAGGACAACGAGATCGTGCTCAACATCGGCTTCGAGGCCACCTCGGGCCTGAAGATCGGCAATGAGACGCTGGAGTTCAAGGCGCGCTTTGGCGGTGTTGCGCGCGAGATCGTCGTGCCGGTCGATCATGTGGTGGCGATCTATGCCCGCGAGAACGGCCAGGGCATGGCCTTCCCGGTGCCCATCGAAGGCTCCCGCAGCGGCGAAGCCGCGCACGCACCCGCAGCACCCGCGCAGGGCCGGGGCCTGCGCCTAGCCCGCCCGGAATCGCAGGCGCAGCCAGCTCCTGCATCAGCCGCCACCGAGCCCCCCCCGGAACCGCCACCTGAGCCAGCGGGCCCCCCAGCAGGCCGCCCGTCGCTCAAGCGCGTGAAGTGATCCGCGCTGGCGGCAAGCTCGGCTTTTACAATCGTTGCCGTGCCGGCTTAGCTCAGTTGGTAGAGCACCCGCCTTGTAAGCGGAAGGTCATCCGTTCGACTCGGATAGCCGGCACCAGACCCGACAGGCGAACGGCACGGCGGCCTGTCAGCGAGGGCGGCGCTCGTCACGCCAGTCCCGACGGTCGTCGTAGCGATCGTCGCGATCATGGCGGTGCCAGCCGTCGTGGTGCCCGCGCCAGCCACGGCCATTGCGCGGGTCGTTCGGGTACGCGTCGTGACGGTTGGGAATGCCATCGCCGTCACGATCCCAGCGCGGGTTGTACGAGCGGTCGTGGCGATTGGGAACGCCGTCGCCATCGATATCCCAGCGGCGAGGCTCGCGGTAGCCGCGATCATCGTACGGTGGTGCCGTCACCACGGCCCGCGGCACCAGGATCGGCGGCAGCGGAATGACCACATGGCCAGGCAGCCGGATGGTGGGTGTTTCGACGGTCACCTGCCACTGCACGTTAGGGCCGGCATGGACGCCGCCTGCTGACAGGGCCCCCGTCAGGAGCACCGTGGCGGTGATGGCAAACTTGCGCAAGCTCATGAAGACTCTCCTCAGCGCGGGGGTTGTTGGCTGGATGCCAGGGCCGCACCTCGAAAACGCTCAGACCCCGGGCACGGTTCACTCGTCATGTGTGAAAGAGCGTAAAGCTGCCTGAGCTGGCGAAGGCCGTGCCGGCCCCAGGCGTCGGGTCAGCGGCCACCCCGCCTGACGCGCAGCCGGATTTCCGCCACGGGGTGGCCGAAGTGCTGTAATTCAGCCTTCAGTTGCGGCAGCATCTGCCGCAACTTGGCGGCGGCGGCAGAATTGGCCACGAGCAGCGACCACCCTGCATCGTCCAGGGGGCCGGCCTGGATCAGCGGCCGCAGCGGCACCGGCAGCAAGGGCAAGAGCGCGTCCAGCAGCGCTTGCGATTGCCGCACGCGCTGCAGCAGCCCGGTCAGGGGTTCGCAGTCGCGCAGTGCAGCGTCCAGCGGCACCTGGTTGAACAACGATTTCTGAGCCATCAACGGAGTCTAGCGATGCAACTGCTCATCACGCACGGCAGCTTGGCGCGCACGCGGGTACTGCACTTTCAGCGCTGGCAGCTGGTGTTGGCGGCGCTGGCTATGGTTGGTTTGATCATGGGTCTGTCGGGCACCGTCTACCACTTCGTGTTCCTCAAGGCGGCCCGCGAAGGCTGGCCCGTGGTCAGCCCGTTGGTGCGCCTGATCGTGCGCGATGAGGTCGCCCAGCGCGACCGCTTCATGCGCGAGAACCTCGACGCGATCGCCCAGAAAGTGGGCGAAATGCAGGCCAAGCTGGTCAAGCTCGAAGCCATGGGCGAACGGGTGTCGGGTATGGCAGGCGTCAAGCCCGAAGAGAGGCAGCAGTTGCAGCGCGGCAGCGCGGCGGGCAGTGCGGCGCGGGGCGGGCCTTTCGTGCCGGCCCGCAATCCCTCGCTCGAACAACTGCAGACGCTGGTAGCCGGACTGGACGAGGTGGCCGATCTCAACACCGACCTGTTCACGCTGGCCGAATCGCGCCTGCTGGAAAACCGACTGGCTGCCCTGCTGATTCCCAGCGCGAGCCCGGTCGACGGCCCCGCGGGGTCTGGCTTCGGCGTACGGACGGACCCCTTCAACGGGCGGCCGGCGCTGCACGCCGGGCTGGACTTCCCGGCCGAGCCGGGCACCCCCGTGTATGCCGCGGCCGGCGGCATGGTCTCGGCCAACGAGTGGCACGCGGCCTACGGCAACCTGCTGGAGATCGATCACGGCAACGGTCTTAAGACACGCTATGCGCACAACGCCAGCGTCGACGTGGCCCTGGGTGCCCTGGTGCGCCGCGGCCAGCTGGTGGCCAGGGTCGGAAACACGGGCCGCTCGACCGGACCGCACCTGCACTTCGAGGTGCTGGTGGATGGCGCACCGCAGGACCCTTCCCGCTTCCTGGCCGGCCAGACGGCCACGATCAAGGAATTCGCCGCGCGCCCTGGCCAGCGGTAAGGCTGCGCCGAACATCCACCTGCGCCCATCCGGGCGGGCTGCCGCAGGGGCAGATGCTAAACTTGAACGCTTTTGTCAGGCGCAGGGGCCCACCGTAGCGGGCCGTGGCCTGGCCGGGCCCCGCCGCCCACAACGACCGGCGCGCACCGTCCGGGCACCCTTGCAGACTGGCAGACCATCCCCAAGTGCCGCTGTCTGGCCGCCCTGTGCGTGGCCCGATGCCTCCCGTTGAACCACCTCCCACCCGACGCCGCATGTTTCCCAAGATCCTGACCCAGATTTTCGGCAGCCGGAATGATCGCCTGCTCAAGACCTATAGGCGCGACGTGGAGCGGATCAACGCGCTGGAGGCGCAGTTCGAAAAACTGGACGATGCTGCGCTGCGAGCCAAGACTGACGAGTTGCGCCAGCGCCTGGCTCAGGGCGCGACGCTGGACGATCTGCTGCCCGAGGCCTTTGCCGTCGTGCGCGAAGCCGGCAAGCGCACTCTGAAGATGCGCCACTTCGACGTCCAGCTCGTGGGCGGCATCGCGTTGCACCAGGGCAAGATTGCCGAAATGCGTACTGGCGAAGGCAAGACGCTGGTGGCCACGTTGCCCGTGTACCTCAACGCACTGGCCGGCAAGGGCGTGCACGTGGTCACGGTCAACGACTACCTGGCGCGTCGTGACGCCGAGTGGATGGGCCGGCTCTACGGCTTCCTGGGCCTGACGGTGGGCGTCAACGTGCCGGGCATGAACCGCGAGGAGAAGCAGGCCGCTTTCGCCGCCGATGTCACCTACGGCACCAACAACGAATTCGGCTTCGACTACCTGCGCGACAACATGGTGCAGGACGTGGCCGACCGCGTGGCGCGCGGCCTGAACTACGCCATCGTCGACGAGGTGGACTCCATCCTGATCGACGAGGCCCGCACGCCGCTGATCATCAGCGGCCAGGCCGAAGACCACACCGAGATGTACGCCCGCATCAACGCCATCGTGCCGGGCCTGAAGAAGCAGATCGGCGAGGCCGACCCGCGCACGGGCGAAGGCGTGATCGAGGCCGGCGACTTCACCGTCGACGAGAAGGCCCACCAGATCTTCCTCACGGAAGCCGGCCACGAAAAGGCCGAAGAGCTGCTCACCCGCGCCGGGCTGCTGGCCGAAGGCGCCAGCCTGTACGACCCGGCCAACATCGCGCTGATGCACCACGTCTATGCGGCCCTGCGGGCCAACCACCTCTACAACCGCGACCAGCACTACGTGGTGCAGAACGGCGAAGTGATCATCGTCGACGAGTTCACCGGCCGCCTGATGACGGGCCGGCGCTGGAGCGACGGCCTGCACCAGGCGGTGGAAGCCAAGGAAGGCGTGCACATCCAGAGCGAGAACCAGACGCTGGCCTCGGTCACCTTCCAGAACTACTTCCGCATGTACGGCAAGCTCGCCGGCATGACCGGCACGGCCGATACCGAGGCCTACGAATTCCAGGAGATCTACGGTCTGGAAACGGTCGTCATCCCGCCCAACAAGCCCACCATCCGCAAGGACGACAACGACCTGATCTACAAGACGACGAAGGAGAAGTACGACGCCGTCCTGAAGGACATCCAGGACTGCCACGAACGGGGGCAGCCCGTGCTGGTGGGCACCACCAGCATCGAGAACAGCGAGCTCATTTCCGGTCTGCTGACCAAGGCCAGGCTGCCGCACCAGGTGCTCAACGCCAAGCAGCATGCCAAGGAAGCCGAGATCGTGGCCCAGGCCGGCCGGCCCAAGATGGTGACCATCGCCACCAACATGGCCGGCCGCGGCACCGATATCGTGCTCGGTGGCAATGTCGAGAAGCAGATCCAGTTCCTGGAAGCCGACGAGAACCTCGCGGCGGAAGAGAAGCAGGCCCGCGCGCAGAAGCTCAAGGACGAGTGGCAAAGCCTGCACGAACAGGTCAAGGCGCAGGGCGGGCTGCGCATCGTCGCGACCGAACGCCACGAAAGCCGGCGCATCGACAACCAGCTGCGTGGCCGCTCTGGCCGCCAGGGCGACCCCGGTGCCAGCCGCTTCTACCTGAGCCTGGACGACCCGCTGATGCGCATCTTCGCGGGCGACCGCGTGCGCGCCATCATGGACCGCCTGAAGATGCCAGAAGGCGAGGCCATCGAAGCCGGCATCGTCAACCGCAGCATCGAAAGCGCACAGCGCAAGGTCGAAGCCCGCAACTTCGACATCCGCAAGCAGCTGCTGGAGTACGACGACGTTGCCAACGACCAGCGCAAGGTGATCTACCAGCAGCGCAACGAGATCCTGGAAGCGCAGAGTCTGGACGAGCAGATCAGCAACCTGCGCAAGAGCACCATGAACGAAGTGGTGCGCACCTACGTGCCGGCGGCTTCACTGGAGGAACAGTGGGACCTGGACAGCCTGGAGCGCGTGCTCAAGGACGAGTGGCAGTTCGAGGTGGCGCTCAAGACGCAGGTCGAGAAGAGTGACTCCATCACCGACGAGGACATCCTGGACGTCGTCGTGAAGGCTGCCGATGCGCACTTCAAGGCCAAGCTGGACCTGGTGGGCGCCGAACAGTTCACCCCCTTCATGCGCATGGTGCTGCTGCAGAGCATCGACAGCCACTGGCGCGAGCACCTGGCGGCGCTGGACTACCTTCGCCAGGGCATCCACCTGCGCGGCTATGCGCAGAAGAACCCCAAGCAGGAATACAAGCGCGAGGCCTTCGAGCTGTTCTCACAGTTGCTGGACGTGGTGAAGATGGAGGTCACCCGCGTCCTGATGACGGTGCGCATCCAGACGCAGGACCAGGCGGCCGAAGCCGCCCAGGCGCTGGAGAGCCAGGCCGGGCACCTTTCCAACGTCACCTACAGCAGCCCCAATGAAGACGGCAGCGTCTCGCAGCAGGCCGACACCGGACTGCTGGGCGAGGCGCCGGTGCCCAAGGTCGGCCGCAACGAGCCCTGCCCCTGCGGCAGCGGCAAGAAGTACAAGAACTGCCACGGCAAGCTGGCCTGACGCGCAAGCCAGGCAGCGGGCATGGACGGCCAGCAACTCGTCGGTGCGCCGCTGGAGCTGAACACCCCACGCGTGGTGCTGCATGCGCCGCGGCAGGAGTTTGCGGCGCTCTTCGTGCAGAGCCTGAACGTCTCGCTACCCGGCCTGCGCTACATCGCATTTGCCCAGCAGGAGCGCACGCTGGAATGGGGCGCCGACTTCATCGCGCGCGACCTGCTGTGGTGGGCACGGGGCGAGTGCCTGATCTACTACGCCTTTGAAAAGGCCACCGGCGCCTACGTCGGCCGCGTGGACCTGCACAGCTGGGACTTCGCCACACCACGCTGTGAAGTGGGTTACGTGGGTGATGTGCGCACCGCCGGGCGCGGCCTGATGCGCGAAGCGGTGCTGGCCTGCGTGGACCTGGCGTTTCAGCTGGGTGCAGCGCGCGTACAGGCGCTCAGCGAAGCGGGCAATCTGCGGGCGCTGCACTTTGCCGAGCATGCGCTGGGGTTCGTGCGCGAAGGCGAACTGCGCAACTATGAAAGGGATGCGCAGGGGCGGCTGGGGAGCCAGGTGCTTTTTGCCGCGTACAACCAGGTTGCTGGCTGAACATCGCGTGCGCAAGACCATGTCGCGATCCGCACTACACCAGTGCACTGCGCCAGAACACGAAGGGAGCCCTAAGGCTCCCTTCTCGGTTTCAACTTCAGCCGATCGCTTGCGCGCTGCGGCCTGCTGGGTCATCACTCAGTCGAGAGGCTCGGCCACCTCTGACTTGTCCACCATCAATTTCGCTACAGCTGCGACGGAAGCCTGAGGCACAGAGACCGGGTCAACGAACACAACCGTCGTTCCGATCGTCGGTGAACTGGCAGATGTACGGTACTCAACCAAACCAGCCGAGCGAACATTGCTGGGTGTATTCCACGCCACCGCCAGCGTCGCAACACCGCCAGCTGTAACCGATCCAGCACCCAGGGCGCGCAACGTCGCGGGCGCAACCGTCGGGCCGACGACCCAGCGATTGATACGGAAAGCCTGGGACACCAGCCCTGTCCACCATGGCCGGAAACACAACCTGTACTTGCCAGACTGAGGCAACGCCAGATTCACCGTTTCTTCGGAGGTGAGGCCTGTGCTTTCCCCGACCGTGCTCCACGTTCCCGACCCATTGGCGGCACTGTTGCGCTGGACAACGAGATCAAAGTCGGTGCTGGCACCACCGCCGGTCTCGCTATCGAACATCCGCACACTGAGCAACTTGGAACCTGCAGCTACGTCGAACCAAAGACTGTTGCCGGAACCGTTGAAGCAGAAAGTTGCCCCCTGATTGGCCGCATTGACCAAGGCAAAGGAACTGTTGATCGCGGCGGTGAGGCCAACCATCCCCGTGCCCACTGTCACCACGCGCCCGTTGTATCCAAGTCCCGCGGTGTAGGTCTTGTTGCCGACAGCGCGCGTATCCGTCACTTCGGATGTGGCTACCACACCCAGTGCCTTCGCAGAGACCGGGCTGCGAGTGCTGCTGCCGTCTGAACCGTTGAACACCAGTTCGCCGAACGACCAGACTTCAGGCTGTATCGAATCGGTCTTGGTCATGGTCACCGCGAAGCTCTGACTTGCGCCCGGAGCCAACGTGAATTGAGACGGCGATACGGCTATGGTGAAACCAGGCAGGCTTGCTGCTGTCGTGTAAGTCACCGTGGCATTGCCCTTGTTGGTGACCGTACGTTGGACCGTTGCAGTAAGCGCTATGTCACTTCGCGTGATCGAAGCCAGATTCACCGATCCACCGGCCTTGGTGTTATTGAAGTAGGCCTGGTGATCGGCATTGCTCGAGTCGAAGACGAGCTTCGTATCCAACGCACCGTTCGGGTTCAGGTGCCCCGCTCCGTAGCCCCACCGGTTGGGATCAACCGCTCCGTTGACTAGCTTGACCGACTGCAGCGCACTCGTCATCAGAGCAGACTTGATGGCATACGGCGACCAAGTTGGATTGGCCTGCTTCAGCAATGCCGCTGCACCTGCCACATGCGGTGCGGCCATCGACGTACCGCTGATACTCGCGGCGGCTGGGTCGCCCGACTCGGTACCCGCGATGATGGCGTTGCGCTTGGCTGTCGTGGCGTTGGCCCGGTTGCCATAAGCTGCATAGATGTCCGAGCCTGGCGCCGTGATATCCGGCTTCAACACATTGGCGTCACCCTTGTTGGGGCCGCGAGACGAAAAGTCCGACATCGTTGGCGCGATCACGCTACTGTCCTGAGCGCTGGCACTGAAGCTCACCGTGCCCAGGCCACCACCCGCATAAGTGTGGACCGCTGCACGATTCGCCAAAGGCAGGTGAACCGATGGCACTGAGTGGATATCGGCTACAAGGGTCTGCGCTGCGTTGGTGTTGGTCTGAATCATGCCCAGGCCGCCTGCCTGGAAGACCGCCAGACTCTTGTTGACACGTGCGTTGCCGCCACTCGTGTTGCGATCGCAGACCACGATCTTGCCGGCCACCTTGATAGGGTCAAGCAGGGCCAATCCGCTGTTGTCCGCCGCTGCGAAGCACTGGCCAAGGCGGACCGGATCGGCCCCAGCCACACCGGCCTCGCTCGCCAGGATCACCGGCAACGGCCCCATCGCCACGTTGCCCTGGAACTGGGAGTAGCCTGTTGCCTGGTAACCATTGCCCAGAGTGATCGTGGTCAGCAACAGCCTGCCGTGCGTCGAACTGCCCACTGTAGTGAGCCAGGTCCCCAGGTGAGCAACCGCGTTCGCTGGCCCACTGTTGCCGGCCGAAGCTGACACAAAGACGCCAGCAGCCGCAGCGTTCTTGAAGGCCTCGCCCACCGCATCACGCGGCGTGGTCTGGCTTCCGCTGATGGAGAAGTTGATCACGTCAACCTTGTCCGCCACGGCCTTGTTGATCGCCGCCACACTGTCGGATGGGAAGCACCCGTTGCCGGTGGTGGCGTCCGGGCCGCCCGGGCCGCTGTAGCAGACCCGGTAGGCAGCCACCCGGGCGCGTGGTGCGATGCCACTGATCAAGGCGCCAGAGGGTGTCGGCGAGTTGGCATTGCCGCCTGAGGTAGACAGGGTGTGCGTGCCGTGGCCGTCCGGATCGCGTGGCGAGTCCAGGTACTCAAACTCCCACGTCGGCGCATTGGCACCCTTCCAGCCGGCGTTGAAGTACTGCGCGCCGATCAGCTTGTTGTTGCAGTTGGCCGCCGTGAAGCTTTGGCCGAGCGCGCCGGTGGTAGCCTGGCAATTACCAAGATAGCGACCAGCGGGCAATGGCTGATAGGCCAACGACGCTCCCGGCGCGTTGGCCGCTACGACGTTTCCGAGGCCATCCACCTTGTCGGAGAAGGACAGGTTCTCGGGCCAGACACCACCGTCGACGTGACCGATGATGACATCCTCACCCTTGATCGGGCGGCCGAGCGCGTCCTGGCGAGACCACGCCCCACCGGGCTGGTCGATGCCCAGGAACCGGGGGGTGGACACCGTGTCCATTTTCCTCATCACGTCGGGCGTGATGGCCAGCACAGACGGATCTGCCCGCAACTGGTTCACTTCGCTGGCCGTCAAGCGGGCAGCAAAGCCATTGAGCGCGATGCCGTACTGGTAGTAGGTCGGCGCCTGAGGGACCTTCGCCAAGGTGGCCGCGCGCTTGCTGGCGAGGTAGTTGAGGTAGTTCTGGACATGAGCGGCCCGGACGTCCAGCTTGGAGCCTGGCGCAGGCTGGGTCGCAGCCAAGCCGCTGACCGTACCTTGGTAAGTGGCCGCTGGCGCATCGGCCAGTTGAACGATGTAGCCCTTGCGCTCACTGGCCTGCGCCAGAGCCGACCCGCCGCAGACCAGCAGGGCCGCCGCGATGACTGAAAGCCGCTCAATATTCATCATGAAGTTCCTCCTTCTTGTTTCATTGTTTCAGCGGGAGACACGGCGGCGCGCTACCAACAGCCCCAGCAGGCTGGCGACAAGCAGCCATGTGGGCGGCTCGGGTACGCGCGCACTGATGTTGTCCAGTGCGAACCAGGCATCGTTGAAAGTTGAAGGATTGAAGCAGCTGACGCCTTCGAACACGCACGCAAAAAAGGTCACGGAGGCCAGCGCTCTGTCCTGCAACGCCCCAAGACCGGCGCCAGTGATCGTGACGGTTTCGAACTCGCCATTGGCATCCGCGGCCGCCAGATCAAAAACCTCGAAGCCGCTAGCGGCGGAGTTGAACTCCTCGTAAAACGCGACCAACAAACCAGCAAAAGAGCCCTCCGCGTAGAACCCCGGCACGAAGGGCACAAACGCCGCGTCAAAACCATCAACGAAGAGCGCTCGATCACTGCCCGTGGTCATCGTAACGCCGCCGTCGTTGTACCCTGCATAGAAGCGACCGTCAGCGTTTGTCGGCGGAGCCCCGAAAAGCATGCTAGCGGCATCGCTGATCGCCCCCACTAATGTGCCTGGCACTGCAGGCAGAAACAACGCCGTCGGTGCAAACCGAAAACCCCCGCTCACGAACGTCTGGCCGTCTTCGAAAATCGAATCGAGTCCCGTCGGCGCGTCGTCGAAGGTGACCACGTTCGCGTGCGCCGGGCAGAAGGCCGCTAGCGAGATTGCGGCAGCGCCAAGCCAAGTTCGCCAAGAGGAAGAATTCATGTTGCCGCTTTCAAGAGTTAGCAGGCCGCTCATGCGGTGCGAGTTAGGCAGGTGGGGGCAACGGTTGGCCAACCCCACTTAGAACCTCAAGTGTCTTCGCTCTATCGGTCAATTTTCCACCCTCCCCCCCGAGTACGGGGGAGGCGAGAAACCCTAGACGCGTGGGTGGATGAGGACGTCCCCGCTTGCGATGTCAGTGCCGTTGCGTGCGCACCTTGCGGCCGCCTGCAGGGACGCCGAATGCTGTGGAAACTGCGACTCCCTGGGTTCAGAGATGCACGCCACTTCTACAATCCCTGCCTCTTGATTCAAGTGTCGAGTGCCGACCCACCATGCCCGTCAACCTGCAAGCCCCCGACCCTGCGAACCTTCACACCGTGGCCGGCGTGCGCATCGGCACCGCCATGGCCGGTGTGCGCAAGGCCAATCGGCGTGACCTGGTCGTGTTTGCGCTGGACGAAGGCAGCTCTGCCGCCGGCGTCTTCACGCTCAACCGCTTCTGTGCCGCGCCGGTGCAGGTCTGCCGCGAGCATCTGTTGGCCGGCCATGGCCAGGGCATCCGTGCGCTGGTCATCAACACCGGCAACGCAAACGCCGGCACCGGGGCTGATGGTCTGGCGCGGGCGCGTCGTACCTGCGCCACCACCGCACGCCTGATGGGCCTGAATGAAGCGCAGGTGCTGCCCTTTTCCACCGGCGTGATCATGGAGACCCTGCCGGTGGAGCGCATCGAAGCCGGCCTGCCCGCGGCGTTGGCCGCCCTGCAGTCTGCAGGCTGGGCCGACGCCGCCCAGGGCATCATGACCACCGACACGCTGCCCAAGGCCGCCTCGCGCCAGGTGCAGATCGGTGGGCGCACGGTCACCGTCACCGGCATTTCCAAGGGCGCCGGCATGATCCGCCCCAACATGGCCACGATGCTGGGTTTCATGGCCACCGATGCCGTGATCGCGCCGCACCTGCTGGACACCCTGGTGAAGCAGGCCGCCGACCAGAGCTTCAACCGCATCACCATAGACGGCGACACCAGCACCAACGATTCGTTCGTGCTGATCGCCACGCACCGTGCCGGCCATGCGGCCATCGCCGATCTGGCCTCGGCCGAAGGCCGCACGCTGAGCGAAGCGGTGTTCGCCGTGGCCAGCGAACTGGCGCAGGCCATCGTGCGCGATGGCGAGGGCGCGACCAAGTTCATCCGCATCCAGGTGCAGGGCGGCCGAGACGAAGCCGAGTGCAGGCTGGTGGCCTACACCATCGCGCACTCACCACTGGTGAAGACGGCGTTTTTTGCCAGCGACCCCAACCTGGGCCGCATCCTGGCCGCCGTAGGCTACGCGGGCATCGCCGACCTGGACCAGGGCCTGATTGACCTGTACCTGGACGACGTGCACGTGGCCCGCCAGGGCGGCCGCCACCCGGCCTATCAGGAAGCCGATGGCCAGCGCGTGATGAAGCAGAGTGAAATCACGGTGCGTGTGGACCTGCACCGCGGCGCCGCCGTGGCCGAAGTCTGGACCTGCGATCTGTCCCACGACTACGTCAGCATCAACGCCGACTATCGGTCTTGACGCGGCCCGGGCTGCCGCGCCTCGCGGCCAACGACCTCTGGCGCGACCCGGTCTACCTGCGGCTGTGGAGCTCGATCCTCACCAGCTCCCTCGCCAGCCAGGTGATGATGCTGGCGCTGCCGCTCACGGCGGCGGTGCTGCTGCAGGCCACGCCCACGCAGATGGGGCTGCTCACGGCCGTCGAGCTGCTGCCCTTTCTTGTGCTGTCGCTGCCCTCGGGCGTCTGGCTGGACCGCGTGCGCAAGCTGCCGGTCTACGTGCTGGGCGAGGTGGCGGCAGCCGGGGTGGCTGCCAGCGTGCCGCTGGCCTGGTGGCTGCAGTGGCTCAGCATGGAATGGCTCTACGTGGTCGGCTTCGTGCTGGGCACGGTGCACACGGTGGCCGGCAGCGCGGCGCAGATCGTGCTGATGCAGGTGGTGCCGCGTGAGCGGCTGGTCGACGCCCACGCCAAGAATGCGCTGGCCACATCGGGTGCCGAGGTGGTGGGGCCGGGCATCGCCGGTGCGTTGATCAAGGTCTTCGGCGCACCGCTGGCCCTGCTGGTCAACGCGGTGCTGCTGCTGGGATCGGCGCTGATCCTGCGCGGCATCCCTGTGCACGAGCGACGCGAGGCTCGCCCCGACGCGCACTTCTGGCGCGACCTGATCACCGGCCTGCGCTTCGTGCGCGGCAACCCGTTGCTGGTGACGCTGGCCGTGCTGATGAGCGTCTGGCAGATGAGCCACTACGCCGCAGTCACGGTGCAGATCCTGTTTGCGACGCGCACGCTGGGTCTGAGCGAGCACGCCGTGGGCCTGTGCTACATGGGCATGGGGCTGGGCACCATCGTCGGCAGCGTGTGGGGCCGGCGCGTCAGCCAGCGCATCGGGCCCGGGCCCTGCCTGGTCGTGGGTTACGCCATCACCGGCACCGGCTGGCTGCTGCTGGCGTTGGCGCCGGCCAATGCCTGGGGTGTGGCGGCCTTTGCGCTGATGCTGATGCTGTTCACTGGTGGCGCGGTGTTCATCTTCATCAACTTCCTGGCGCTGCGCCAGGCCGTCACGCCGGCTTCATTGCTGGGCCGCATGACATCCACGATGCGCTGGCTGACGCTGCTGGCCGCCGGGCCTGGCGCGTTGCTGGGCGGCTGGCTGGGTGAGCACGTGGGTCTGCGTGCCACTCTTGGGTTTGCCGCCGGCGTGTCGCTGCTGCTGGTGCTGGTGGCCTGGCGTTTACCGCTGATCCGCGAGCTACGCCACCTGCCCCAGCCCGAAGGAGACAGCGAGTAGTTGGGCGCCGAAGCCGGCGTGCGGCCAACCTGACTACGCTTCAGCCACCGGCAGCCGGCGAAAAGCGGTCCACCGCGTCGGTGATCAGGCCATCGATGCCCAGGGCCAGCAGCCGTTGCGCATCGGCTGGTTCGTTGACCGTGTAGCAGAGCCCGCGCAGCCCGGCCGTGTGCAGTTGCGCCAACAGTGCCGCGTCCATCAGCCGGTAGTTGCTGACGACGGCGCGGCAGCCCAGCGAGCGTGCCACGTCGAACCAGCCCGCCCACAGGCTGTCGACCAGCAGGGCGCGGGGCACGTCGGGCGCGGTCTCGCGCGCGCCGGCCAGTGCCTCGGGCCGGAAGGAGCTGAAGAGCAGCGGTGCTGCCCCGTCCTTCCACAGCGCCTGGCAGGCGGTGCCGACGGCCTGTCCGGTGACCTGCTCCAGGCCGGGTGTGGGCTTGATCTCGATGTTCAACGCAAAGGCGTTGGCCTGCATGAAGGCTGCCAGGGCGCGCAGGCTGGGCAGGGGCTCGCCGGCAAAGGCGCGCGAATGCCAGCCGCCGGCATCCAGTTGCGACAACTCGGCCCAGGGCCGGTCACCCGCGGTGCCCGAAGCCGTTGTCGTGCGCTCCAGCGTCGCGTCATGCAGCAGGAAGGGCACGCCGTCGGAACTGAGCTTGACGTCGCACTCAAAGGCCCGATAGCCGTAGGTCGCCCCCAGCCGAAAGGCGGCCAGCGTGTTTTCGGGTGCCAGCTTGCCGGCGCCGCGGTGGGCGATCCACAGGGGCAGCGGCCAGGCGGCCATGCTCAGACGCGTTGGCCGCTGTCGGCGTCGAACCAGTGCACGTGCCCCGGAGATGCGCCAATCAGCACCGTATCACCGGTGCGCGGCGGCAGCAGCGTGCTTTCGATGCGCAGCGTGAACAGCGTGCCGCCCAGATGGCCGTGGATCAGGCGTTCGGCGCCCAGCATTTCCATCAGTTCCACCTTGAGGGGCCATCTGCCACCGACGTCGAGGTCGGCATGTTCGGGCCGCACGCCCATCAGCAGCGGGCCTGCTCGCGGTGCGGGCGCCGGCAAGTCCAGTGTCTGCCCGCCTTCGGTCGTGAAGCGCTGGCCGTCGGCCCGGCCCTTGATGAGGTTCATCGGCGGGCTGCCGATGAAGCCCGCCACGAAGGTCGATGCCGGCGTCGCGTAGACCTCTTCAGGCGTGCCGATCTGTTCGATGCGGCCGGCGTTCATCACGATCATGCGCTGCGCCAGCGTCATCGCCTCGACCTGATCGTGCGTGACGAACAGCGAGGTGACCCCCAGTTCGGCATGCAGCTTCTGGATCTCCAGCCGCGTCTGGGCGCGCAACTTGGCGTCCAGGTTGGACAGCGGCTCGTCGAACAGGAAGACCTGCGGCTGGCGCACGATGGCGCGGCCCATGGCCACGCGCTGGCGCTGGCCGCCGGACAACGCACGCGGCTTGCGCTGCAGCAGTTCGCCCAGCTCCAGGATCTTGGCCGCCTTCTGCACACGCAGCTCGATGTCGGCCTTGGGCACCTTGGCGATCTTCAGCCCGTAGGCCATGTTGTCGTACACGCTCATGTGCGGGTACAGCGCGTAGTTCTGGAAGACCATCGCGATGTCGCGTTCGGCCGGCTCGAGCTTGTTGACGACCCGGCCCCCGATGGAGATTTCGCCACCGGTGATCTCTTCCAGCCCGGCCACCATGCGCAGCAGCGTGCTCTTGCCGCAGCCGCTGGGGCCCACGATGACGATGAACTCGCCATCGCTGATCTGGGCGTTGACGCCGTGGATGACCTTGTTGCCCAGCGGCCCGCGGCCGTAGGTCTTTTCGACATCGCGCAGTGAAATGGCACCCATGTTGTCTCTTGGTCCGCCTTACTTTTCAGTGTCCACCAGGCCCTTGACGAACCACTTCTGCATCAGCATCACGACGAGCGCCGGTGGCAGCATGGCCAGGATGGCGGTGGCCATGATGAGGTTCCACTCGTTGGCCGAGTCGCTGCCGACGATCATGCGCTTGATGCCGATGACGGTGGTGTACATCGACTCGTCGGTGGTGATCAGCAGCGGCCACAGGTACTGGTTCCAGCCGTAGATGAACTGGATGACGAACAGCGCCGCCATGCTCGTCTTGGACAGCGGCAGCAGCACGTCCTTGAAGAAGCGCATCGGCCCGGCGCCATCCATGCGCGCGGCCTCGACCAGTTCACCCGGCACGGTCATGAAGAACTGCCGGAACAGGAAAGTGGCGGTGGCCGATGCGATGAGCGGAATGGTCAGACCGGCATAGCTGTTGAGCATGCCCAGATCGCTGATGACCTGGAAGGTGGGGATGATGCGCACTTCCACCGGCAGCATCAGCGTCACGAAGATCATCCAGAAGATGAACATGCGCAGCGGAAAGCGGAAGTAGACGATCGCAAACGCCGACAGGATGGAGATGCTGATCTTGCCCAGGGGGATGACCAGCGCCATTACCAGGCTGTTGACCAGCATCTGCTTGACGGCGGCCTTGGAGCCCGTGTGCGTGCCGGCACCCAGCACCTGCGAGTAGTTCTCCCAGAACTGGTCGCCCGGCAGCAGCCGCATGGGCACCTGCATGATCTCTTCCAGCGTCAGCGTGGAAGCCACGAAGGTGACGTACAGCGGAAAGGCCACCACCGCGACGCCCAGGATCAGCACACCGTGGGCGAAGGCGTTGAGCCAGGGGCGGTTCTCGACCATGTCAGTGGCGCCCGGCCGTCCGAAGCCACTGACGCGCCCCCTTGAGGGGTCGCGAGCGAAGCGAGCTTGGGGGTTGTGTCATCAGTACTGCACCTTGCGCTCGATGTAGCGGAACTGCACCACGGTGAGCGCGACGACGATGATCATCAGGATCACCGACTGCGCCGATGAGCTGCCCAGGTCGGCAGCCTTGACGCCATCGTGGTAGACCTTGTAGACCAGGGTCTGCGTGGACTGCGCCGGCCCGCCCTGCGTGGTGGCGTCTATCACACCGAAGGTATCGAAGAAGGCGTAGACCGTGTTGACGACCAGAAGGAAGAAGGTCGTGGGCGAGAGCAGCGGAAAGACGATGGTCCAGAAGCGGCGCATCGGGCTGGCGCCGTCGATGGATGCGGCCTCGATCAGCGAACGAGGGATGCTCTGCAGGCCAGCCAGGAAGAACAGGAAGTTGTACGAGATCTGCTTCCACACCGCGGCAATCACCACCAGCAGCATGGCCTGGTCGCCCTTCAGGATCCAGTTCCAGTCCACGCCCATGCCCTTGAGCACGTAGGTGATGATGCCGATCGAGGGCGCGAAGAGGAAGGCCCACAGCACGCCGGCCACCGCCGGCGCCACCGCGTAGGGCCAGATGAGCAGGGTCTTGTAGGCCATCGCGCCGCGCACCACGCGGTCGGCCATCGTGGCCAGCAGCAGCGAGATCGCAATGCCACAGAAAGCCACCAGCCCGCTGAACACCGCCGTGACCTTGAACGACTCCAGATAGTTGCTGTCGTTGAAGAGGTGGGCGAAGTTCTGAAACCCGACGAACTGCGTCTTCAGGCCGAAGGCGTCCTGCAGGTGGAAGGCAAACCAGACGGCCTGGGCCGCCGGCCAGAAGAAGAAGACGACCGTGATCGCGACCTGCGGGGCCACCAGCAGATAGGGCAGCCACGCAGACCGGAAGACGACCCGGCGGTCGTCGGTTGGCTGAGCCAAGGCAAGCCTACTTGTTGGCGGCCTCGAACTGGCGCAGGATCTCGTTGCCGCGGCGCACCGCGTCGTCCAGTGCGGTCTTGGCGTCCTTCTTGCCGGCAAAGACGTTTTCGAGTTCTTCCTCGATCACGGTGCGGCCCTGCACGAAGTTGCCGAAGCGCAAGCCCTTGGAATTGGCCGTCGGCGCCTTGTTGGTGAGCTGCCTGGTGGGCATGTCGGCGCCCGGGTTCTTGTCGTAGAAGCCCGAAGCCCGCGTCACTTCATAGGCGGCCTGCGTGATGGGCACGTAGCCGGTGCTGGTGTGCCAGTTCATCTGCACCGCTGGCTTGGACAGGTAGGCCATGAACTTGGCCACGCCCTTGTACTCAGCCGGCTTCTTGCCACCCATGATCCACACCGAAGCCCCGCCGATGATGGAGTTCTGCGGTGCGCCGGCCACGTCGTCGTGGTAAGGAATGAAGTTGATCGACCAATCGAACTTGGCCGCCTTCTTGATGCCTGCCTGGGCCCCGGCACTGCCGCTGAACATGGCGCATTCGCCGCTGGAGAACTTGGCATCACCCTGGTTGGTGCGGCCAGCGTAGGTGAACAGGCCCTTCTTGGACATCTCGCCCAGCATCGCGATGTGGCGCACATGCAGCGGCGAGTTGATGGTGAACACCGTGTCCAGGCCGCCCATGCCGTTTTGCTTGGTGCCGATGGGCACGTTGTGCCAGGCACTGAAATTCTCGATGTGCATCCACGAAGGCCAGCTCGTCGTGTAGACGCACTGCTGGCCGGCGGCCTTGAGCTTCTCGGCAGCGGCACCGAGTTCCTTCCAGGTCTTGGGTGCCTTGTTCGGGTCCAGGCCGGCCTTCTTGAAGGCATCCTTGTTGATGTAGAACATCACCGTGGAGCTGTTGAAGGGGAAGGACAGCATGTTGCCCTTCAGGTCCGTGTAGTAGCCCGTCACCGTGGGCAGGTAGGCCTTCGGGTCGAAGGGCTCGCCGGCATCGGCCATCACCTTGGTCACCGGCACGATGGCGCCCTTGGCCGCCATCATCGTGGCAGTGCCCACTTCGAACACCTGCAGCAGGTGGGGCGCGTTGCCGGCGCGGAACGAGGCGATCGCGGCCGTCATCGACTCCGGATAGCTGCCCTTGTAGGTGGGCACGACCTTGTATTCCTTCTGGCTGGCGTTGAAGTCGTTGGCCAGCCCGTTGAGGGCCTCGCCGAGCGCACCACCCATCGAGTGCCACCATTGAATCTCGGTCTGCGCCTGTGCGGGAAGCGCGGCGAACGTGGCCAGTGCCACCAGGGTGGGAGCGAAGTGTCTGATCTTCATGGGATCTCCTGCAGCAGGACTGTTGTTCGAGTCAAAAACGATTATTGCCCTGTTTCGTGACGGCCACGCACATCTCCGACCACCGGCAGGCGCTGTTTTCTCGTAGCGGCGGGTCTTCGGGCAAGGGCTTGCCAGCCGCAGGACAAGGGCCCCTGGGGTAGCATTAGCAGTTACCCTATGAATGCCCCTTTTCCCCGCGTCAGCCCCGCCCTGACCGACGACGCTGACGGCGTGGTCGCGCGCCTGCGCGAGATCCCCTACAACTACACGTCGTTCTCCGACCGGGAGATCGTTCTGCGCCTGCTGGGGCTGCGCGCCTGGGCCATCCTCGACCAGTTGCGGCAGGAGCGGCGAACCGGGCGCTCCGCCCGCATGCTGTACGAAGTGCTGGGCGACATCTGGGTGGTGCAGCGCAACCCCTACCTGGAAGACGACCTGCTGGAAAACCCAAAACGCCGGCAGATGCTGATCGACGCCCTGCACCACCGGCTGGGCGAAGTCAGCAAGCGGCGCAACCCGGCCGGCGACGCCCAGCGCGACGCGCTGGTGGGCGAACTGCTCGCCCTGGCCAGCCAGGCGGTCGAGGACTTCGCGGCACATTTCCGCGCGGTCTGGGATCTGCGCAAGGTTGCGCGCCGTGTGCTGGGCCGGCACACCGCGGCCGACAACCTCAAGTTCGACGGCCTGTCGCGCGTTTCGCACGTCACCGACGCCACCGACTGGCGCGTCGAGTACCCCTTCATCGTGCTTACGCCCGACAGCGAGGCCGAGATGACCGGCCTGGTCAGCGGCTGCATCGAACTGGGCCTGACCATCGTGCCGCGAGGTGGCGGCACCGGCTACCACGGCGGTGCCGTGCCGCTGACCTGGAAGAGTGCGGTCATCAACACCGAGAAGCTCGACACGATCCGTGAAGTCGAGTTCCTGCACCTGCCAGGCGTGGCCGAGCCGGTGGCGACGATCTTCACCGAAGCCGGCGTGGTCACGCAGCGCGTGGCCGATTGCGCCGAACGCAGCGGCCATGTCTTTGCGGTGGACCCGACCAGCGCCGAGGCCAGTTGCGTAGGCGGCAACATCGCGATGAACGCCGGCGGCAAGAAGGCAGTGCTGTGGGGCACGGCGCTGGACAACCTGGCCAGCTGGAGGATGGTCACACCCGATGCCCGATGGCTGGAGGTGACGCGGCTGGACCACAACCGGGGCAAGATCCACGACGTGCCGCTGGCGCGCTTCGAACTCAAGTACTTCGATGCCGGCGGCAAGAAGCTGGAACGCACCGAAACGCTGGAGATCCCCGGCGGCGTCTTCCGCAAGGCCGGGCTGGGCAAGGACGTCACCGACAAGTTCCTGGCCGGCCTGCCCGGCATCCAGAAGGAGGGCTGCGACGGCCTGATCACCAGCGCGCGCTGGATCGTGCACCGCATGCCGGCCCACACGCGCACCGTGTGCCTGGAGTTCTTCGGCAACGCCCGGCATGCCGTGCCCAGCATCGTCGAGATCAAGGACTACCTGTTCGGCCTGAAGGATTCGGGCGTCCTGCTCGCCGGCCTGGAGCACATGGACGACCGCTATCTCAAGGCGGTGGGCTATGCCACCAAGAGCAAGCGCGCGCTGACCACGCCCGGCGGCTCGGGCCTGCCCAAGATGCTGCTGCTGGGCGACATCGTCGGCGACGACGAAGCGGCGGTGGCCCGCGCCGCCAGCGAAGTGGTGCGCATCGCCAACGCGCGCGGCGGCGAAGGTTTTGTCGCCGTCAGCGCCGATGCGCGCAAGAAGTTCTGGGCCGACCGCAAGCGCACCGCCGCCATCAGCCGCCACACCAACGCCTTCAAGGTCAACGAAGACGTGGTGATCCCGCTGCCGCGCATGGGGGAGTACACGGACGGGATCGAACGCATCAACGTCGAGTTCAGCCTGCGCAACAAGCTGGAGCTGGTGGGTGCGCTGCAGGCCTTCTTCCAGCGTGGCCAGCTGCCATTGGGGCAGGACGACGACGCCGGCGAAGTGCCCAGTGCCGAGATGCTGGCCGAGCGCGTGCAGCAGGCGCTGAGCCTTCTGGGCGAGGTGCGCACGCTGTGGCAGTTCTGGCTGGACAACCTGGACGCCACCCAGGCCGACAGCGGCGAAACCATCTTTGCGCTGCTGCAGGACTGGCGCATGCGCGCCAGCTGGAAGACGCAGATCCTCAAACCGCTGCAGCAACTCTTCACCGGCAGTGCCTTCAAGCCGGTGCTGGACGCCTGCCGCGCCATCCACAAGGAAGTGCTGCGCGGCCGCGTCTGGGTGGCCCTGCACATGCATGCCGGCGACGGCAACGTGCACACCAACATCCCCGTCAACAGCGACAACTACGCGATGCTGCAAACCGCCCATGAAGCGGTGGCACGCATCATGACGCTCGCCCGCAGCCTGGGCGGCGTGATCAGCGGCGAACACGGCATCGGCATCACCAAGTTCGAATTCATGACCGATGCGGAGCTGGCGCCCTTTGCAGAATACAAGGCCCGCATCGACCCGCAGGGCCGCTTCAACAAGGGAAAACTGTTGCGCCACCGCGCGGCCGACAGCGGCGCAGAACTGCGGCCGGCGGACCTCAGCGCGGCCTACACCCCCAGCTTCGGGCTGATGGGGCATGAGTCGCTGATCATGCAGCAAAGCGAGATCGGCGCCATCAGCGACAGCATCAAGGACTGCCTGCGCTGCGGCAAGTGCAAGCCGGCCTGCGCCACGCACGTGCCGCGTGCCAACCTGCTGTACAGCCCGCGCAACAAGATCCTGGCCACCAGCCTGTTGATCGAGGCCTTTCTTTACGAAGAGCAGACGCGCCGCGGCATCAGCGTGCGCCACTGGACCGATTTCGAGGATGTGGCCGAGCACTGCACCATCTGCCACAAGTGCCTGAACCCCTGCCCGGTGAAGATCGACTTCGGCGACGTCACGATGGCCATGCGCAACCTGCTGCGCAAGATGGGGCAGCAGAGCTTCCGCCCGGGCAAGGCGGTGGCGATGGGCTTTCTCAACAGCACCCAGCCGCAGACCATCCGGCTCATGCGCCGGGCGATGGTGGATGTGGGCTTCAAGGCCCAGCGTCTGGCGCATGGCCTGCTCAAGCCCGCGGCGCGGCAGCAGACGACGGCACCGCCGGCAACGCTCGGGCCCGCGCCGATCAAGCAGCAGGTCATCCACTTCATCAACAAGAAGATGCCCGGCGGCCTGCCCAAGCGGACCGCACGCGCGTTGCTGGACATCGAGGACAAGGCCTATCTGCCCATCATCCGCGACCCGGCACTCACCACGGTCGACACCGAGGCGGTGTTCTATTTCCCGGGCTGCGGCAGCGAGAGGCTGTTCAGCCAGGTCGGGCTGGCCACGCAGGCCATGCTGTGGCATGCCGGCGTGCAGACGGTGCTGCCACCGGGCTACCTGTGCTGCGGCTACCCGCAGCGCGGCGGCGGGCAGTTCGACACCGCCGAGAAGATCATCACCGACAACCGGGTGCTCTTCCACCGCGTGGCCAACACGCTGAACTACCTGGACATCAAGACCGTGGTCGTGAGCTGCGGCACCTGCTACGACCAGCTGCAGGGCTACAAGTTCGAGGAGATCTTTCCCGGCTGCCGCATCCTGGACATCCACGAGTACCTGCTGGAAAAGGGCATCACGCTGCAAGACAACCCCACCGCCTACCTCTACCACGACCCCTGCCACAGCCCGATGAAGCAACGCGACCCGATGAAGACCGTGCAGGCCCTGGTGGGCCCGCAGGTGATCAAGAGCGAGCGCTGCTGCGGCGAAAGCGGCACGCTGGGCGTGACGCGGCCCGACATCAGCACGCAGATCCGCTTTCGCAAGGAGATCGAGATCCGCCAGGGTGAAGCCGCAGTGCGGGCGCTTGCCCCGGCGGCGGCCAACGTGAAGATCCTCACCAGTTGCCCCAGCTGCCTGCAAGGCCTGAGCCGCTTCGGCGACGACCTGCAAAGTGGTCTGCTGGAGGCCGACTACATCGTGGTGGAAATGGCGCGCCAGTTGCTGGGCGAGGACTGGATGTCGGAGTACGTGGCACGCGCCAATGCCGGTGGCATCGAGAGGGTGTTGGTCTGACTCCCGCTCGAACCCAGTCGGTATCGACGGACGCATGGCATCCGGTCGCTGCGGTGTGTAGACTGTCACACAAAGGACCCGTCACATGGCAACCAATCTCGCTCTGGATCCAGCCCTGCTCGACCGGGCCGTCGCGGTCAGCGGCGAACCCACGAAGAAGGCAGCGGTCACGCTGGCCCTGAAGGAGTTCATCGCCAGGCGGGAGCAAAGGCGCGTTTCGGAATTGTTCGGGAAGCTCGAATGGGACGCCTCGTTTGACTACAAGGCGGAGCGCTCCAGATCGTGACGCTGCTCGTGGACACGAGCGTCTGGTCCATGGCGCTGCGGCGTGACGGTTCCTGCGAATCCAAGGAGGTCATCGCGCTGCGCGAAGCTCTGGATGGTGCTGACGCCGTCGTCACGACGGGCCTGGTCCTGCAAGAACTGCTGCAAGGTTTCAGCGGGCCCAAGGCCAGGCAGGCGATCATCGACCGCTTGGGGGCTTTGCCCCTGATTCAGCCTGACAGGCAGGATCACATCGCCGCCGCTGAAGTGCGCAATACCTGCCGCAGGCGTGGCGCCCAAGTTGGCACCATCGACGCGTTGCTCATCCAGCTCTGCGGTCGCTACGAGCTCACTTTGCTGTCTTCGGACAAGGACTTTGCGAACGCCGCACCATACGTCCCCTTCAGACTCTGGGGGGATGGGTGATATGCGGCGCGCGCCAATGCCCGGGGGCATCCAGAGGGTGTTGGTCTGACCGGGTCTGGCGCACCGGCATACACTCGTTCGACCCCAGCTTCAGCCAGCCTCGCCCCATGTCCGGACTCGATCGCGATACCCCCTTGCCCACCGCACTGACAGTGCACCAGGCATCCCGCGTGCTGGAGATCGCCTTCAGCGACGGGGCGCAGTTCCGCATCCCGTTCGAATTGATGCGTGTCTATTCGCCGTCGGCCGAGGTGCAGGGCCATGGCCCCGGGCAGGAGGTGCTGCAGACCGGCAAGCGCGGTGTCGGCATCGACGACCTGCAGGCGGTGGGCCACTACGCCGTCCAGCCGCGGTTTTCAGATGGCCACGACAGCGGCATCTTCTCGTGGGACTACCTCTACCACCTGGGCCGCGATGAAGCCGAACTCTGGCAGCGTTACGAGCAGCGCCTGGCGGATGCCGGCATGAGCCGCGACGCACCGATGGCGCCCCCTGCGCCGGCCGGTGGCGGCTGCAGAAGCCATTGAACGAGGCCACCATGGCACAGACCCATTTCGGATACCAGACCGTCGAAGAGGCCGAGAAGGCGCGCCACGTGCGCGGCGTGTTCGATTCCGTGGCTTCGCGCTACGACATCATGAACGACGTGCTGTCGATGGGCATGCACCGCTTGTGGAAGGCCTACACCGTGGGCGTGGCGGCCATCCAGCCGGGCATGCGCGTGCTGGACATCGCCGGCGGCACGGGTGACCTGGCGCGCGCCTTCGCCTCGCGCGTGGGCGAGCAGGGCTGCGTGGTGCTGACCGACATCAACGAAGCCATGCTGCGCACCGGCCGCGACCGCCTGCTCGACGAAGGCAAGGTCATCCCCACCGCGGCCTGCGACGCCGAGCACATGCCCTTTGCCGACGGCAGCTTCGACCTGGCCAGCGTGGCCTTCGGCCTGCGCAACATGACGCACAAGGAAGCCGCGCTGGCCGAGATGTGCCGCGTGCTGCGCCCCGGTGGCCGGCTGCTGGTGCTGGAGTTCTCGCGCCCGGCGCCGCTGCTGCAAAAGCCCTACGACTTCTATTCGTTCAGGCTGATGCCGCTGCTGGGCAGGCTGATCGCCAAGGACGCCGACAGCTACCGCTACCTGGCCGAGAGCATCCGCATGCACCCCGACCAGGCCACGCTCAAGGGCATGATGAAGGATGCCGGCTTCGGCCATGTCGACGTGCACAACCTGGCCGGCGGGATCGTGGCGCTGCATGTCGGGATCAAGTGCTGAAACAGCCTGTTTCCATCGCGCCGATCCGCACCGGAAAGCGGCACTCACCGAGGTGAAACAGGTCCCGGCGCACCCAATCTGTGGGGGGCGCGATGGTGCGGATTCCCAGGGGGCTGCGGTTACACTGCCTGCCTTCGTGCGGGCCCGGGGTTTGCCTTCAGCCTGGCCGCAGCCGGCACCGCGCGCGGTCGACCCCAGGCACTCCAGTTCCGAGGAATCCACTCATGACCGTCACGATGCCCATCGCCCTTCGCCGTGCGCGCCGCTGGTCGACGCTGGCCACCGCAGCCGCCGTGGCCGGCATGCTCTTGCTGAGCGGTTGCGGCGGCAAGGACAAGGTCGCCAGCCAGACCGCTGCGCGTGTCAACAAGGAAGAAATCACCGTCCACCAGATCAACTTCGTGCTGCAACAGCAGCGCAATCTGCGCCCCGAACAGGCCGAAGGCGCCAGCAAGCAGATCCTGGAACGCCTGATCGACCAGGAACTGGCCGTCCAGAAGGCCGACGAGCACAAGCTCGACCGCGACCCGCGCGTGGTTCAGCAGATGGAAGCGGCGCGGCGCGAGATCCTGGCGCGCGCCTACTTCGAAAAGGTCGGCGAAGCCGCCGCGAAGCCCACGCCCGAGGAGATCCGCAAGTACTACGACGAAAAGCCTGCGCTGTTCAAGGACCGTCGCATCTACAGCATCCAGGAAATCGCCATCGAGGCCAAGCCCGAACAGCTGCCCGAACTGCGCGAGAAACTGGCCGCAGCCAAGAACATCAACGAATTCCTTGAGTTTCTCAAGGGCGCCGGCTACCGCTTCGCCGGCAACCAGGCCGTGCGCGCCGCCGAGCAACTGCCGCTGAACAGCCTGGATGCCTTTGCGCGCATGCAGGACGGGCAGGCCGCCCTGGTACCGGCCACCAACGGCGTGCAGGTGGTGGTGCTGGCTGGTTCGCGCAGCCAGCCGGTCAGCGAAGAGCAGGCACGTCCGGCCATCGAGACCTACCTTCTGAACGAACGCAAACGCAAGCTGATCGAGGACGACCGCAAGGCACTGCGCGGTGCGGCCAAGGTCGAGTACGTCGGCAAGTTCGCCGATGGCGCCGGCGCCGCGGCGCCAGCCGAGTCGCCCGCCTCGGCTGCCAGCGCAGGCCTGAGCGCCACCGACATCAGCAAGGGCATGGGCATCAAGTGAAGGGCGCCCTGGCGATAGTGGTGGCGCTGCTGACAGCCATGCTGCTGCTGTGCCAGCCCGCGCTGGCTCAGCCACAAGGCGCCAGCGTCACGCCCCAGGAGTACCGGCTGGGCGCGGGCGACGTCATCCGGGTCAGCGTGTTCCAGAACCCCGATCTCACGCTGGAATCGCGCCTGACCGAAGCCGGTGTCGTGTCCTACCCTCTGCTGGGCACTCTTCGCCTGGGCGGGCTGTCCGTCACGGCCGCCGAGAGACTGATCGCCGATGGCCTGCGCAACGGCAACTTCGTCAAGAGCCCGCAGGTCACCGTGGTCGTGCTGCAGGTTCGCGGCAATCAGGTCAGCGTGCTGGGCCAAGTCAACCGGCCCGGCCGCTACCCGCTGGAACTCGCCGACACGCGGCTCACCGACGTGCTCGCCATGGCCGGCGGTACCGCACCGGGCGGTGCCGACATGGTCGTGATCAGCGGCACGCGCAACGGCCAGCCTTTCCGCGTGGAAGTCGACCTGCCCGCCGTCTTCGCCCCAGGCGGGCGCGAGAAGGACATCGTGCTGCTCAACGGCGACGCCGTCTGGGTGGACCGCCAGCCCGTGGTCTACATCTACGGCGAGGTGCAGCGACCCGGCCCGATGCGGCTGGAACGCGACTTGACGCTGATGCAGGCGCTGGCCACGGGCGGCGGCCTGACGCCGCGTGGCACGGAAAAGGGCATTCGTGTGCACCGCAGGGGCAGCAACGGCGCCGTCCAGGCAGTGGAAACCAGGATGGACGAAAAGCTGCGCGAAGGTGACGTGGTGTTCGTGCGTGAAAGCCTGTTCTAGGCGCGCACGGCGGAGGACTTCGCGATGAGCTTCGGCCAGTTCCTCTCCATCCTGCGCGCGCGCTGGTGGCTGGCGCTGCTGGTGCTCCTGCTGACCTTGGCCAGCACCATCGGTGCGAGCCTGCTGGTGGCGCGCCAGTACACCGCCACGGCCAGCGTGGTGGTCGACTTCAAGCCTGATCCGATATCGGCCTTCGCCTTTGGCGGCGGTGCTTCACCGGCCTACATGGCCACCCAGGTCGACATCATTCGCAGCGAACGGGTGGCGCAGCGCGTGGTGCGCAACCTCAAGCTCAACGAGAACCCCCAGGTCCGCCAGCAATGGCAGGACGAAACCCGTGGTCAGGGCAGCATCGAAGCCTGGTTGGGTGGTGTGTTCGCGCGCCAGATGGACGTCGTGCCATCGCGCGAAAGCAGCGTCATCAGCATCAGCTACAAGGCGCCGGACCCCCGCTTTGCCGCCGGGCTGGCCAATGCGTTCGCCCAGGCCTACATCGACACGTCACTGGACCTGCGCACCGACCCGGCCAAGCTGTATTCCACCTTCTTCGAGACGCGTTCCAAGGAAGCCCGTGAAGCGCTCGAAAAGGCCCAGAGCCGGGTCAGCGCCTTCCAGAAGGACGCCGGTATCATCGCCACCGACGAACGGCTGGACGTCGAAAACGCGCGCCTCAACGAGCTGTCCTCGCAGTACACCGCGGTGCAGGCACTTTCGGCCGAGTCGGCCAGCCGGCAGACCCAGGCCCAAGGCGCGCAGGCCGATCGGCTGCAGGAGGTGCTCAACAACGGCATCGTCGGGCAGCTGAAGGCCGATATCAACCGCAACGAGGCGCAGCTGCAGCAGTTGTCCACCCGGCTGGGCGATGCCCACCCGCAGGTGCAGGAGCTCAAGGCCAGCCTGGCCGACCAGCGCGCGCGGCTGGAGGCCGAAACGCGCAAGGTCACCGGCAGCGTCGGCGTGGCCAACACCATCAATCGCCAGCGCGAAGGCGAGATCCGCCGTGCACTGGAAGAGCAGCGCACGAAGGTGCTGCGCATGAAGGCCGTGCGCGATGAAGGTCTGGTGCTGATGCGCGACGTCGAAAACGCCCAGCGCGCCTACGACGTGCTGCTGCAGCGCTTCACCCAGACGAGCCTGGAAAGTCAGAGCACGCAGAGCAACATCAACCTGCTGACCAAGGCCTCGCCGCCGATCGAGCCGTCATCGCCGCGTGTCGTGCTCAATCTGGTCCTCGCGTTCATCGTCGGCTCGCTGCTGGCCGTGGGGCTGGCCCTGCTGCTGGAAC
Organism: Rubrivivax sp.; assembly: GCA_035440985.1. GTDB lineage: Bacteria > Pseudomonadota > Gammaproteobacteria > Burkholderiales > Burkholderiaceae_C > Rubrivivax. The sequence goes on along the minus strand of DAORNK010000001.1, from coordinate 15,918 downwards.
TGCGCGACCGACGCGTGCGCACGGCGGACGATCTGGTGCTGGCACTCGGCTTGCCGGTACTCGGCCGGATGCCCAAACCGGGCTCGCGCCTGCGACGGGGCGGTGGCACCATGCCGCTGCTGCAGCAGCGTGTGCTGGCGCCGTTGCCCCAGCCGACCCGCGCCCAGGGCAACTGAAGCGATGGCCAAGTTCCGCGACTCTGCACCCGAACCCGCAGCGCTGGATGGCACCGCGCCAGCGCAGCCTGCGCGGCCCAAGGCCGTGCCACCGTCGCTGGCCGATACGGCCAGCGTGCAACCTGAGCGCAACATCGGCGACATCATTGCGGAGCTGCGCAACCTCACGGCCGAACAGGTCGAGCGCGTCCTGCAGCGCCAGCGCGAGACCGGCGTGCGCTTCGGCGAAGCCGCCGTCGCCCTGGGCCTGGCGAGCAAGGAGGATGTCCTCTTCGCGCTGGCCCAGCAATTCCACTACCCCTACACGCCGCAAGAGCAGCGCACGCTCGATGGCGAACTGGTGACGCTCAACGAACCCTTCGGTGCGCGCGCCGAACACTTCCGCGCCCTGCGCAGCCAGCTGATGATGCGCGTCTTTGGCGAGGCTCAGGCCCACCACGCGCTGGCGGTCGTCAGCCCGGACATCGGCGACGGCAAGACCTACTGCGCCGCCAACCTGGCCGTCACGCTGGCCCAGTTGGGCGGGCGAACGCTGCTGGTCGACGCCGACATGCGTGGCCCGCGGCTGCACGAAGTCTTCCAGCTCGGCAACCGCAGCGGCCTATCCAGCATCCTGAGCGGCCGTGCGGACAAGGGTGTGATCCGCCAGGTGGCCGTCGTGCCCAGCCTGTTCATCCTGCCGGTGGGCACGACCCCACCCAACCCACTGGAACTCGTCGAGCGCCCGGCCTTCGGCCTGCTGATGCGCGAGCTGGTGTCCAAGTTCGACCATGTGGTGGTCGACACGCCGGCCGCCGTGCTGGGCGCCGATGCGGCGGTGATCGCCGCGCGCTGCGGGATGGCGCTGCTGGTGGCCCGCCGCCACGCCAGCCGCGTGGCCATGTTGCAGGAGATGGTGGCCAGCTTCGCCGGCAGCCCGGCCAAGCTGGCAGGTGTGGTGCTCAACGAGTTCTAGCGCGATGACGTCCACCGCGCGTCCGCCCCTGCGTCCCGCGGGCCTGGACCTGCCGGCGTTCACATTGCTGGCCTTCGGCCTGGCCCTGCTATACGGCCCCACCTATGCCGAACTGGCCCGCACGATCTGGGCCACCGACGAGCAGGGCCACGGCCCCATCATCCTGGCGGTGAGCCTGTGGCTGTTGTTCTCGCGAAGGCACGAGATCGCGGCGGCGGCCGGACCCGTGCGTCCGCTGGCCGGCTGGCCCCTGCTGCTGCTGGGGCTGCTGGTGTACGCCTTCGGCAGCAGCCAGCAGATCATCATGTTCCAGACCGGTTCGCAGATCCTGGTGCTGGCCGGCCTGCTGCTGGTGTTCTGCGGCAGCGGGGCCCTGCGCGTGGCGTTCTTTCCCCTGTTCTTCATGATCTTCATGATCCCGTTGCCCGAAGCACTGGTGGCAGCGGTCACCGCCCCGCTCAAGAGTGCCGTCTCCGCCGTGGCCACGCAGTTGCTGTACAGCCTGGGCTACCCGGTCGGCCGCTCGGGCGTGATCCTCACGGTGGGGCCTTACCAGTTGCTGGTGGCGGATGCCTGCGCCGGCCTCAACAGCATGTTCACACTGGAGGCGCTGGGCCTGCTGTACATGAACCTGATGCACTACACCAGCCTGGCACGCAACGCCACGCTGGCCGTACTCCTCATCCCCATCGCCTTTGCCGCCAACATCGTGCGCGTGATGATCCTGGTGCTGGTCACCTACCACCTGGGCGATGCCGCCGGACAAGGCTTCGTCCATGGATTCGCCGGCCTGGTGCTGTTTCTCGTGGCCCTGGTGATGATGCTGGCCGTGGACCAGTTGCTGGGCCGCTTCCTGCCCGCCCAACGCGGTCAGGCGTGATGAACACCCTGCGCTGGCAGGCGTTGCTGGCTCTGGCCCTGATGATCGCCGCGTTCGCCGGCGCCACCGCCTGGCGCCCCACCGTGCGCCTGGCCGACACACTACCCCCGATGGACCTGACCAGCCTCTTCCCCCGTCGTTTCGGTGACTGGGCGGTGGATGAACGCCTGCCAGTCCAGTTGGTCTCACCCGATCAGGCCGCCGTCATCAATGCCATCTACGCCCAGACGCTCAGTCGCACCTACGTCAACAGCCGCGGCGAGCGCATCATGTTGTCAGTGGCCTATGGCGGTGACCAGTCCGATGCCACGCGTGCCCACCGCCCCGAGGTCTGCTACCCGGCGCAGGGTTTCCAGGTGCTGTCCGCGCAAAACGGCCGCTTCAGTGGCGGTGGCTGGGCGCAGCCCGTGCGGCAGCTGGTCACCCGCGCAGGCGGCCGCGTCGAGCCGCTGTCGTACTGGATCGTCGTGGGTGACCGTGTCACGCTCACCGGCACCGAACAGAAGCTGGCGCAATTGGCCTACGGCTATCGCGGCCTGGTGCCCGACGGCATGCTGGTGCGCATTTCCAGCATCGACAGCAACACCGAGCAGGCCTTTGCCTTGCAGCAGTCGTTCACGCTGGCGCTGGCGCAGGCCTTGGCGCCCCAGCAGCGCAGACGCGTCTTCGGTCAGGTGCACCGCGATTGAGCCGCGTGCCGAATCCGACCGCTGCGGCCCCGGGCATCGGGGCCCTGGCCCGCCACACGGGGTGGAATCTGGCCGGTCAGGTACTGCCACTGGGTGTGGCGCTGGTCGCCGTGCCGATGCTGATCCACCTGCTGGGCCTGGAACGCTTCGGCTTCCTGTCGCTGGCCTGGGCCCTGGTGGGCTACGCCAGCTTGTTCGACTTCGGCATCGGCCGCGCACTGACACGCGCCGTGGCACAGCGCCTGGCCTTGGCCGACATGGCCGGCTCGCACGCACTGACGGCTACGGCCATGGTCTACCTGCGCGCCTTGGGCCTGGCACTGGCGCTGCTGCTGGCCGCCACGAGCCACTGGCTGGCCCATGCGGTGTTCCAGCTCAGCCCGGCGCTGCGGACGGAGGCGGTGCAGGCGCTTTGGCTGCTGGCCGCCTCGCTGCCGTTCGTGATGGCCAGCGGAGGCCACGTGGGGGTGCTCAGCGCCCACCAGCGCTTCCGCGAGATCAACCTCGTGCGCCTGTTCATCGGCGCGGCCACGTTCGCGGGGCCGCTGCTGGTGGCGCTGGCGTGGCCGCGGCTGGACAGCGTGGTGGCCGCCATCGTGGCCATGCGCGTGCTGGCCAATGCCGCCTACGCGCGCCTGGCGGCGCGCCACCGCGGCGCTGCACCCTGGATCCAGTGGCCGGATCGCGCGCTCAGCCACGAACTCCTGGCCGTGGGCGGCTGGATGAGCGTTTCCAGCCTGGTTGGCCCTCTGCTGACGTATCTGGACCGTCTGCTGCTGGCAGCCATCGTGCCGGTGAAAGCCGTGGCGCTGTACACCACACCGTACGATCTGCTGTCACGCACCATGATGCTGCCCTACTCGCTGACCAGCACGCTGTTCCCGCTCGCCGCCGGTGTGGCCGTGCGGTCGGAAGCCGCTGCGCGCCTGCTCGGCGCCACCACGCGCGCCCTGTTCGTGCTGAGCTTTCCGTTGACGCTGGCTTTCTGGGCTCTGAGCGAGCCCATGCTCAGGCTCTGGCTGGGCGCGGAGATGGCCGCTGGCAGCAGCGCCGTGCTTCGCGTACTGGCGCTCGGCATGCTGCTCAACGCTCTGGCGCAGGGGCCGGCCACGCTGATCCAGGCCCGTGGCGACCCCAAGTGGATGGCCCTGCTGCACCTGGCCGAGTTGCCGCTCTTCTGCGGCCTGTTCTGGGCCCTGTCGGCACGATGGGGCGTGCTGGGCGCTGCGGTGGCGGCCGGTCTGCGCCTGGGCGTTGACGCACTGGCCGTCTTCGTGCTGGCCTGGCGAGGCGTGGCCCGGCGCCCCGCGAAGCTAGGGAGCGCGCTGCGCTGGGCTGCAGGGGCCATGGCCCTGCTCGCCGGCGGCCTGCTGCCGCAGACGGGCCCGGCGGCGCTGGCCTACACGATGGTGGGCCTGGGTCTGTTCGGCACGCTGGCCTGGCGCCACCTGCTTACGGCGCAGGAACGCCACCATTTGCGCAGCGCCCTCGGCCGTGCCGACGGCCCGATTCGGCCATGAGCCTGCTGCATCAGCATCGACCTCCCCATCCGGCCGGCGCGGTCTGGATTGCGCTGGCCGTAGCCGCGCTGGGCGTGCTGCTAGGCCTGGTCACGGCCGTATTCCCCTGGTACTACACGGTGATCCTCGTGGTTGCGCCGGCAGCCTTCGTGCTGTCGGCCGCTGCACCGTGGGCAGGGCTCGTGTTCGCGCTGGCCTTGCTGTTCGAGGTCATCCCCAAGGCTTTCGTACCGCAAGTGCCGCTGGTCGGGGGCCGGTTGCAGGGTTATGACGTGCTGCTGCTGTACCTGGCGGCGCTGTACGGCCTGCGGCTGGCGCTGGCCGGGCGGCTGACGGCCTGGCGCGAACTCGGGCCCTTCCGCTGGGCGCTGCTGTACCTGGCTGCGGCAGGCGCCGTTTCCCTGGTCTACGCACGGTTCGTCGCGGGCAACGAGTTCGCCATGTCCGAAGCCCGCGTACTTATTGCCTGGCTGGTGCTGCCGCTGGCGCTGGCCTTCTTCGGCGACAGAGTGGGCCTGCGGCGTCTCACGACAGCGGTTCTGGCATTCGGGTGCATCGTGGCGCTGTACGCGTCGGTGCAATCGCTGTTCGACCTGCGCATCATGACGGAGGCCCGTGTCGAGTCGCTGGACGTGGCCAACGCCGATGTGACCCGCAGCATCGCTGGCGGCGGCGTCTACCTGGTCGTGTTCGCCCTCTTCGTCTTCCTCAACCGCCTGGCTGAGGCGCCAAGGCAGTTCTGGTGGCTGTTGCCGGCCATCGGCCTGATGCTGCTGGGACTGGCGGTGCAGTTCGGGCGCGGTGTGTGGGTGGCGACAGCGGCAGGCCTGCTGGTCTCGGCTTTCATGCACCGCGGCTGGGTGGGCGCGGCGCGTGTGCTGTTGATCGGTGGCCTGGCGCTCGCAACCCTGGTCGCCGGACTGTCCTTGTTGCGCCCGCGCATGGTCGACGCCCTGGAAGAACGTGCGCTGGGCATCGTCCCTGAACTGCGCGCAGGCGGCTCGTTCCACTGGCGGGTCGTGGAAAACAACGAAGCCCTGCGGCGCATCGCCGAACGGCCACTGACGGGCGTGGGCATCGGCGGCGACTACAAGCGCACCATCAGTTCGTCGGGCAGCTTCGCGGTGGAGACCCGCTACATCCACAACTCGTACTTGTACTTCCCGCTGAAGATGGGGGTGCTGGCCAGTCTGGTCCCGGTGGCCTTCATCCTGGCATTCATGCTGACCGCCCGGCGCGTCCATCGGCTGCAAGATGCACGTGACCGCGGGCTGCTGGCCGCCCTGTGCGGTTCATTCGTGGTGCCCGTGCTGACCTCGGGCACCCAGCCGGAGTGGATATCGCCGCGTGGCATCGCGGCAATGGCCCTGTTGATGGCGATGCTGCTGATGATGTTGCGGGATGCCCCCCCAACGGCGTCGGGGGCTGCCGAACCGCCATGAGCGGCGGAGTAGGCCGCACCGCGGTGCTGCTGGTCAACTGGAACAATGGGCACGAGTGTGTGCAGTGCATCGATTCGCTGCTCGGGATGACCACCGACGACTTCGACATTGTCGTGGTGGACAACGATTCCAGCGACGGCTCTGTCTCGCACATCCTGACCTGGTGCCAGCATCCCGTGCCGCCCCCCGAAGCCAGCCGGCGGCCGGGTGTGGCTTACGCCTCGGGACACGGCCTGCCTCGAGTGCCGGTCCAGTTGCTGCAACCCTCGGCCAGCCTGCCAGCGCCAGCAGAGCGCGGTGTGCGCGTGTTCATCGTGCCCGCGGGCCAGAACCGGGGCTTTGCCGCAGGCAACAACCTGGGGATGCGCGTGGCAGGGCTGCCGGCCTATGGCCACTTCTGGTTGCTCAACACCGACACCGTGGTGCACCACCAGGCCCTGCCGGCGCTGCTGCGCCGTGCGGCAGCCGATCCGGGAATCGGCATGGTCGGCTCCACGCTCCTGTACTTCGACACGCCGGATCGTGTGCAGGCCCTGGGGGGCGCCTGGCTGGATCCTCGGCGCATGCTCACGGCACACATCGGCCTCGGCGACTCCGCCGCACGGGTGCCCGGCCATCCCGCGGCCGTTGAGGCGCAGATGGCCTACGTGGTCGGCGCATCGATGCTGGTGAGCGCCGATTTCGTGCGCCAGGTCGGCCCGATGCAGGAAGACTACTTCCTGTACTTCGAAGAACTGGACTGGGCCGAGCGTGCACGCGGCCACTACCGTCTGGGCTACGCACCGGACAGCCTGGTCTACCACCGCGTGGGCGGCTCCAGTGCGCGACCCGCTTCGGAGATGGCCGAATCCCTGTTGGCACAGAACCGCATTCGTGTGCTCGGCCGCTTCTTCCGCGCCCACCGTGCCAGCGCGCTGGCCTACCTGGGCTGGGTCTGCCTGCGGCACCTGTTGCGCGGGCGCTGGCGCGTCGCCCGCATTCAGTGGGCGGCGCTGCGCAAGGCGCCACAGTTGCTCAAGACATGAACGAGCCGCTTGCCCTGGCCGACGTGGAGGTGGTGCTGATCTCCGGCGGCTTCCAGCCCAACTACGAACGTGGCTTCGCCAATGGCCTGGCAGCCCAGGGGGCCCGCGTGACGCTGGTCACTTCAGATCTCAGCCTCGTACAAACACTGCACCCGGCCGTGCGTGCCATCAATCTGCGCGGCAGCCAGTCGCCTGGGCGGCCCGTCTGGGCCAAGGCGCTGAATCTGATGCGCTACCACCTGCGGCTCGGCATCTGGCTGGCCCGGCATCGACCTGCGGTGGTGCACATGTTCGGGCTGATCGAGCCAACCTGGCTGGCCGGCACCTGGCAGGGCCTGTGGCTGCGCCTGACGGCACGCCGATACGTGCTGACCGTGCACAACCTGCGTCCGCACGAGGCGCACCGCCCTTCCCAGGTCCGCGCCTATGGCCGCGCCTACCGGTTGGCTCACGTGTGCGTGGTGCACACCGCACGGATGGCAGAAGAGCTCACGCGGGAACACGCGGTGCCGCGCGTGCGCATCGTGCTCATGCCGCACGGGGTGGAGCCGCTGCCACCAGTGCAGGGGCCGCGTCCAGCCGTTGCAGCCGACGGCCCGCTGCGTCTGCTGGCCTTCGGCAACCTGTCGCCCTACAAGGGCCTGGACCTGCTGCTCGATGCATTGCGCGAGTTGCCACCGCGCTTTGCGCTGCACATCGCCGGCCATTGCCGGGATGACCGCCTGCGTCGTCAGATCCTGGCGCAACTGGACCGCCACCCCGCCGCTGCGCGTATCACCTGGCACGACGGCTATGTGCCGGAGGACGAGGTGCCGCCGCTGCTGGCGCAGGCCGACGCCCTGGTACTGCCCTATCGGCGCATCGACGAGAGCGGCGTGCGTTTCCAGGCGATGCGTCATGGGGTGCCGGTGATCGCCGCACGGGTCGGCGCCCTTGCCGACGAGGTCGCGCCACCGCTGGGCGTCGGCTTCGATGCCGGCCGCACCGACGCCCTGGTGCGGGCCTTGCTGGACTTTGAAGCCCGGCGCGATGAGTTTGCCGCCGATTCCATTCGCTCCCATGCAGCCGCGCGACAGTGGCACCTCACGGTGCGCGCGTTGCGCACGGCATACTGCGGTTGATGAAACGAAGCGCCGTCCCGGACGGCCAGCGGGCGCCCGCCTGCGCCGGCCGCCGTCCACGACGTCACCACTACCATGTCTACGTGGTCGAGCTGGCCGACCAGGTCTGGAACGAACCCCGTTTCCGCCGCGCCAACCCGGGCTACCAGATGGGCAAGCCCTTCGTCTACGTCGGCATGACCGGGCTGGACCCGGACTTGCGCCTGGACAAGCACAAGGCCGGCATTCAGGCCAACCGCTTCGTGATGCAGTACGGCCTGCGACTGCTGCCGGCGTTGTACGAGGTCTACAACCCGATGCCCTATCGAGCCGCGTGCGAGATGGAGGTGGAGCTGGCGATCGGCCTGCGGGAAGCGGGTCTTGGTGTCTGGCAGGCGTGAACCTGGGCTACCCTCAGACGCCCGGCGTGGTACGGGTCGTCAATGCGAGGGCCTCGGCGTAGATCTCCAGCAGGCTGCGGTGGGCCGCTTCGGGTGCGTAGCGCTGCGCATGGATGGCCCGCGCCGCCTCACCCATCGTCGCGAGTTCCCGGGGATGCGCCTGTGCCCAGGCCAGCGACTCGGCCAACCCGGCGACGTCGCCGGGCCGGTGGTGCAGGCCCGTGCGGCCCGGTTCCACCAGGTTGGCCAACGACCCCTTCGCCGCAGCCAGCACGGGCAGGCCAGCCGCGAAAGCCTCGGCCAGCACGCGGGGAAACTGCTCCTGCGTGATGCTCGGAATCACCAGGTAGGCGGCACGCCGCATGCGGCGCTGGACTTCGGCTGGCGGCAAGGCTCCAAGCAGGGTGGCACCGGCTTGTTGCAGCACTTCTTTTTCGGGGCCCTCGCCGATCACCTCCAGGGGCAGGCCAGGCAGCCTTTGCAGGGCCTGCGCCAGCACGCGCACACCCTTTTCGGGCGCCAGTCGACCCACGTACAGGCCACCGTGGCGCTGCACCGTGTCTTCCGCGGCCACGGGCCATGCGAAATTGGGTCGCACACGAATGCGCTGCGAGGGCAGGCCGGCAGCGACGAAACCCGGCACGCTGGCCGCATCCAGCGCGATGAACCGCTGAACCCGATTGCGCCAGGTCCCCAGCGCGCGGTGGGTGATGGTCGAAGCCGCCAGCACGCCCGACTGCCAGCGCGACCCGCGATAACAGGCGTGCAGCACACCGCGCCAGGGCAGGTGGCCCAGGCAGTCGGTGCAGGTTTGGCCGGCGCGCAGCAGGGTGCCTTCCAGGCACGCCAGACGGGCGTTGTGCAGGGTGACCACCACGGCCACCTGGGCCCTGGCCGCAGCCCAGATCACGGCCGGCGAAACCCGCGCCAACGTGTTGTGCACGTGCACCACATCGGGCCGGGACTGTGCCATGAGGGCCGCCACGTCACGATAGCTGCGCGCGGACCAGATGGCGTCCACCGCAGCACGCCAGCGTGGTAGCAGGTCCAATTCATCGTTGTGCCGCAGGTAGCAGCGCACGTCGTGGCCATGTTCGGTCAACAGCCTGCATTCGTCATCGACGACCGCGTCCTCGCCGCCTCGCTGCTGGTAGGCGTTGTGCACGACCAGCACCTTCATGCCAACAGCCCCTGCCGGCGCAGAACACCCGTGTTCGTCAACCGTGCTGCGGCCGGCACACGGGCCGCCACGGTCGCCAGGAAGCGGTCCAGCACCGGCCACAGTGCCAGTGCCTCGATTTCCCAGGAGTGACCCCATAGGTGGAAGCCCCCGCCGCTGTGCAGGCAGGTCGCCAGCGCGCGATGCAAGCGGGTCTCCAGACCGGCACTGGCCAGGCAGGCGGCGGCCAGCGGTGCACGCCGGCGCCATGCGCCGTGGCGCAGGTAGTTGCGCAGCAGCACGGTACGCCGGTGGGGATAACACTGCAGCGAGGTGGGCACGGCAAAGGGGTCGTTGCCGCAATCGTTGCGCAGATTCACGGTCGTGCGTGCGTAGGCAAAACCGGCGGCAGCCACCAGCCGCCCCGCCCCCGGCGGGCACTCCCCGCCCGGATAACAGAAGCCCGCCACCGGATGGCCCAGTCGGTCCTCGAGCTGCTGTTTGCCTTGCACCACCTGCCGTTCCCAGTCGGCCGTGGTCAGACGCGATGCGTAGGCGTGGTCCCGCGTATGCGAGCCGATCTCGAAGGCCCCGTCACTGGCATCCAGCGCGCGCAGATCGGCCGCACCCATCACCGGCAGGCCTTCGGCGTTCTGCAGCGGGCAGTAGAAGGTGCCGGCGATGCCGTGCCGGGCCAACAGGTCCGCCAACTTGCGATCCAGCGGATGTCCGTCGTCCCAGGAAGTGGTGAACCACATCGAGGAACTCAGCTCTGGGTTCTCGTCAGGGCGTCCAGGATGCCCTGACCGAAGCGGTTGGCCATCGACTGCACCGTGTAGAGCTGGCCATCGGCGGCTGCCTGTTCGCGCCAGCCGGCCAGGCGCTTTGGATCGCGCATCAGATCGAGGATGGCCTGCGAATAGGGCTGCGCCCGGGCCCGCGTGATCTCGCCATTACGGCCCGGTTCCAGGTAGGCGATCTCCGGACCGTGACCGATGGCGTCTGTAGTCAGCGTCGGCAGCCCCGCCGCAAAGGCATCGACGATCGCCAGCCCGACGGCACCAGGCAACAGCAGAAAATCGCAAACGGCCATCACCGCAGCCTTCTCGTCGCCGTGCAGGGCTCCCAGCCAGCGCACATAGGGCATCGCCGCCGCCGATGCCTCGGTCTGGGCCCGCGCTGGTCCGTCGCCCACCATCAGCAGTCGAAAGCTGGGGTCACGCCGGTACACAAGCTGCGCCGAGCGCAGCAGCAGGCCCAGGCCCTTGCCGCGGTACATCGAACCCAGGAAGAGCCCTGTGTGACCCACAGTCAGCTCATGCTTCTGACGCAGCGCCCGAATCCGCTCTTCGGGCAAGGCCGCGATTGTCTCGCGCAGGCTCTCGGAATCGCTGGCATTGTTGACACGGGTGATGCGGTCGGCCGGGAATCCCGCCTCCAGCACGAGCCGCTGGCTCAGGCCCGTGTAGGCAAACCACCAATCGGCGCGCAACGTGGTCAGCCGCTTGAAACGTTCGCGCCAGCCGTTGCGGTGCTTGGAGCCGAGATTGGCACCGTGGCCGAAGAAGGCCAGCTTGAAGCCCCGCCACGGCCGACACAGCCAATGGTTGTAGAGCAGACCGTTCTCCTGACTCACGATGACCAGCTTGTAGCCACGCGTGGGGAACGGCTGCCATCGCCAGCGCCCGCCCTGCAGCCGGGCCGGCGGCATGCGCAGCGCCCAGGGCAGCACGGAGGCCGCCCCCGGTCCGGACGGGCCAGGGGAGGCCTCGCCATGCATGAAGTCGAACTCGACGCCATAGCCGTCGAGCCAATCGCGAAGCGCTTCCAGAAAGGCCACGCGGTAGTGCGGCAGCTGGGTTTCGGCGAACAGCACGCGGGGTCGGTGCCGGCGTGAGAACAGAGGGGTCGGCATCAGGGTCTCATGAAGATCTGCCGACGTGCAGGCGCCTGCACGGGCCACGCGATGCTAGGGCCTGCGGCCCGCGGATCGGCCCACGATCTGCCTCACGGCCCCCCAGATGAAGGCGGTATTGGTCCACAGATATCGCCTCCAGAGGCGGCGGGGCTCGCTGGCCAACCGGTGCAGCCATTCCAGGCCGCAACGCTGCATCCATACCGGTGCACGCTGCAGGGTGCCGGCATGGAAGTCGAAAGCCGCGCCCACCCCGATCTGCACGGCCGCAATACTGGCCCGGTGGGCGGCCATCCAGCGTTCCTGCTGCGGGCAACCCAGACCTACCCAGACCGTGCCGGCACCACTGTCCCGGATGACCTGAACGATGGCTCGGTCCTCATCCTCACGCATTGGCCTGAAGGGTGGCGACAGCGCACCCGCGATGCGCAGGGTGGGCCAGCGTTCACGCAGGCGTGCCTGCAGACGCTGCAACGTGTCCGGGGTGCCGCCGAGGAGGAAGAGGCCCTCACCTCGGGCGGCGGCGTGCGCGCAATAGTCCCGCATCAGATCCGGCCCACTCACGCGACCCTGGCCGGCGACACCCAGGCGGCGGAGCATCCAGGCCACCGGCGCGCCGTCTGGTGTGGCGAGGTCCGCCTGGCCCAGCACCTGCATGAACCCGGCGTCCTGCGCAGCCGTGACCACCGAGTGCGCGTTGCAACAGCAGACGATGCGCGCCTCGCCGGCTTGCGCCCAGCCCGCGATGCGCTGCACGGCAGCGGCGGTGGAAATGGCGTCGATCGGTACACCCAGCACGGGCAATACACGGCGGCCAGGCGCAGTGGCAGCTTGGCGTGGGATGGACATGCGGCGCAGTCTATGCGGGCCCCGCTGGCACCGCCGTCAGCGCTGTGGGAGCGCACAGCCCCTGGCGTTGACCGCCAGCCCGGCCGGACTGTCCGGGCAACCGTCCTGGACATCGGCAATGCCGTCGCGGTCACTGTCGAGCAGGCCTGGCTCCTGGGCGTAGACGATGAGCGCACTGCGCGCTGCCACCTGCACGGGCCAGGACAGGGGCTGCTCGTCGGCCAGGTTGACCAGCTTGCTGCACAACGCGCCCTGGGTCTCCCGCCAGGGGCAGTCCTGCGAGAGGGATGCTGAGCCGACGTTGATCAGGGCCCCCACGGTCTGGGTCAGCGTGTCGGGCGTGATGCTGACCAGTTCCAGGTTGGCCAGGCTGACCGATTGGCCATTGGTGATGCCGTCGATGTCCACTCGAGCACCCAGGTCGCCGGTGAGCGCGTCGCCAGCGACGATGGTCTTGGTGGCCTGGAAGTGGACCGTGTGCCGGCTGAAACCGCGACCGGCGGTGAAAGACAACGACCGATCGCTGACGGATTCATAGCCGTTGCTGCCGCCACCGCCGCGGCGAACCACCAGCGGCACGACCTGGTTGTCGATCTCGGCGGCGATGTCCAGAGTCAGGCGGTACCACTGGCCCTTGACGACGGTGAAGTTGGGCGAGGCCAGCACGCCCGGCGAGCCACCGGCGGTGTAGCGCACGCAGGTGCCCACGGCGCACCCCTCGCGCACGACGCGGCCGCTGGGTGCCGTCTGATTCCACGTGCTCCATCCAGACAGTCCGCCGGCCAGGTCACCATTGGGCACGAGGTTGCCGCCTGACACCAGGGAGGCCGCGTAGCCAAGACCGCTGACGGCGATGCCGTGGGCTTCCACCGGTTCGGTGGAACCCACGTTGCGCGTCGCCCGCCACTGGTTCAGCGTGTACAGGTAGTTGCCGGTGGTGGTACTGGCCGCCACCGCCGCGGCCGACGCGCGGTCGTAGTAGCGATTGCGGTCGAACCGCGCAAAGGCCGCCGTGCTGGCGTAGCTGGATTGCAGCAGCAGGCCCACGGCCTGGGGCGAAACCGGCGCAATCAGGTTGCCTTCGATGACGTTGCCGTACAACTCGCCGGTGGCGTTGGTGGGTGTCTCCTGCAGCCAGATCTGGCTGACACGGTTGCCGAACAGACGGTTGTTGCGCACCGTATTTCGGTTGGCCACGTGCAGGAAGATGCCGTGGTCGTTGTCGATCACGGTGTTGTCCTCGACCAGCACGCCCGATGTCAGATCGTCCAGATAGATGCCTTGCGCCTGCGGTGCGCGCGCAGAGGCCGGCTTGCCCGCTGGCGCGCCACGCGAGTGCACAACCGTGTTGCGCAGGATGCGTGAGTGGTTGTCCGCCCCGCCGGTGTAGATGCCGGCACAATCGTCGATGACGGTGCAGGCCCCGTAGACGAAGTTGTCGGTCATTTCACTCGCGGTGAGCGCCCAGATGCCGATGTAGGCCGCGTTGATTACCGCATTGCCGGTGACGACCGCGTTGGCGCCCGGCGAGATGGCCGCCGAGTTGCGGCGTGGCACATTGGTGGCCTGCTCGCCCTGCATGACGACGCCGGCATCTCTTACCAGGTTGTTGCGCACCGTCATGTGCATGGCGTAGCCGGTGTCGGTGGCCTGACCGGCGATGGCGTCGAGCCCGGTGCGGCCGAACTGGTTGGACTCGAATCGGGCTTGGACGCTGTTGGCGGCATCGGCGCCGGCGTCCACGATGTCCTGCACCACACAGTTGCGGACCTGGATGCCCAGGCTGTTGCGCAATTGCAGGCCGGTGCCCACACGGCGCACCGAGATGCCGTCCAGCACCACGTGCTGGCGCCCCACCAGATCCACGCCCGTGGCCAGCATCGTCACCGCCACCGGGCCGGCCGGCGCTGCCGAGTCGGGCATCCAGGCCAGCAACTGCCGGTTGGTGGTGTCGTAGTGCCACTCGCCGGGGCTGTCCAGCATCCAGGCCTGGCCCATCAACAGGTAGCCCCAGCCAGCACGCACGGGATAGCTGGTCGGCACGGCCAGCGTCAGACGCGGGCTTTCGACCGCAGCCAGGGCCGCTTCGTCGATGATGTAGCTGTTGGTGCGCACCCGCACCCGTGTGCCGGCACCCAGCGTGGCGCCTGCGGGCAGGCCCAGGTCGCTGCCGGTGGTGAGTACGGTGCTGCCCAGGCGACCGTTGGCGGACACGACGTTGCCGTCGGCGGCAAGCGTGGCCCAGGGTGATGTCGGGTCAGCCGCATCGTGGCCCCGGTTCGGGTGGTGCGCAACGTGCATCAGCCCGCTGGCCACCTGCAGTTGCAGGGGCGCAGAGGCCAGCGTAGCCCGGTAGACCTGACCCGCGTGGCGGGCCCAGGCCGTGGATTCGATGATCTGGCTGCCGTCCACGGTGGGCGGTGCGGCGCAGCCCGATTGCGCGGCCCTGATCGTGATGGGCAGGTCAACCTGGCCGGATGCTGGCACGCGCAGGGTCTCGTGCCACACGCTGCCGCAGGCCAGGTTCACCGTGTCGCCTGGAGCCAGACCGGCACTCATCAACCGCGCCAACGTCCGCCAGGGGCCGGCCGCGCCGATACCCGGCACCGGGGCACGGCCATCGCGCTGGTCGTCGCCCGCCGATGCGTCGACGTGAAACTGCCGTCCCGTCGAGTCGACACTGCTGGCCGCTGCCGCAACGGGGGCCTCGGGCACCCCTTCCAGCGCCAGACTCGCGCTGACGCCCAGCGCACGCGCCGTGCCCACCGTGTCGGTATTGCTCGGCCAGGCGACATTGCCGAAGTCGGCAGCCGTGCTGGTCGAGGCGACAGCTCCGGCGGCCGCCACGTCGACGACCACCGGCGCCGCTGCGACCGTCTGAGGGGTCTGGGACACCGGGAGAGCCGCCGTGCCGCCTCCACCACCACAGGCGGACAGGCCGGCAAGCGACAAGGCGCAAAGCAGCACGGGCAGGCGGATCAGGGGATCAGGTGGCATCGTAGAGGTGCAGGGCGATCGGTTGGGTTCGCACCGACGGCAGCCGTGCGGGCCGAGCACCACGGCTTCGAACCATACTGCCTATCTCGGCAGTCAGCCCCCTGCACTTGAGTGGGTTCAATCGTTTCCATCGGCAACTCGGGCACGGACCGCCACCGCCCGGCGCCACGCATTACGATGCCGCCATGCTTACCTGCAACAAACTCATCCCCCAGGGGCGCGGACTGGCGGCCGTGCTGCTCAAGCGGGCGGCCAGCGTGGATCTGCCCTGGGACACGCGCCAGAAGAGCCGCTTTGACGCCACCGATTCCACCGGCCGCGTGTTGGGGGTCTTCCTGCCGCGTGGCCAGGTCGTGCGCGGAGGCGATGTGCTGGTGGCGGAAGATGGCTCGCTGATCCGCGTCAACGCCGCGGCGCAGCCGTTGCTGGTGGTGCGCCACTGCAGCCAGCATGGCAGCCCGCTGGATCTGATGCGCGCTGCCTACCACCTGGGAAACCGCCACGTGCAGCTGGAAGTGCAGGCCGACCGCCTGCAGCTCGAACCGGATCACGTGCTGGCCCAGCTGCTGCGCGCCATGCACCTGACGGTCAGCGAAGAGACCTTGCCCTTCGAGCCCGAGTCCGGTGCCTACGGCTCCGGCAGCGGGCACGGCCACGATCACGCCCACGACCACACCCACGGCCACCCCGCGCCTGCCACGCCAGCGCGTGGCAGGCCGCTGAACATCGGTGTGCGCGCGGCCCCGGCGCCGCATGTGCACGGCCCCGGTTGCGGCCATGAGCACGGGGACCCGCACTGAAGCCCCGGCC